>DATEPP010000550.1:0-10647 GCA_035273165.1 Gemmatimonadaceae bacterium
GTTGCGAGTGGACGAAAGAAAAGCCGGCGCGAAGCCGGCCATCCGAACTCACTAACCACTCGCCACCAGCCACTCGCCACTAAAACAAGGAATATTGTCTCGGATCCTCCACGCGCCCGCCGCGTGGCATGAACGGACCGAGCACGCTGTCCTGCGGGGCCGTCACGAGCTTGCCCCGGAACGACGTCCCTCGCAACGCCGAGCGAACCGCACCACGAGCCATCTCCGGCGTGTTGTTCTGCTGGCTCAGATGCGCAAGTACCACGTGCGCCGTCCGGCCCGTCACGCTGTCCCGAGCCAATGCACCGGCGGCCTTGTTGCTCAGGTGGCCAAAGTTGCCCGCGATCCGCTGGCAGAGAAAGGGAGGGTAGGGACCCGCCCACAACATGCCTTCGTCGTGATTCGCCTCGAGGACCAGCACGTCCACGTCGCGACAGAGTGTTCGAACATTCTCATCGACGTGACCGATGTCGTAGCAGATCGCCGCGCGGGCACCCGTCGACAGCGACGTGGCGATGAAGCCCACGGGCTGCGTCGCATCGTGTGGCACCGGGACCGACGTGAGCTCGAGCCCTTCGATACGCATCGCTTGGCCGAGTGGCAGCGGCGTGACCGAAACATCGGCGAGCGCCGGCGACTGCATCGTCCCTTCGGTGGCGAACACGGCCCAGCCCCACCGCCGCGCGGCACGCGCAACACCACTCACGTGATCACTGTGGTCGTGCGTCAGAAGGCACGCGTCGATCGACGCCGGGTCGACGCACGCCGCCTTGAGACGCGTCGCCAACGTGCGCGGGCCAAAGCCCACGTCGATGAGCACACGCGTACCGTCGCCCTCCACGAGGACGGCGTTCCCACTGCTGCCGGTACCAAGAATCCAGACCTTCACTCGCTCGACTCCACGCTCCATCGCGCCCGGTGCGACGCGGCGAGCTGCCGCCGCCCACGATCCGTGAGTGTTACCTGGCGACGCGCCATCATACGCTCTGCCACCTCGAGAAACTTATCGAGTCGATAGACCTCGTAGGGTGGCGCGCTTCCCCATGCGAAAGGCGGCACCACTTTCGGCGGCGACTCCGCGCCGTACACGTTGGCGCCAGCGCCGAGGACGGTTCCGGTCGTCAGGCTCGTTCCAATCCCTGTCTTCGCGTGATCGCCGAACATCGTGCCGAGGAACTGCATCCCGGTGTCGCGCATCGAGCGCGGCGTCCACAGGCTCACCGGCCCGTATGTGTTCTTGAGGTTGCTCGTGATCGTGCCCGCGCCGAGGTTCACCCAACGGCCCATGTAGGAGTGGCCGACGAATCCGTCATGGCCCTTGTTCGCGTAGCCGATCATGACGGTGTTGCTCATCTCGCCCCGCACCTTGCAATGATCGCCGATCGAGCACGTTGCGATCCGATCGCCGAGGACGGTGCAGTGCCGCCCCACGTAGCAGGGACCGACGAGGCGCGTGAATGCGTTCACCGTCGTTCCCGCACCGACGTAGATCGCGCCGGCCGTCGTGTCGAAGACCACATGTGGCTCGATCGTCGCGCCTTTGATGATCACTTCGCCCGCGTGAACGCGATCGGAGGCGATGAGCACGGGATGCGTGCCAATGATGACCGAATGATCTGGAGGCGAATCACAGAGCGCGCCCGCCACCACGCCGCCGAACTCGGGTCGCTGATAGAGAAGGAGGTCGTCGGCGATCTGATCGGCCAGATGCCGCACCAGGTCCCAGACGTCCTCGATCCACCAGCCCTCGAGCATCGCGACCTCGCCGCCGGAGCGGGCGAGGTCGTCGAGTGTGCGGCGTCCATCCGCAAAGATGTCCGTCGAGATCTCGCGCGACGTACGCACTGCCGCGACTCGGCCCCCCGACATCCACAAGTCGGCCGACGCGTCGGTGCCAACGTTAGGCAGGCGGAGCGCGCTCAGCTTCGGAACGAACCGCGCGTTCACGATCACCGAGCCAGCCGGAATCCCACCGTGCGCGGTCGGGCTCGACCGGCTTTCCTCGAAATCCGACAGGTGTTCGGTGGTGATCACTCCGGTCACTGGCAGCTGGAGCGCCGTCTGCCAACGCTCGTGCTGCAACGCGGTGCCGGCGACCATCTCCGCCATCGGACGCGTCAGTGCGAATGGTTCGAACTCGCGCGCCCGTTCGTCGTCGTAGAGATAGAGCCCGCTCAATCGCGCTCGCGCACCGTCTCCGGCAGCGCCTCGACGAGCGTCTTCAAATCGCTCGACCGGTCGACCGTCGTCACCAGCACCAGCCCCTCGCGAGCTACCACGACGAGATCCGACACGCCGTACAGCACGACTTCGCTCCCCTCGGCGTGCACGACGTTGCCGCGCGCATTCACCGCGTGCGCATTGCCGCTCATCGCGTTGCCCGACGCGTCGCCCGCGCGGACGCGCCGCAGCGCGCCCCACGTACCGACGTCGTCCCAGCCGAAATCACCCGCCATGACCATCACGCGGCTGCTGCGCTCCAGAACGCCGACGTCCACCGAGATCGGCTTTACCGCATTGAAGAACGCGCCGACGTCGTCAGCGTGCGCGCGCAGTGCCGGCGCGATCTCTGGCGTGTGCGCCTGGATCTCCGCGATGAAATCCCCGACGCGCCAGACGAAGATTCCCGAATTCCAGAGAAAGCCCTCTCGGCACATCTGCTCCGCGCGCGCCCGATCCGGCTTCTCGATGAAGCGAGCCACCCGGCGAACGTTGTTCTCGACCTCGTCATCAGGCTGGATGTAGCCGAAACCGGGATCCGGCCGGGACGGAACGACGCCAACCGTTAGCAAACTCTCATGTCTGGCGGACGCCCGCGCCGCGGCGCGAAGTGTCTTCCGGAATTCATCCTCGTCCCGGACCGCCCAATCAGCATGCACGGAAACCATCACCGCCGCGTCGCCGGCGCGTTCGCGGATGCGCAGCGCTGCCCACGCCAGGGCGGCGGCAGTTCCACTCGGTTTGGGTTCCGCGACGAGATTCTCGCGTGGAATGTCAGGCAGCACGTCGCCGATCGCGGGGACGAGCGACGCGTTCGTGAGGATGAGTGTTTGTGAAGCTGGCGCAATCGGCCGAAGTCGATTCACTGCGTCGACGAGGAGCGGCTGATCCGTGACCAGCGGAAGCAGTTGCTTTGGACGGCGCGGGGTGCTCAGTGGCCAGAACCGCGATCCAACGCCCCCAGCGAGAACGACAACCCAGATGTCTGGCTCGGTCACGGTGCGTCGGCGCCGGACTCCTCGCCACTGATGCCCACCAGCTCCGCCGCGCGCGCATACAGCTTTTTCGGGCTGAACGGCTTGGTGAGAAACTCGCTCGCGCCGAGCTCGAGGGCCCGGTGATGCTGCTGCTCCTGTCCCGCCGCGGTGAGAATGATCGACGGAAGGTCATGGAGCCGAGCGTCCGCCTTCATCGCGGCCAGCACGTCGAGGCCGCTCAGATGCGGCATCATCAGATCGAGCAGGACCAGATCGACATCGGAGTCTCGCCGCAGCACGTCGAGCGCTTCGCGTCCATCGTAGGCGAGCGTCACCCGGAATGGACCCTGCTCCAACTTCATCTTGATGATGCGCCCGATGTGTGGCTCGTCGTCGGCGACGAGGACGTGATACGTCGGTTCGGACGAGCTGCTGTCCGGGACCATTCTTATACGAGGGCGGCGATGTGGTCGCGATTGCGCCGGAGCTCGAACAGAAGCTGTCCGATGTTCGCTTGCGGCGTGAGGAGGACGAAAAGGATTGCTTCCGAGGACATCGCCGAGATGATGGCCATGCCTCCACGGTACTCCAGCACCGCGGTCAGCAGTTCGGCGCGCCCTACTGTAGTTCCGAGCTCGTCAGCGGGCCCAATGATGGGTGGGATCAGCGCCGCGATTCGCTCGGGATCCATCCCAGGCACCGCCTGGCCGTCGATGAGGAGACCGTCGCGCCCGAGCACGACGGCTGCTTCGACTCCTTCGCGCTGTCGAATCGCAGCCACGAGATCTCGGATGCTTGCCACGTCGATTCCTCCCGACAAGTGGTGGCGAAGCTAGAGATCGTGATTTCCGAAGTCAAGCGCTGATAATTGCTTGAACTCTCTCGAGCGCACGGATATCCTACGCCATAGACTCCATCGCGCTCGATTCATCGCCGTCTTTTTTCGCCATTCATGAATTCCAGATTTCGGGCGCATCATCCGCTCGCCTTCCTCGCGATTGCGCTCGCGATCTTCGCCACCGCGTCAGCGTGCGGCAGCCTCACCGGTAACAAGGCCCAGACCGAGAACTCGACCGATACGGTCACGGTCTACGCGCTCAACGGTACGCCCGTCGACGCGCCCGCCGGCCTCTGGCTCTTCGGCCGTCAGGCGGTCGTGGTGAATTCCAACTTTCTCTTCGATCTCTCGTTCGACATCGACCCGCAGGGTGAGGCCACCCTCTACACGGTGCGCTATGTTGCCGGCGCGCTCTCTCCGGCCCACAGCGTGAGCATGCAGCGAGTCACCGTCGGCTTCGACGCCCTCCAAAAAGCCCCACAGAACGGCTACATCACCGACTCGCTCTTTACCGCGAAAGTCGGCGACGTCTTTGCGATTTCGACGTCTGATCCCAGCGCCTGCAGCTTCTCGATCTACAGCAACCTCATTTACGCGAAGCTCGAGGTGCTCGGCATCGATCCCGGCACGCGTACGGTGCGCACTCGCTTTACCGTCGACCCGAACTGCGGTTTCCTCTCTCTCATCCCTTCGGGCATCCCGAAGGACTGACCCGGAGCAATCGTGCACGACATGCGGGCCCTGCGTGAGCAGGTCGACCTGCTGCGCGATGCGATGCGCCGCCGCGGCGCGGATGAAGGGATGCTCCAGCTCATCGATCATGGCGAGAGCCTCGATCGTGAGCGCCGCACCCTGATTCAGGCGGTCGAGGAGCGCAAGGCTGCTCGCAACGCCAACTCGCAGGAAGTCGCTCGCCGCAAGAAAGCAAAGGAGCCTTCGGACGATCTTATTGCCCGTGGCCGCGAGCTCGGCGACGAGATCGCGCGGCTCGAGGTCGAGCTCGACGCGACCGAAGATCGCTTGCGCACGATTCTTCTCGAGCTGCCGAACGTCACGCTACCCGAAGTGCCGGCCGGCGGAGAGGAGTGCAACCGCATTGTTCGGGAATGGGGAACGCCCCGCGATGCCGCCGGCGTCAAGCCGCACTGGGAGATCGGCGCCGCGCTCGGCATCATCGACCTCGAGCGCGCCACCAAGATCAGCGGCTCGGGGTTCGTCGCCTATCGCTCGTTAGGCGCGCGTCTCGTCCGCGCCCTCATCAACTTCTTCATCGACCTCCACGCCCGCGAGCATGGCTATGAGGAAGTGTGGCCGCCCGTGCTCGTCAACCGCGCGACCATGACCGGCACCGGGCAGCTTCCGAAATTTGAGGAGGATGCCTACGCGGTGAAGGGCGACGATCTCTTCCTCATCCCGACCGCCGAAGTGCCGGTGACAAATCTCTATCGGGATGAGATCCTCGATGCCGAGATGCTCCCCAAAGGCTTCGTTGCCTACACGCCATGTTTCCGCCGGGAGGCGGGTTCGGCGGGGAAGGACACCCGAGGCATCCTGCGCACCCACGAGTTCGACAAGGTGGAGCTCGTGCGCTACGCGACACCCGAAACCTCGGCCGAGCAGCTCGAGTTGCTGACGCGACACGCCGAAACGATGCTCGAGCGGTTAGGCATTGCCTATCGGCGGAAGCTGCTCGCCGCCGGCGACACGGGCTTCTCCTCCGCGATGACCTACGATCTCGAGGCGTGGGCGCCCGGCGTCGGAGCATGGCTCGAGGTGTCGTCCTGCAGCAACTTCACGGACTTCCAGGCGCGCCGGGCCAACATTCGCTTCCGACAGGCGAAGGGAGAAAAACCGCGCTTCGTGCACACGCTGAACGGCTCGGGCCTCGCGCTGCCGCGCACGATCGCGTGTATCCTCGAGCAGCATCAGCGCGAAGACGGAAGCGTCGCCGTGCCTGAAGTACTCGTGCCGTACATGGGGACCGACCGGATCGGGTGAGCGCATGCGCCGCGGCAGCCCGGAGATCATCTTTGCCGCGCTCATCGCCCTTCTTCTCGGGTCGATTCTCTGGTACACCCACCACGTCGTCGGCGATCTGCGCCTCGAGGCGGAGCGCTCGAGCCGCATCTACGCGCGCATCTACCACGCGTTAGGCGACACCACCGAGGGCGCGGGCACCCAGGCGCTCCTCGGCCTCTCGCGCAGCATCGTCGAGCAAGGCGTGCCCGTGATCGTGACGGACGCATCCGGCAACCCTACCGCCGCGGCCAATCTTCCCTTCGACGCGAAGGACGTCACCAGAGACCCGCGCGTTCGCGATTACGTGAAGCGTCTCGACGCCGAGAACGCGCCCGTCGTGGACCCGATGCTCGGGCAGATTCACTTCGGCAACACGCCGCTCGTCGAAGGATTGCGCATCGTTCCCGTCCTCCAGGTCGCCACCGCCGCGATCTTGCTCGTCGTCGGCTTTTATGTCGTCCGTGTACGCGGCAACATCGCCCGTGAGCGCATCTGGGCCGGTATGGCGCGGGAATCCGCGCATCAACTCGGCACGCCGCTCTCGAGTCTCGCGGGGTGGATCGAATTGCTCGAGGAGCGCGCGGAAGATCCGTCGACGCACGCGGCCGCCATTCACATGCGTGCCGATCTCGAACGGCTCGACCGGGTCGCGCATCGATTCGAGCGCATTGGTCGCGAGCCGAAGTGCGAGCCGGTCGACGTCACACGACTCGTCGATCGAGTCGCCACCTACTTTCGTGCTCGCGTGCCAACCCTTGCGAATACCATCGCCATCGATGTCGCGCACGATGGTAGCGCCACGCCTGTGAATGGCGATCCCGTCTTGCTCGAGTGGGCCATAGAAGTGCTGGCGAAGAATGCCATCGATGCGCTCGCGGGGCGCGGCGGACGCATCCGCTTCTCGACCGCGGCGCTCGGGGAGGGCGGAGTCCGCATTCGCGTTGCCGACGATGGCCCGGGAATACCAGCAGGTCTCCGCGCCCGTATCTTCGAGCCGGGATTCTCTACAAAGCAGAGTGGCTGGGGAATCGGTCTTTCACTCGCGCGTCGCATCGTAGAAGAGAACCATCGCGGCAAATTGGTCCTCACCGCCGGTGATCCGGGTGCTACGTTCGACGTTATACTTCGATGATGGCAGCAGCGACGACAACATCACCGCCGATCTCCAACGAGCAGCTCCTCAGCGGGCTCAATCCTGCCCAGCGCGAGGCCGTGCTCCACCGCGACGGACCTATCCTCGTTCTCGCCGGCGCCGGCTCCGGCAAGACGCGTGTCCTCACGATGCGCATTGCCCGCCTCATCGAGGTTCACGGCGTCGATCCGCGTTCCATTCTCGCCGTGACCTTCACCAACAAGGCGGCCGGCGAAATGCGCGATCGCGTCGAGCGCCTTCTCGGCCGTTCGACAGCGGGGATGTGGATCGGGACGTTTCACGCGATCGGCGCGCGGATGCTGCGCGCCGGCGCCAAGCTGGTCGAGCGCTCACCAGCCTTCACGATCTACGACCAGGACGATTCGCTCGCCGTCATCAAGCGGCTCATGGAGCGCCATCGCGTCTCCACGAAGCAGTACGCGCCGCGAGCCATCCAGTCGGCAATCTCTGACGCCAAGAACGCGCTCGTCGCACCGGCGGAGTACTCGGCGCTGGCGATGGATCCGTTCGCCCGCACCGTCGCGCCGATCTACCACGATCTCGGCGACGCGTTGCGCCTCGCCAACGCGGTCGATTTCGACGATCTCCTCCTCCTACCCGTTAGGCTCCTGCGGGAGAATCCGGGCCAGCTCGCATCGTACCGCGCGCGCTTCCGCTACATTCTTGTCGACGAGTACCAGGATACGAATCGGGCGCAATATCAGCGCGTTCGCTTGCTCGCCGGCGAGGAAGCGAACGTCTGTGTCGTTGGCGACGACGATCAGTCGATCTACGGCTGGCGCGGCGCCGACATTCGGAACATCCTCGACTTCACGAAGGATTTTCCCAACGCCGCGATCGTTAGGCTCGAGGAGAATTATCGCTCTGCGCCCCCGATCCTCGACGTGGCGAACGCGGTCATCCGCGCGAACACGGGCCGTATGGGCAAGACGCTCCGGCCCACGCGGAGTGGCGGAGAGCCAGCCACCGCCCTGCGCGCACTCGACGAGCGCGACGAGGCCGAGTGGATCGTCAACGAGGTCGCGCACCGGCGCGCTGCCGCGAATCTCGACCTGCGCGACTTCGCCATCCTCTACCGGACCAACGCGCAGAGTCGGGCGCTCGAGGAAGCTCTCCGTCGTCAGGCAATTCCGTACCGGATCGTCGGCTCCGTTCGCTTCTACGACCGTCGCGAGATTCGCGACCTGATGAGCTATCTGAAGCTCGTCGCCAATCCCGATGACGACGAGGCGTTTCGGCGCGCCGTCGCGGTCCCGAAGCGCGGCCTCGGTGAGACGACGCTGGAGATGCTGGCCGAGGCGGCGCGACGCGAGCGAATTTCGATGTTCGCGGCGGCCAATCGCGCGGAGCTCCTCGACGGTCTCCGGCCGGCGGCGCGGCTTGCCCTCTCGCAATTCGTCGCGTTGATCGAACGCCTGCGTGCGGAGGCGACCGAGGCTGCTGTCGACGAGCTGCTCGAACACGTCGTCGACGCGGTGAAGTACCTCGACTACCTCAAGGCGGAAGGACCCGAGTCTGCGGACCGCATCGAGAACGTGAAGGAGCTCATCACCGGCGCCGCGGAGCTGGTCGCCGACGAGCTCGGAGAAGTCGGACTCCGTCCGCTCGACCATTTTCTCCAGCGCGCGACGCTGATCGCCGACGTCGACTCCCTCGATGCCGCCGCCGACGCCGTCACCCTGATGACGTTGCATAACGCGAAAGGGCTCGAGTTCCCGGTCGTGTTCATCAGTGGCCTCGAGGATGGCCTCTTTCCCCTCGCGCGCGCCTATGACGACCCCGCGCAGCTCGAGGAGGAGCGTCGGCTCTTCTATGTCGGCATCACGCGCGCCGAGGGGAAGCTCTATCTCACGCACGCTGAGGAACGACGACGTAACGGTGAGCTCATCGCGTCCCGTCCGTCCAGCTTTCTCGTCGAGATTCCCGAGGCGCTCCTCGATCGGCGTAACACCGTGAAGGTGCGGAGCTCGGGCCGTGCCATCATGCGCGGCTCCTCGTCAGGCTGGGGTAACGCTCGTGGTCGGGATGCCGGCGCCTTCGGCTCGCCGCTGGACGATGCGCTCGACAGTGCGTTTCCCCTGTCGGCGGCACGCCGTCGGCCGGGCACGCCCGTCACACGCGAATCGATCTTCTCCGACGACGAACATGTCTCGCAGGACGCGCCCATCATCGAGGTGGGCGCGCGCGTCAGACATCGGAAGTTCGGCGCCGGGACCATCGCCGAGCTCACCGGCACCGGGCGCGAGCTGAAAGCCAAGGTCGATTTCGACGACGAAGCTATCGGCCGCAAGACGCTCGTCGTCGCGCAGGCGAATCTCGAGCGCGAGATCGGCGCGTGAGCGTTTCACTCGACGAGGTCCGTCACATCGCATCGCTCGCACGATTGGGAATCAGCGAGGAAGACGCGGAGCGGGCGGCTCGGGAGCTCAGCTCGATCCTCGACCACATGCAAGTGCTTTCACGAGTCGACGAGGAGCGCTCTGCCAGATCAGACAGTGAAAGGGCTATGAGCTTGCGGCCCGATGCCGGACCGCCGATTCCGCTCCTTCGCGCACCGGCGTTCTTCGCACCGGCCATGCGAGATGGCTTCTTCCTCGTCCCGCGGCTCGCGACGCACGAAGACACGGAGCGCTCGCCGTGACGGTGCCCGGCTTCGGATCCCACTCCTTCGAAGGAACCGTCGCCGCAATCCGAGCTTCTCTGATCTCCGGCCAGCGCGCGCCGCGTGACGTCGTCGATCGCACCTTCGCGCGCGCGGCCGACGTTCGCGCTGGCGCCGATGGCCTCAACGCCATCCTCTGGAGCGATATCGACGCCGCGCATAACGATGCGGACGCGCTCGAGTCCCGTCTCGATCCCACGCGTGCAGGACTGCTCGCGGGCGTGCCCGTTGTCGTGAAGGACAACATCGCCACCCTCGGCTCTCCGACGACCTGTGGTTCGCGAATTCTTGCCGACTATCACAGCCCGTTCGAAGCCACCGCCATTACGCGCCTCCGCGCCGCTGGCGCGATCCTCGTCGGAAAGACGAACCTCGATGAATTCGCGATGGGCTCGTCCACCGAATTCAGCGCGTTCGGAAGAACGAAACACCCCCTCGATCCCAGGCTGGTGCCTGGCGGATCCTCGGGAGGTTCTGCCGCAGTCGTCGCCGCCGGTGTTACACCCGTCGCTCTCGGCTCGGAGACGGGCGGTTCCGTTCGTCAGCCCGCTGCGTTCTGCGGTATCGTCGGCGTTAAACCGACGTACGGCCGGGTGAGTCGCTACGGCCTCGTCGCGTTTGCGTCGTCGCTCGATCAGATCGGCGTATTCGGGGGGACGGTGGACGATGCTGCAGCAGCCCTTCGCGCAATTGCTGGCCGCGATCCACTCGACGCCACCTCGGCCGACGTGCCGGTGCCAGACTACGGCGAGCAGTTGGCTACGCTCGACGGCCTCGT
>DATEPP010000551.1:0-1210 GCA_035273165.1 Gemmatimonadaceae bacterium
TTCCTTCATGTTTCGAGCGCTGTTGTTCGTCTCCGTCGCCACCGCTGCCGTCGTTCTTCTCGTGCGGCAATCGCCTCGTTCCGCAATGAACCGCACGCGGCGTTTAAGACCCCGCGCGGTTCCGGCAACCGAGGCCGCAGAACGGCTGCGCGACGCCTGGGGCGATTACCACACGGTCGCCTGAAAGAACGACGCCGGAGAGGATGGCTCTCCGGCGCCGCGCTTTCCGTGATGCTGCTTACGACTTGAACTGGCGCAAATCCCCGCCGGTCATCTGCTTCGGCTGATCGATGCCGAGCAGGCCCAGCATCGTCGGCGAGATGTCGCGCAGCGAGCCGCCTGGCCTGAGCGCCACGCGGTCCGCGTCTTCGCTGACGTAAATGAACGGAACCGGATTCGTCGTGTGCGCGGTGTGCGGTCCGCCGCTCACCGGATCGACCATCATTTCGGCATTGCCGTGATCCGCCGTGATCAGCCACGTGCCGTTGCGCTCCCGGATCGCCTTGAAGATGCGGCCGAGGCACGCGTCCACCATCTCGACGCCTTTGATCGTCGGCTCCAGCCGGCCGGAGTGGCCGACCATGTCAGCGTTCGCGAAATTGACCACCACCACTTCGAAGGCAGTGTCATTGACGGCGTTGATCACGGTGTCGGCGATTCCCTCGGCGGACATCTCCGGCGCAAGGTCGTACGTGGCGACCTTCTGCGAGGGCACCAGGATGCGGTCTTCGCCGGGGAAGGGCTTCTCGATGCCTCCGTTGAAGAAGTAGGTGACGTGCGCGTACTTCTCCGTCTCCGCGACGCGCAGGTTGCGCAGACTCGCCTGCGCCATCATGTTCGCCAGAAGATTCTCCATCGACTCCGGCAGGATGATCATCGGCAGGGTGAAGTTCTTGTCGTACTGCGTCATGCAGACGTAGTGCAGATTGTTCGGAATGGTGGTGCGCGGGATTGTCGCGTCCAGCTCTTCCCACGACTGCAGCTCGCGACCGCCGTCTTTGCTCAGGCCGCTGTTGCGCGCCAGCACGCGCGTAATCTGCCGCGCGCGATCGGCGCGAAAGTTGAACATGAGGCAGACATCATCGTCGCGAATGACGCCGTTCGGGTGCCCCTGCTCGTCGGTGACGACGAAGGGGACGATGAATTCGTCCGTCACGCCGTTGTTGTAGGACTCCTTCACGCGCGCGATGGCGTCCTTGTACGCTCCCCC
>DATEPP010000552.1:0-2928 GCA_035273165.1 Gemmatimonadaceae bacterium
GACGCCTCGGACATCTTCATCGACAGCAACCACGACGGTGTCATGGACGACCTCGACCATGACGGCCACATCACCATGAAGGACAGCAAAGTCATTGAAGCCGCTGTAGACCGGGTAGAGACGGCCCATCCCGAGCTCGTCGGTGGGGCAGGCATCTATCCAGCTGGGCCCGGGCACGGTCCTTTCATTCACATCGATACACGGGGCTATCGGGCGCGGTGGACTGGAGGACCTGGAGGAGGATGATGATCGCAGAACATCGGAGAACAAGTGACGTCGCCGAAGAGACTGAAGAGGCCGGCGTCGTCCCAACGCGGAGCAATGGAAAGCCCGCGGAGCATGAGGAGGGCGCGATCATCGCGGGCATTCGCGCCACGGACATCGAGCCGTACACTGGGCTTCGCTACCTGTCGAAGCTCTTCCGGTTCATGGCCATCATCCTGCTGCTGCTGCTCGTCGCGGAGATCGCGACGGGACTGTACGCACAGGGGGCGGCGTCCATCCCGACGCTGCTTGGTGAAGCGAGCCGACTCATCGTGCTTGCCGGCGTCCTCTGGGGCACTGGCGATCTGGCGCACCTGCTGATCGACGTGGGACACGACGTCAGGGCGTCGCGCGTGCTGCTCGCCCGTCAGACATACCACATCGCCAAGGACGCCTTGCATGACCGGCCGATCTCCGTTGATCGCCCGGTCGCCGTCGAGCGCATCCGGGGCGAGGGATCGTCGTCTTCAGGCGGTCCGCCGATACCGTGACGATCTTCACGATCGGGCATTCCACTCGCCCGATCGCGGATTTCCTCGAGCTCCTCGCGCGGTCGAACATCGCGCGACTGGTCGACATACGCGCCTTTCCCGGCTCACGCCGTCACCCCCACTTCAACCGCGAGTCGCTCGCGCGCGAGTTGCCTGCGGCGGGCATCGAGTACCTCCATCGTCCCTCGTTAGGCGGGCGCCGCCGCCTTGCACCCGACGCGCCGCCCTCGGCCTGGCGGAACGACAGCTTTCGTGCGTACGCCGAATACATGCGTACCCCGGAGTTTCACGCCGCGCTCGATGAGCTGATTGAGCTCGGCGCGACGAAGCGTACGGTCATCATGTGCTCCGAGGCGGTTCCCTGGCGTTGCCATCGGACGCTCGTCAGCGACGCCCTCACCGCGCGCGGCGTGCAAGTTGAGCACATTATGGATGCCGGCGTCTCCCCGCATCGCCTCACCCGTTTCGCCGTCGTCGAGGAAGGTGAAGTTACATATCCGCCCACGTCCGAGACGGAAGGTGACGTTCAGCACGCACTCGAGCTGGGCGATTCGTGACGGCGCACTCCGCGTGGACGGCTTAGTTCGGTACGAGTGTTGCTCAACACCCCGGCGTCGTTGGCAAGCAGCGTTGCTCGTGGCCAAACCAATCAATCGAGGAACAAGTCATGCTTTGGACACTCGCCGTCATCCTGCTCATTCTCTGGGCGCTCGGCTTTCTCGCGTTTCATGTCGGCGGAGGACTCATCCATCTCCTGCTCGTGATCGCGCTCATCGTGATCGTCTATCGGCTCGTGACCGGTCGCCGGCCCGTCGCCTGAGCACGTAACCCGCTGGACTTGCGTCGACACGGAGGCCGCGGCGAACTTCGCCGCGGCCTTTTGTTTTCCCATCACAGTCAACCGCCAACCGCCAACCGGTAACCGTCAACCGTCATTGCTCACCGCTCACGTCGTCGCGCACACGCACTGGGATCGCGAGTGGTACCATCCATTCGTTCGATTCCGCCAGCGTCTCGTCGCGCTCATCGACGAGCTCCTCGACCATCCGCCGGGTGACGGTGAGAGTTTCCTCCTCGACGGTCAGGCCATCGTGCTCGAGGACTATCTGGAGATGCGACCGGAGCGCGCGTCCGAACTCTCGTCGCTGCTTCACGCCGGCCGCCTCGAGGCGGGTCCGTGGTACGTCCTCGCCGACGAGCTCATTCCGGGCGGCGAAGCGATCGTGCGCAATCTCCTCGTCGGGCGGCGCATTCTGCAACGGCTGCGCGCGACGCCACCGCCGGTCCTCTACTGCCCCGATTCGTTCGGCCACCCCGCTGCACTGCCGACCATAGCCGCGGGATTCGAGATCCCCATCGCCATCGCCTGGCGGGGGTTCGGCGGCCGACGCTGGCCCGCATCCGACACGGTGCGCTGGCAGGCAGACAGCGGCGACAGCGTCGTGCTGTATCATCTGCCGCGAAGCGGATACGAGTACGCCTCGGCGCTGCCCGTCGCACCCGCGCTCGCCGAGGAACGCTGGACGCGGATACGCGACGAGCTCTCGCCGCGCTCGGCGACGAGCGTCGTCCTCCTGCCTAACGGCGCAGATCACCACGCTCGCCAGGAGCACCAGCGCGAAGCGGTGCGCGCGCTCAAGAAGGCCGCGAAGCACAGCGGTGACACCGTGCGCGCGAGCTCCCTCGCTGCATTCGCGAAGCACGTGCTCACCGCGACTGCGGCGTGGCATCTTCCCGTCGTTCACGGGGAGCTGCGCGACTCCTATGGCTACACCTGGGCGCTTCAGGGAACCTTCGCGACCCGCGCCGCGCAGAAGCGCGAGAACGCCCGCGCCGAACGCGCGCTCGTTCGTGACGCCGAGCCGTGGGCCGCGCTCGCGCGGCTGAGGGGCCGCACGTCGCGACTTCCCCTATTGGTCGCTGCCTGGCGAACGCTCCTTCAGGCGCACCCACACGATACGCTCTGCGGCTGCTCCATCGACGAGGTTGCGCGTGCGATGGATGTTCGCCTTCGCGATGCAATGGCCCAGGCGAACGGCATCCGCGAGGATGCCACCGCGGACATCGTGGGCCACGACCCTGCCGCGGCGCGGACCGCTCGTGGCGATTGGAAACCTCTCGTGCTGGTGCGGAATCGCGCGCCCCGGCCACGCGGCGGCGTGGCGATCGTCGA
>DATEPP010000553.1:0-2623 GCA_035273165.1 Gemmatimonadaceae bacterium
AATTAGGGAAATGGAGCTTTCTTTCTTCAAAGGTTTAGCGAACGCGAAAACGCGTTCCCGGCTTCGTGGATTTCTCAGCGAGCAGTGGGGGCGCGCTTTGTCCCGCAAGACGATCTGATCACTTTCCTTCGGAAAAACGGCGTCGCGGTCCCTCACGTATTCACCTAAACGCGCGTCAGCGGCCGGCGGTCTCCCTCCATCTGTCCGACCTGATGATCCCGGGGACTCACCAGCGATAGTCAGTTCCCTCGACGACGTTTGCGTGCAGATCCATCGCTCGCCACTGACGAGACACACAGCTCCGCGCGCTGCTCGCATGCCATTCCCTCTACCGCATACCCCGAGATCAGGTAGACCAGACTCGCCGTCCCATCCATGATCGGCTCGTTCGTCGAGTAGTCGCCGATGTCATCGTGGTAGACGATGAAGCCCGTGTTGAACGGCGCGTACTCGTCGGCATCGTGCAGCGCGATCCCCTTCAGGTTCTGGAAGATCGAGCGGTACACCGGCCCGTCCAGCAAGCCGCCTCGCAGCTTCTCCACACCGAGATCTCTCGCGATGGCCGAGTGTGGGTCGTGGGCCCAGACACCATCGTTAGGCCAGCCGATCACCATGGACGTCCCCCAAGGGTTCGTGCCGAGGAGCCAGTCGACCGCCGCCTGCTCGTACTCACGATACCGCTGATCGCCAGTCATCTGGCGATAGAGCATCGCCTGCGTCGCGAACGCCGTCATCAGATCGTTCGAGCACCAGATGAACGGGATTCCGACGCGGAAGCCATTGCGCGCGCGGGCGATGACGGCTTCGATGCCGCGCCGGTAATAGTCCTCCATCTCGCGTTTGATCCCCGGGCCTAACGCGGCGCGCCACGTCGCGTAATGGCCATTGTTGTACCAGGGGAAGAACTCGTAGTGTCGTGCCGTGTCGGCACCCATCCACGGCGTGACCGGCTCGTCTTCAGCGTAGGCCACGGCCCGGCCGAGGATCATGCGATCGCCCGTGAGAGCATACACCTCCGCCGCGGCAAGCTCCATGTCGTCGACCCAGTTCGCTTCTTCATAGAAGTACGGTGCGCGGCCGGGCGCCGTCTGGCAGACACCTCGGTACGTGTCGCCGACTGTGTAGGCAATCAGCGCATGCCGTCGCAGCGTGTCGGCGAGCGTCGAATCGAGGTCGCCGTACGTCTGCGCGCCTAACGCGAACGCCGAGGTGTACTTCCCAGCGGTCGACGCGAGCCCGGTCGAGCGGTTCTTGTAGCCGAACAAACCTTGCGGACGGCCCGTGCACGGATAGACGGGACGCTCCTTTCCTTTTCCCCACCCATAGTCCGACGAGTCGGTCCACGGGAGATCGAAATACGTGTGGTCGCGATCGTCCGCGATCTGGTTGTACATCTCACTGTAGTTCGGGAACATCCGGACCAGCCACTCGAGGCCGTGACGTGCTTCGTCGAGGACGTCCGGAACACCATTCCTTCCGGCGGCGCCGCGGGCGTCGAAGTCATCGCCGAACGCCTCACGATGATCGCGATAGGCGAGCAACATCATGTACGTCGCGGTCGCGGAGGTCGTGACGTACTGCAGATAATCCGACGCGTCGTGCCAGCCGCCGCTCACCGAAATCGTCTTCACCGCGTGCCCCGTGTCGTCGACGACGATGCCGTCGTGCGTGTGCACCGAGTCGCCGATGACCGGATTCCACCCCGAGCGCTGCTCGCGCATGTAGTTGAGCAGCGTGTCGGCGCCCCCGTCGTACGCGTGGGCGTCGATGCGCAGCTCGCGAGAGTTGACGCCGAATGCGGCGACGCGATAACGCCCCGGCTTGCGCAGCTCGGAGAAGTCGAGACGCCAGGTGCGCTGGCAGGGTCCGAACGCCCCACTGCTCACGACGTTGCGCGGACCGAACACGGTGCGGCCGCGCGCGTCGCGCACGACGAAGGTGCGTGTGACGCGTGTCACGTGCGTGGAATCGAGCCCGCACGCGACGGCGACCTTCGGGGCATCAGGCAGATATCCCACCTGATTGACCCGAATGACTATCGATGAATCCGGCGCGGCGGGCACGACGGCGTGCGCGGCAGCGGCGAGAAGCGAAGTGATGAGAGCGTGAGCGATCATGGGCGGGAAAAACGACTTCTCTCAATATGCGCGCACGGGCGCGAGCGGTGAAGCACTCTCATCGTCCCCTGGCGGTCTGTCTTTTGCCCGCTCATGGACACGCATTTCCAGATGGAGGACGCTATGCATCACAAACGAATCGGATCGGCGCTCGTCACCATTCTTGCGGTCTCGGCCTGCGCGAGCTCACCGCGCGTGGAGACCGCGTCGGGAGAGATCGCAACGCCCGCGACCGCGGCGCCCGTGAACGCGCGGACCCTGCCCGCGGGCGTGACGATGAATCTCGCGCTCGATCAACAGCTCGGCACCAACAGCTCGCACACCGGCGATACCTTCTCGGCGACCGTGGTCGATCCCGTCGTCGCGCAGAATGGACGATTGACGGTGCCCAGCGGCGCCCGCGTATGGGGCCACGTAACCGCCGTCACGCCAGCGAGCAATGCGACGCAGACGGCCGCGCTCGTACTCGACTTCGATAGCCTCACCTTCAACGGCCGGCGCTATCC
>DATEPP010000554.1:0-5284 GCA_035273165.1 Gemmatimonadaceae bacterium
TGGAAAGCCGCTCTACCTCGCCGTTCAGAGCGCGGAGAAGGTTGCCAACATCATCCGCCTAACGGCGCACGGACACGCGGGCCACGCCTCGGTGCCGCTGGCGGACAATGCGGTGGCGCGACTGGCGCGAGCCGTGGCGGCCATTCACGCCTCGCCGCTTCCACTGCGTCTGCTGCCGACGACACGCACCTTCTTTCGCGAGTTGAGCCGCGTCTGGCCCGACGAGCGCATGCGCGCATCGATGGCGGACGTCGCATCCGATGACGACGAGCGCGCCGAGCGTGGCGCGCTCGCGCTACGTGACATACCGCTGCTCGACGCGACGCTTCGCACCACCGTGTCGCCCACCATGCTCGCGGGCGGCATCGCGCCTAACGTGATCCCGGCGGAAGCATCGGCAACGCTGAACGTTCGCACGCTCCCAGGCCACCGCATCGACGATGTCGCGCGCGATCTCGCCCGAATCGTGAATGACGCTCGGGTCGAGATCAGCATCGTGTCGCGAGGCGAAGAGTCGCCGACGAGTGACTTCGCGTCGCCGATGTTCGCGGCGATCACCGACGCGGCGCGCGCGCTCAACCCCGAGCTGGTAGTCGTGCCCTATCTCGGTACCGGCGCGACGGACAGCGCGCCGATGCGTCGCTTCGGCGTTCAGGCGTTCGGCATTCTCCCCTTTCCCATGGAGCAATCGGACGAGGAGCGAATGCACGGCAACGACGAGCGCATCTCGCTCGACTCGTTGGAATTCGGTACGAGGCTGATCCACGATGCGATCGTGCGCGTCGCGTGCGCGCCGCAAACCTCATAGCGGCAAAGACATGCCTTCTGGCTTGGCACCGGCGCCCGCAGTACATTAGCCCCGTGTCCAGAGCGAATGGTGGCGGCGTGACGACGTCAGAGCGTATGCAGGCGAGCTCCCGCGTCGATCCAGGCGTTCGCGAGCTCATCGCGGTGCGTGAGATCGTTCACGCTTTCCTCACGGCGGACCGCCCCGAGGATGTCTTTCAATTCGCGCTCGATCGCGTCAGTCCACTCGTCGGCGCTTCCTTCGCTTGCGTCTATCTCATCGATGGCGCATCGGAGCTGATGCGGCTCGGAGCCGTGCATAACTGGCCCGCGCAATTCTCACCTTTTCTCGGCGAGATGCGCGTCCGCCTCGGCTTTGGACCGAGTGGCGAGGCGGCGAGCGAGCGCCGCACGATCGAGGTCGCCGACGTCTTCGCCGATCCGTCGCTCGAGGATTGGCAGGAGGTCGCAACCGAGCTTGGATTCCGATCGCTCGTCGCGCTGCCCTTGCAGACCGGCCAAGCCGTGCTCGGCACGGTCACCTTCTACTTCTCGGACGCGCGCGCGCTCACGAGCGACACGCGAAGTCTTCTACGCATGGTCGCGGATCAGATGGCTGCGACCGCGGAGAAGGCACGACTCATCGAGGAGCTGCGGCGCGCCAACGGTGCGCTCGTCGAGTCGAACGCCGAGCTCGAGCGGCAATATGTCGCGCTCCTCGAGGCGCGTCGCATCAAGGACGAGTTCCTCTCCAACATCTCGCACGAGCTGAGAACGCCGCTCACCGCCGTGATAGGCTACATCTCGCTCATGCAAGAGGGGCTCGCCGGTCCGATCACCGACGAGCAGCAAACGACGCTCGGCCAGGTGAAGAACGCGAGCGAGCAGCTGCTCGGTCTCATCGGTGATCTCCTCGAGCTCACGACGCTCAAGCGCGGCGGTCTCGAGGTGATCGTGAGCGGTTTCGATCCGCGCGAGCCGCTCGACATGGCCATCCAGAGCACGCAGGGCCGTGCCGCCGAGGTCGATCTGCGGGTCGTCGAGCAGCGGCGCACCGAGAGCGAGGATGGCGACCATCGGCCGCCCGCGCGGGTGATGTGGAGCGACAAGAAAAAGATCGCGAAGATCCTCGCGAGCCTCCTCGGTAACGCCTACAAGTTTACCCATGCGGGCGAGGTCCGCGTCGATCTCGAGGTGCTCGAGGATCGGGTGATCTACAGCGTGCACGATACCGGGATCGGCATCCCCCCCGAGGCTCAGCGCTTCGTCTTCGACGAGTTCCGCCAGGTGGATGGATCGTTGACGCGCCGCTACGGCGGTTCTGGCCTGGGACTCGCGTTGGCTCGCCGCCTGGCGAGATTACTGGGCGGCGACATCGTCCTCGTCTCGACGCCAAGCGTGGGCTCGACCTTCCGGGTGGAGATTCCGCTGGCGTACGAGCCGAACGACGAGCCGCCACCGGATACTCACTGACCCGCAATCAGCATTCTCTAAATGGCCGCCTCACAACGCACCATGCAGGAAGCGCAGACCTCGCTCGCCCCCGCGGAGGTCCTGGCGCAGGCGAAAAAGTTTTTCGCGCGCCGCAGCACGCTCTACGCCGCATTCCTCGACATGGAAGGGCCCACCTTCGTCAGCTTCCGCGGCCAGGGGGGTGAGGAGATCGTCATCGGCGTCGCCCCGGCGGACGGTGGGACGCGGGTTACGGGCTCCACGTACCTCTTCGACATGCAGGTCGCGCGTTTCCTCTCGACGCTTCCCGGAGCGCAGCCATGACCCAGCCGTTCGTCGCGCAGCTCCGGGCGCGCTCGTCCACGATTCGCCTCGTGCCGCAGGGCGCACAAGGGCTCACCATCCGCGTCGAGATGCCCGAGGTGTGGGACGCGGTGCGTTTCGTCGTCGCGCCCCGCGAGCCGTTGCTCACGGTGAAGGTCCGCGCGCTCGAGGCGCTCTTCCCGGAGGCGGAGCTGCACAACGATTTCGTGCTCAAGTTCCGCGGCTGGGACATTCTCGACGAGGCATCGCCGATCGCCGATCTTGGCATCGAGAACGGCTCCATCCTGCTCCTGACTCACCGCCGACGCCGGCCCGTTCGCTGACGCGATAACGGGTCCGCGCCATGACGGTGGCGTTCGTCTCCAACGCGGACTGCGGCCGTCACGACACCGGCTGGGGGCATCCGGAGCACGTCGGGCGGCTGCGGGCCATCCCGCGCGCGTTGCGCGAGCATCCTGAGCTCTTCCATGCGCTCCTCCATGTCGACGGGCGTCACGCGACCGTCGACGAGCTCGCCCTGGCGCACGACCGATCGTACATCGAGCGCGTTCGTGCGTTCGTGGAAGCCGGTGGCGGCCAGCTGGATCCTGATACCGTCGCCAGCTCAGGCTCGTGGGACGCGGCGACGGCGGCCACGGGCTGTGTCCTGGACGGCGTGGACATGGCCATGGATGGCCGCGCCACCCGGAGCTTCTGCGCCGTGCGGCCGCCGGGCCACCATGCGCTTCGCGAGCGCGCCATGGGCTTTTGCCTCTTCGGGAGCGTGGCCATCGCGGCTCAATACGCCCGCAGTCGCCATGGACTGGATCGGGTCCTGATCGTCGATTGGGATGTCCACCACGGCAACGGGACCCAGGCCTTGGTGGAGCATGAGCCGAACGTGCGGTTCGTCTCCATGCACCAGTGGCCGTGGTACCCCGGAACGGGCGCTGCCGAGGACCGTGGACCTCTGGATACGATCTGGAACGTGCCACTTCCGGCCGGGCTGCGGGCCGACCGCTACGTCGGCAGCTTCCTCGGTGCCGTGGACGCCGCTACGCGCGACTGGACCCCCGAACTCGTCCTCCTGTCCGCGGGCTACGATTCACTCGCCGGCGACCCGTTAGGCGGCTTTACCCTCGAGCTCACCGACGTCGATCGCCTGACCCGGGAAATGGTCTCGAGGGCCGAGAGCTGGTGCGGAGGCCGGTTGGTGGCGGCGCTGGAGGGCGGCTACGTCCCCGATCGGCTCGGCCAGGCCTGTATCGTGACCATGGAGGCGCTCGCCTCCGGGGGCTAGGGAATGGGCCTCGGACGAGATTGATTTCCCACCTGCCGGAGACGCGACTTTTCCCGCGGGGTGGTCGTCTTACTTCGGCACACCTTGGCTCCCAGGTCGACTGCGCGTAGGGGAATTCATGAGGACGTCGAACAACTGCGGCTCTGGTTCGAATGGCTAACGCGCTCCGACTGTACGGGATCACCGATATCGAGCACCACGCGCAGGCGAAGCCGCCAGAAGGCGCGGAGCTGCTCCCCTTTCGCGACGTCGCCGCGATCGTGGCGCCGGCGGACTATGCATCCGGGGCGCCGAGCGGCGAGGTGATCGAGCAGTACCGTCGGGTCGTGGACGACGTGTTCTGCAAGGCCCCGATTCTGCCCGCGCCTGTCGGCACGGTCTTCCGCACCCGCGAGACGCTCACACGCTGGCTCGAGCTGCATTACGTCGCGTTGACCGAAGCCCTCTCCTTCGTCGAGGACCGTGCGGTCGCGCGCGTCCACGTCGGCCGAGTGGATGGGAAGGCGACGGAGCGCGAGGTGGGCTCCGAAGTCGCGGCGGCGGCGGCGGATTCGCTTCGGTCGCTGCGCCGACACGCGGTCGTGGCCGTTCCTCTCAAGTCCGAGCAGGTGACGGGCATCGTCCTCAGCTCGGCATTTCTCGTTGACAAGGAGCTGTGGGACGACTTCGTCTCGGCCGTAGACGACCAGCGGCGGCGCAACCCAGGGCTGGCGCTCGACATCAGCGGCCCATGGCCCCCGTTCGATTTCGTCCGCATGCAGTTCGGAAGCTGACGTGAAGCCGGTGATGCATGTTCTGTCCTGAGTGCGGGACGTGGAATCGCGCGTCGGCCGCGACGTGCACGCGCTGCGACATGGCCCTGCCAGAGGTCGTGGCCGCGCCCTTCGAGCAGCCGGATGCGGAGCTCTCGAAGCTTCGCCGTGCTACCGGGAGCCGCTACCGCGTCCTTCGCCGCCTCGGCGGCGGCGGCATGGCGGACGTGTACTTCGCGGAGCAGGCGCTGCTCGCGCGCCGCGTCGTGATCAAGGTTCTGCACGCGCATCTCGGGAAGGATCCGGAGATCGCGGAGCGCTTCCGGCGTGAAGCGGAGGCGGCGGCACAGCTGTGCCATCCTCACATCTGCCCCATCCTCGACTGCGGCGACGTCGACGGCATCGTCTACACGGTGATGCCGTACTACGAGGGCGGCTCGCTCGCGGACAAGGTGCAGAAGCACGGCAACGTCGACATGCCGCTCGTCGCCGCGGCGGCAGCCCAGGTGGCCTGTGGGCTGGACTTCGCGCACCGCCGCGGCATCGTGCACCGCGACGTGAAGCCGGACAACGTCCTCTTCGACGAGGATGGCAACGCGATCATCACCGACTTCGGCATCGCGACGGCGCGCTTTCACGGCCGCCTAACGGCGAGCGGACGCGCGATGGGGACGCCGCACTACATGTCGCC
>DATEPP010000555.1:0-4499 GCA_035273165.1 Gemmatimonadaceae bacterium
ACCCCCGGAGCCACAGTCCGGTGCTCTAACCGGTTGAGCTACAGTCACCATGACGCGCCGGTTATTGCGCGTAGACTGTGAATTTTAAGCCTTCAGAGAGCCCTTATCAACCTTTTCCGGTGGTCGGTGGCCGGTCCACCGTTGCACCGTTCACCGTTCACTTCGCCCTTTCCTGATACTCGCCCGTCGACGGGTTCACTTTCACCTTGTCGCCCGTGCCGATGAATTCGGGGACCTGAATCGTCACGCCATTCTCCAACTTCGCTGGCTTGGACGAGGCAGTCTTCGTCGCCGTCTTCATCACCGGCGACGTCTCGACCACCTCGAGCACCAACGAATTCGGCATCCGGATGCCCACCGGCCGGCCATTGTAATACTCCGCCTGGATCTTCATCCCCGGCTGCATCCACGGCGCGTTGTCACCGAGCATCTCCTCGTCCATCTCGAGCTGGTCGTAGTTCTCGGTGTTCATGAAGTGGTACGTGCCCGCCGAGTCGTACATGTACTCGAGGTCGTGCGTCTCCATCGACGCAGGCTCGATGGAGTCAGCGGCGCGGAAGCGATGCTCGAACGAGGAGCCCGTGCGCAGGTTCTTCAGCTTCGCCTGCACCATCGCGCGCAGGTTGCCAGGCGTATGATGTCGGAATTCCACGACTCGCACGGGATCGCCCTCGAAGACGATCACCATGCCGCGCCGAATCTGGGTTGCCGGGATGGCCATGAGAATGAGCTCGATCGAAAGTTGCGGTGTCCGGGTGCAGCCTTAAAACGTAGGCGCAGAAGCGCCTACAGGCCAGTGGCCGCTTGCCGCAACACCGGTTCGATACTCCGCCAGACGTTGTCGGCAACGATGTGCTCGCCCCGCTGGTTGGGGTGAATGCCGTCCGCCTGGTTGAGGTCTCGCTCGCCCGCGACACCCTGCAACAGGAACGGGATCAGCGTCGCTCCAGTCTCCTTCGCCACGTCCGCGTAGAGCGCGTGAAATGCCTGCGTGTACCCCGGCCCGAGATTCGGCGGCGCCTCCATCTGCACGAGGAGGACCCGCGCCTGGGGCCGCGCCGCACGGATCTTCGACACAATCGTCCGGAGATTCTCCTTCACCGTCGCGACGGGCGTCCCCCGAAGACCGTCGTTCGCGCCGGTCTCCACTACCACGACGTCGAAGTTTCCCTTGAGCAGCCAATCGAGCCGGCGAAGCAGCCCCGCGGTCGTCTCGCCGCTCAGTCCCGCATTCACGACCTCGAACGGGAGATGCGCGCTTTCGATCTTCTCCTGGATGAGCTGCGGGTACGCACTGTCCGGCTCGAGGCCGAGCCCCGCAGTGAGACTGGTGCCGATGAAGAGCAGCGTGTGCGTCCCCGCTGCTGCAACCGCGGTCGCACCACCGCGTACGGAGTCGCCAGCGGCCGGCGTGCTAGCTTTCGCTACCGCGCCTTGCCCCGCGCCCGGAACGCCGCTTTCGGCGCTCGAGCGCTTGCACGCCACCGGCATCACCAGCGCACCGGCAAGGACCAGCGCTGCCATCAGGCGTTCTCGACCCAGCTTCGTCATCGTCAATGCTCGTCGCTCGCGACCTAACCAAACAGTACCGCAGCGGTGAGCACGAGCTCACGGTGCTGCGCGATGTGAACTTCAGTCTCCCGCAGGGGGCCTTCGTGGCAATCGTCGGTCCGTCGGGAAGCGGCAAGACGACTCTGCTCGGCCTGCTCGCCGGACTTGATACCCCGTCCAGCGGTACGGTGCTCATCGACGACGAGGATTTCTCGGCGATGGACGAGGACGCGCGGGCCCGGCTCCGCGGTGAGAAAGTTGGGTTCGTGTTCCAGAGCTTTCAATTGATACCGACGCTGACCGCGCTGGAGAATGTCCAGGTTCCGCTGGAGCTGCGCGGCGACTCGGGCGCTGACGTCCGCGCCCGCGAGTTGCTGCGCCGGGTCGGTCTCGGCGACCGGCTGCACCATTTCCCAACCCAGCTCTCTGGCGGCGAGCAGCAGCGGGTCGCGATCGCGCGCGCTTTCTCGAATGCGCCGTGCATTCTCTTCGCCGACGAGCCGACGGGAAATCTCGACAGTGACACCGGCGGCCGGATTGTGGAGCTGCTCGAGTCGCTCAATCGCGAGTCGAACTCCACGGTGGTGCTGGTGACGCACGACGCCGCTCTCGCGAATCGGGCGCAGCGCATCATCCGGCTGAGCGACGGCCGCGTCGTATCCGACACGCAGACGGAGCGCGCCGCATGAGCGCCAGCCGGTGGTCGCGCCTGCCCGGCCTCGCCTGGCGAGAAAGCCGTACCGCTCGACGGCGGCTCCTCCTCTACATGTCGTCGATCGCGTTAGGCGTCGGCGCGCTCGTCGCCATCGATTCGTTCGCGGCCAACGTCACCGAATCCGTGCGCGATCAGTCGCGCGGCCTGCTCGGCGGGGACGCGTCGCTCACTTCGGGCGAGCGATACACTCCGCGGCTCCTATTCGTCCTCGACTCGCTGCAGTCACATGGCATTGCCGAAGCGCGGTCGACGAACTTTGCGTCGATGGCGCTCGTACCGCGCTCGGGTGGCACGCGGCTCGTCCAGGTGCGTGCCGTGAGCGAGGGATATCCCTTCTACGGGAAGATCACGAGCGATCCGCCTAACGCCTGGCCTGCCATCCAGAGCGGCGCGAACGCCGTCGTCGATCCCGCGCTGCTCGTCTCGCTCGACGCACGCATCGGCGACACGGTCTCGATCGGTCTCGCCAGCTTCGTCATCTCGGGAACGCTGCGAAACGTGCCCGGCGAAGTCGGCATCAGCGCGACGATCGGCCCGCGCGTCTACATCCCGGCGCGATATCTCGACGAGACAAAGCTGCTCGTCTTCGGCAGCCGAGCCGATTACGAGACGCTCTTCAAGCTCCCTGACGGCACGGACCAACAGAAGTTCGCGGCCGGGCTTCGCAAGGAAATCGGCAAGGAACGAGCGCGCGTCCGCACG
This sequence comes from Gemmatimonadaceae bacterium, assembly GCA_035273165.1. Lineage (GTDB taxonomy): Bacteria > Gemmatimonadota > Gemmatimonadetes > Gemmatimonadales > Gemmatimonadaceae > AG2. Next base: position 2,969 of record DATEPP010000555.1, read on the forward strand.
GTTCGCGACACCGAGATCAATCTCACCCAGGCGATCGATCAACTGCGAGACTTTCTCGGCGTCGTCGGGCTCGTGGCGCTGCTGTTGGGCGGCATCGGCGTCGCGAGCGGCGTGCACGCGTTCGTCATGCGCAAGATCGACACGGTGGCGGTACTTCGCTGCCTCGGCGCCACGAGCTGGCAGGTGCTGGCGATCTACGTCGTCCAGGCGGCAATCATGGGACTCGTTGGCGCGCTGCTCGGCGCCGTCCTCGGGATGATCTTTCAGCTGCTGCTGCCACTCGCGCTCAAGGACTTTCTACCGGTGGATGTCACGGTTCATCTCGCGCCGGCCTCCGTCGCGTTAGGCGTGCTCGTCGGCGTGTGGGTGGCGCTTGTCTTCGCGCTACGACCGCTGGTCGCGATCCGGAGGGTGTCACCGCTGCAGGCGCTGCGGCGCGAGGCAGACGCTGTCGTGCTTCGGCTCGGCCGGCTCGACCCGCTGCGCGTGGGCGTGTCGCTGGCGATCGTCGCGAGCGTACTCGCGATCGCCGTGACGCGCGCGGGAAGCCTGAAGCGGGGCGTCGGGTTCAGCGTCGCGATCCTGCTCGCCGTCGGCGCGCTCTGGGGAAGTGCCGTGCTGCTGTCGTCGCTCGCGCGCCGCGTCGTGCGGCCGCGCTGGCCCTTTGTATTACGGCAAGGGATCGCGAGCCTTTATCGTCCGGGCAATCAAACACGTGCCGTTGTTCTTTCCCTTGGCTTCGGCGTCTTTTTGATGAGTACTCTCTATCAAGTGCACCACAGCCTCCTCGCGACGCTCGATCTGAAGCTCAGTCAGGCGCGAGCCAATCTCGTCTTCTTCGACGTGCAGCAGGACCAGGCGTCGGCCATCGACTCGATCATTCGCGCCGACGGGTATACGGTGGAGCAGCAGGTCCCGCTCGTCACGATGCGCATCGCGGCCGTGAACGGCAGGACCGCGGCGCAGCTGCAGGCGGACACCCTCGCCTCCGCGGACGGACGGCGTGTTCGGCGCAACGCGTGGCCGCTCCGCCGAGAGTATCGATCGACATTTCGTGACTACTCGACGGCGTCGGAGCGAATCGTCGAGGGCAAGTGGTTCACGCTCAGCGATACGCCGTCACTGCCCGAGGTCTCGATCGACGTCGCGGTCGCGCACGAGCTGCGTCTCGCGATCGGCGACACGATCACCTGGAATGTGCAGGGCGTTCAGGTGCCGACACGCGTCACGAGCTTCCGCGAGGTGAACTGGGCCCGCTTCGAGCCGAACTTCTTTGCCGTCTTCGAGACGCGCGCGCTGGAGCACGCACCGCGGCAATACGTGATTCTCGCCCAGGTGCCAGGTGCTCAGGCCGTGGCTCAGGTACAGCGCGACGTCGTGCGTCCGTACCCGAACGTCTCGAGCATCGATCTGTCGCTCGTGCAGCGCACGGTGATGGACGTCCTCGGCAAGGTGACGATGGCGATTCGATTCATGGCGCTGATCAGCCTCGCGTTAGGCATCCCGGTGCTCTTCAGCGCCGTGGCGGCGA
>DATEPP010000556.1:0-4575 GCA_035273165.1 Gemmatimonadaceae bacterium
CCGGCGGGAAGAGCCACTGCGTCAGAATGACGACGACCGCAGTGAGTACGATGGCGAGAAGAAGTCGCAGCTTGTCCATGTACGGGAACAGCGGAGCGAATTAGGGGACCGGGTCGTAGCCGCCGGGATGGAACGGGTGGCAGCGCGCAATTCGCCGGACGGCGAGCCAGCCGCCGCGCATCGCGCCATGGCGCTCGATCGCCTCGATGGCGTAGGCGGAGCAACTTGGATAATAGCGGCACGACGGCGGCAGCAGGGGCGAGATCGTCACCTGGTAGCCGCGCACCAGCAGGATGAGCAGCGTGCGCATCAGTGCGCCTCCAGCAACAGCTCGCTCGCTCGCGTCACGACCCGAGCGAGCTCGGTACGGAGCGCGTCGAACGAGGCGTCGTATGCCTCACGACGCGCGCGGATCACGAGGTCCGACGGCGGGAGAGCGGGAAGCATGTCGACGCGCGCGATCTCGCGGAGCCTGCGCTTCAGCGTGTTGCGGTCGACGGCCGAGTGGCGGTGCTTCGGAACGATGATCCCCACCCGTGGATGACGCAGAAGGGAAGCGACGATCCGAACCTCCAGATGGTCGGTCCGGATGCGCTTCCCTCGAGCGGACACTGCCTCCAGGTCGGCTCGACGAACGAGCCGGTGCGTGCGCGGAAAAGAGAACCGGTCAGGCGCCAGCGTACTTGGTCGGCAGCTTGACGGTGAGACGCTTGCGTCCCTTCTTCCGCCGGCGGCTGAGGACTTCGCGCCCCCACCTGGTGGACATGCGCGTGCGAAAGCCATGCGTCTTCACACGGCGCTTGTTGCGAGGGCGATAGGTGGGCTTCCCCATGAGTGCTCCAGAGCGCGAACGAGAAAAGCGAACTTGGTACAGAACCGTAAAGCTATTTGGCGCTGATACATAGGTCAAGGCGCCAAACGAGTCGGTCGAAGTGGGTCGCATTGACTTTTCCACAAGCCGAACCTACCTTCGCGCCCCCCGACTCATCCACATCGCGCATGTCCCTCTCGGCCAGAGACGTCTGGTCCCGCCTCCTCGAGCACGCCAGGCACGAGCTCCCGGAGCAGACTTTCAAGACCTGGCTCGAGCCCACCGAGGCGCTCGAGTTCGATGGCAATACCGTGGTCATTGGCGCGCCCGACCGCTTCGCCGCCGACTGGAACGAGTCCAAGCACGCCGAGCTGCTCGCGAGCTACGCTCCGGTGATGCTGGGGCAACCGGTCCGCGTGGTGTTTCGCGTGCACGAGGAGCGCAAGGCGCGCTCCCAGATGGACCTGTTCGTTGCGCCTCCGGCGGCCCAGATCTCAAAGGCACCAGCGCGACAGCAGCACGTATCCTCTGCGCCACTCAGCGACCGCTACACCTTCGACCAGTTCGTCATCGGGAAGTCCAATGAGCTTGCGGCCGCAGCCGCGCAGGCGGTCGCCCAGGCGCCGGGGAAGGCGTACAATCCACTGTTCATCTACGGCGCGACCGGGCTGGGCAAGACGCACCTCATGCAGGCGGTGGCGCACGATATCTTGGTCCGCCACCCTGAGATGCGCATCTGCTACGTGGGCACGGAGCAGTTCACGAACGACTTCGTGGACTCGATCCAGGCGCGCGCCATGCCCGCCTTTCGGCGGCGCTATCGCGAAACCGATCTCCTGCTCGTCGATGACGTCCACTTCCTCAAGGGGAAGGAGGGGATCCAGGAGGAGTTCTTCCACACCTTCAACGCGCTCTACGAGGGGGCGCGTCAGGTGATCCTCACTAGCGACCGCTCCCCGTCCGAGATTCCGGGGCTCGAGGCCAGGCTCGTGAGCCGCTTCCAGTGGGGGATGGTCGCCGACATCGGGCTCCCGGATCTCGAGCACCGGATCGCCATTCTCCGCCAGAAGGCGGAGATGGACCACTTGGAGATGACGATCCCGGAAGACGTGATCCGGCTGATCGCCGAACACGTGCGATCGAGCGTGCGCGAACTCGAGGGGTCGATCATCAAGGTGCTCGCGTACGCTTCGCTCAAGCATCGCGAGATCACGGTCGACGTCGCCCGTGAGGCGTTGCGCGACAAGCTCCGCGCCGGCGACGAAGGGCTGGAGCGTCGAGCGCTCGACGTCACCATGATCCAACAGGCCGTCGCCAAGGAATGGGGCGTGACCACCGAGGGGCTCAAGTCCAAGACGCGCACGAAGGCGCTCACTACGCCGCGACAGGTGGCCATGCACCTCGCTCGCGAATTGCTCGGCATGCAGCTGGTGGAGATCGGCAAGGCATTCGGGGGACGCGACCACTCGACGGTCATTCACAGCCTGGATCGGGTGACCGTCATGCTCCGCGATGAGCCGGAGTTGCGCCAGCATCTGGACCATGTGAAGAACGTGTTGGAAAGTCTGCACGACTGAGCACCAACCCACAGCGCTCCACATCCCAGCTCCCTTCCTCGCTCCAGGCAGCTCGCGAAGCGGGGAGAACGGCGCAGTGCTTCGCTGTCGTCCCACATCGCGGGATGTGGCGAAAACCCTTCGGCGAGCATAGCTTCGGGCGATTGCCCACAGTTCCACACGCTCTACTACCGCTACTAGTTTTTTCATCTAGTTCAGTAAGAGCAGTAGCCCGACCGACGGATCAACAGAGGAGCGCTGATGCGGTTTACGATCTCGAGGGAGAAGCTCCAGGAGGGACTCGCCGCGGTGGCAGCCACGGTCCCGGCCAAGACCACGCTCCCCGTGCTCGCGAACATCCTCGTCGAGACGACGGACAAAGGGATCCGGCTCTCGGGAACGGATCTCGACATCGCGGTGAGCACGGAGGTGCCCGCGGATGTCGAGGCTCCGGGCGCAATCACGATTCCGGCGAAGAAGCTCTCCGAGATCGCGCGCGAGCTGCCGCCGGCGCCGGCGAAGATCAGCGCTGCGGGCGAGCAGCGCGTAACGATCGACTGCGGACGCTCGCGCTTCCGGCTGCTCGGTCTGCCGCGGGACGAATTCCCAGGCTTCCCCGCGGTCAAGTTCGCCGACAGCTGGCGCATCCGGTCGGGCGATCTGCAGAAGCTGATCTCGCACGTGGCCTTCGCCGTCTCGGCCGAGGAGAGCCGGCCGATCCTGAATGGCGTGCTGTGGGAGCTGCGTCCCGACCGGATGCGGATGGTGGCTACGAACGGGCACAGGCTGGCCAAGATGGAGATGCCGATCGAGGCGTCGGGCGCGCCGTCGGGGGACCTGATCGTCCCGCCGAAGGCGCTCGAGCAGATCCGCCGCCTCTTTCCGGCGGACGAGGAGCTCGAGATCGCGCGCGGCGAGAACCACCTCGGCTTCCGGTCCCCGTTCACGGCGGTGTACACGCGTCTGATCGAGGGTCCGTACCCCAACTACGACCAGGTCATCCCGCGAGACAACGACAAGATCGCCGTCGCCGACAAGCAGGCGCTGATGAGCGCGCTCAAGCGCATGTCGGTGATCGCTTCGGATCAGACGCACCGCGTTCGCCTGTCGTTCAACAGCGGAATGGCACGGTTTAGCGTACAGACGCCAGACCTGGGCGAGGCCCAGGACGAGCTGCCGATCCGCTACACGGGCGACCAGCTCGACATCGGCTTCAATGCCAGCTACCTGCTCGAGATTCTGCGTTACATGCCGACGGACGAGGTCAAGCTGACCTTCCGTGCTCCCGAGCGGGCGGCCACGCTGGAGCCGGAGGGATGGAGCGACCCCGCGCACTACCTCTGCCTGGTGATGCCGCTCCGCCTGATGGACTGACGGCGCCGGCTATCGCGGCGCGCGAGGGGATCTGACGTGGAGTCGCTGCGGACGCTCGCGCAGGCGCTCGGCATCGCCTACGCTGCCGGCATCAACCTCTACGCGGCGGTGGCCGTGGTAGGGTTGGCGGAGCGCCTGGGGTGGGTGGGCTCGCTCCCGGGCGGGCTGGGCGTGCTCGGCAATACGTGGGTGATCGTGATTGCCGGGCTCCTCTACGTGTTCGAGTTCTTGGCGACGCTTGTCCCCGGTGTAGCGTCGGCGTGGGAGACGTTCCACAGTGTCATCCGCCCGCCGGCAGCGGCGGCGCTGGCCGCGGCCACCATGTGGGACGGAGACCCGATTCTCGTCCTAGTGGCGGCGCTGCTTGGCGGCGCATTCGCCGTCACCACGCACACGACCAAGCTCGGGCTTCGCTACGCGATCGACACCTCACCGGAGCCGGTGACGAACGGCGTCGCCAATATTGGCGAGCTGGCGCTCGTGTCGGTGGTCGGGATCGCGATCTGGCACCACCCGTTCCTCACGCTCCTCTTCGCGGCGCTCGTCCTGGTGGCGCTGATCCTAATCGTGCGGCTCATCTGGCGGGTACTGCGCCAGGTATTCGCCGGACGGTGGATGCCGGGGCGCGGTCTCCTCCAGGAGCCGCGGGCGACGCCTCGCCCCGCGCCGCCTCCAATCGACGAGCCCTGAGCGCCAGTCAGCGCCCGTTACCGCGCTCGCACGGAGATGGTCGCCTCTTGCCGGAAGTGGCGCTGAACGCCGGAGGCGGCGAACTGGATGTTGATCACCGAGTGCTCGACGCTGGAGAGGAATCGGCTCGTCGCCGGGCTCACG
>DATEPP010000557.1:0-1337 GCA_035273165.1 Gemmatimonadaceae bacterium
GGCCGTGTACGCGGCCGCCTGGAATGTCGTAGTCTCAGCCATCGACCTGGTTCCTTACGCCTGCTTCTCGACGAGGACGATCCCGTTCTTTGGCCCCGCCACCGAGCCGCGGACGTAGATCAGGTTGCGCTCCGCGTCGACCTTCTCGACGCGCAGTCCGATTTGCGTATGCTGCGCCGCGCCGTAATGGCCCGGCATCTTCTTGCCCTTGATGACCCGCGACGGATCGGTGCCCGGACCCACCGAGCCCGGCTTGCGATGCCGCGTGTTGCCGTGCGTGTTCGGTCCGCCGTGGAAGCCATGGCGCTTCACGACGCCCTGAAAACCCCGCCCCTTCGACGTGCCCTGCACCTTCACCATCTCGCCGGCGGCAAAGACGTCCACCTTCACCGAGTCGCCGACGTTGTAGGTCGGGATCTCGATCTTCGCGTTTCCCGGCTCGTCGAGACGGAAGCTGCGCAGCACGCGCGGCGCATAGTCGAGGCCAGCCTTCTTCGCGTGACCCAGCTGCGCCTTGTTCGCGCGGCGACCGCGCGGCACGCGTCCGCTGCCCGCGTCCTGTGCGGTCCGCTGACGCTCGAATCCGAGTTGAACAGACGCGAAACCTGCCGCCGCCTTGTCCGTCACCGCGAGCACCGGATTCGGCTCCGCCGCGATCACGGTACACGGCACCTGTTCGCCGTTCTCGTTGAAGATCTGGGTCATGCCCAGCTTGCGACCAATGATTCCGATCATGACCCGATCACTCCACTTTGATTTCGACGTCGACGCCCGCCGGCAGATCGAGCTTCGTGAGCGCGTCCACCGTCTGCGCGCGCGAATCGAGAATGTCGATGACGCGCTTGTGCGTCTTGAGCTCGAACTGCTCGCGCGATTTCTTGTCGACGTGCGGCGAACGGAGCACCGTCCAGCGCTGCGTCTTCGTCGGCAGCGGAATCGGACCCGACACCTGCGCGCCCGTCTTCTCCGCCGTCCGTACGATGTCCGCCGACGCCTGATCGATCACCGCGTGATCGAAGGCCTTGAGGCGAATCCGAATTCTGCCAGCCATAACGAAATAGGTGCTAGGTGTTAGGTGCTAGGTGATAGTGTCAGGTGTCAGGCGTTAGGTGCCAGGTAGTTCTCTAGCACCTAGCACCCAGCACCTAGCACCTCACTTCAAGATCTTCGTAACCACGCCCGCGCCGACCGTGCGTCCACCCTCGCGGATGGCGAAGCGGAGCTGCTCCTCCATGGCGATCGGCGTGATCAGCTCGATCGTCATCTGGATGTTGTCGCCCGGCATGACCATCTCGGTTCCGGCCGGCAGCTCGACGTTACCCGTCACGTCCGTCGTG
>DATEPP010000558.1:0-1359 GCA_035273165.1 Gemmatimonadaceae bacterium
CGCTCCGTGTCGTCCGAGACCTGTCCCTGCCAGGACCGGCGAATCGGTTCGACTACCAGACTATCGATCCGACAACAGGGCGGCTCTACATGAGCCATATGAACGCCGGCCGCGTCGTCGTCTTCGACCTGGACTCCTTGCGAGTCGTCGCCGAAGTACCCGGGACGCCGCGCGTGACGGGAATCTGGGTGGTTCCCGCGTATCACACCGTCTATGCGTCCGCGGCGGGAAACCATGAAGTCGCCGCCATCGATGATCGAACCCTCAAGATCGTCGCTCGAATTGGTGATATCCGCTTTCCGGATGGAATCGCATACGCCCCGGTCGAGCACAAGGTGTTCGTCTCCGATGAATCCGGTGATGCCGATGTCGTGATCGACGCCCGTACCAACAAGAAGCGGTCGACGATCGGGCTGGGCGGCGAGGCAGGAAATACCCATTACGACTCGGTCTCGCACTGCATTCTCGTCGCGGTGCAGACCCGCAACCAGCTCGTCGCAATCGATCCCGGAAGCGAGAAGATCGTGGCGCGCTACGATCTCCCGGGATCCGACCATCCGCATGGGTTCACGATCGACGAGCCTGGCCGACTGGCGTTCGTCTCCAACGAGGGAAATGGCAAGCTGCTGGTGGTCGATCTGCGAACAATGAAGGTGCTTTCGACGCACGCCGTGGGCGATGATCCGGATGTGTTGGCGTGGGACGCGGCCTGGAGGCGGTTATATGTGGCATCGGAGTCCGGCGTCCTTAGCGCGTTTGTCGTGGACGGCTCGGTACTCCATTCCGCCGGGGAGATCAGAGCGCCGCATGCGCACACGGTGTCCGTCGATCCACGGAATCATCGCGTCTATCTCCCGCTCGAGAACGTCGATGGTCGTCCCGTGCTCCGGATTCTGACGCCATGAACTACGGCTTCACGCTTGGCGGATCGAGCCGAACGAACTGCCCCGCATCGATCGTCCCGTCGTGAACCGTGTAGAACGTGAACCCCGATGGGATAATTACCGCACCGACCTCCTGCCCGCCGACGATCGCCGCGCTCACCTCGGACCGCAGCTGCACCCCGTCGCTCACGAAAGACACGCGCTCGGGCGCGTGCATATGGGAACCGAGAGCAAGAATGTAGTGATGGCCACGCATGGCCTCGAGCACGTCGAGCACGTTGCCGACGGTGTGACGGTATTGTTTCTTGCCGTTGACCTTCGCCAGGCTCGCCACGAGCGGGTCCTCATCGTATGGGATGAGCGTCGTCCAGCTCGAGAACATTGGGATGTGGTTGAACGTGACGATCGGCACCGTCGCTGGGACATGCGCGAGATCCCGCTTCAGCCATTCCATCTGCACGCTGTCGACGTCGCC
>DATEPP010000559.1:0-6950 GCA_035273165.1 Gemmatimonadaceae bacterium
TATTGACCAGGCGAGTCTTGGGATATGCGAGAAGGGCACAAGCAGATCCCTCGCTTCGCTCGGGATGACAGGGTCACGCGAGCGTCTCGCCGGCCAGCTCGTCGGCCCGGAGCGCACCGGTCATCACGGCGACGGTGTCGCTCATGCTGATTTGCTTCGGATCGACCACCGCAACCCGTCTGCCTAACCGCTGGACGTGGATGCGGTCGGCGAGCTCGAAGACGTGCGGCATGTTGTGCGAGATGAGGACGACGGCGAGCCCTTTTTCCCGCACGCGGCGGATGAGCTGGAGGACCATTCCGCTCTCCTTCACGCCCAGCGCCGCCGTCGGTTCATCCATGATCACGACGTGGCGCGCGAACGCGGCGCTGCGCGCGACCGCGACACTCTGTCGCTGACCGCCGGAGAGCGTCTCCACCGGCTGATCCATCGAACGCACATTGATCTTCAGCTCGGCGAGATGCGCCACACTCTCGCGGAGCATGCGCGGCTTGTCGAGGACACGAAGGACGCGCCCGACTACGCCCGCGCGGCGTAGCTCGCGGCCGAGGAACAGATTCTCGGCGATGGACATTGCGGGCGCGACGGCGAGATCCTGGTAGACGGTCTCGATACCTGCGCGGCGCGCCTCGAGCGGGTTCCTGAAATGCACGCGCTGGCCGTCGAGAAAGATTTCGCCGGCATCCGGAACGATCGCGCCAGCGAGTGCCTTGATGAGCGACGATTTTCCGGCGCCGTTGTCGCCGATCACGGCGAGAATCTCCGCGCTTCGGAGATCGAAGTCCGCTCCATCGAGCGCCGTAACGTGACCGTATCGCTTCACGAGGCCGCGTGCCTGGAGCACGACCTCGCCAGGATTGACTGGTGAGGTCATCCCGCACCCCTGCGGGAGAGCTGATCAGTGCCGACGGCGAGGATGACGAGTATTCCCGTGATGAGGATCTGATAAACTGATGAAACACCCATCAGGGTGAGGCCGTTGCGGAAGACACCGACGATCAACGTCCCGACGAGTGAACCGAAGACGGCACCGCGGCCGCCGAAGAGGCTCGTTCCCCCGAGCACGACGGCGGTGATCGCGTCGAGATTCTCCGTCTGGCCCGCGTTGGGGTCGCCGACGCCGGTGCGCGCCACCGAGAGGAGCGCCGCAACCCCGTACAGAAGGCCGGCAGACACGTAGACGCCGAGGAGAACACGCTGGGTGGCAATTCCGGTGAGGCGCGCCGCTTCGGGGTTGTTTCCCACGGCGTACACATGCCGGCCCGACGCTGTTTCCCGCAGCACGTACCAGGTGAAGCCGTAGAGCGCCAGCATCACCACCACGCCGTATACGATCGCTGTGCCGCCGAGGCGGAAGGTGCCGCCGAGAAAGGTCATCGAGGCCGGCAGCTCGGTCACCGTCTGCGCCTGCGAATACAGCTGGGTGACTGCGAAGGCGATGTTGAGCGTGCCTAACGTGACGATGAATGGCGGGAGGTTGATGGCACTCACGAGTAGCCCATTCACAACGCCGAGGAGTGTCGTGACGGTCAACCCTGCAGCGATCGCGACGGGCACCGAGAGCCCCTGCTCGGCGACGAGCTTCGTCATGACGATGCCTCCGAGCGCCATGATCGCCCCACAGGCGAGATCGACGCCGGCGGTGAGGATGATCAGCGTCTGACCGATGGCGATGACGCCAACCACCATCACCTGCTGCAGGATCAGAGAGAGATTCTCGCCGGTGAGGAAGCGGTCGGTGCGCGTCGCGAAGAAGAAACAGGCGGCGGCGAGGGCAACGAAGGGACCGAGCGCGGCGGCGCGCGGAAGATGCTTCACGTCGGCCGGCGGCGCGCCACTGAGTAGACGCTAATCACGCCGGCCGAAGCACTGGGCCATGCCAGCCTTCACATCACTGCTCGCAACGCCCGGCAGCGGCCGCGCGGCGATGAGCGTGACGCCGGTGTTCGTGTACCCACTCGGCTTCTTGCCCGTCTTCAACCAGGCGACACCGGCAGCGACGCCTAACGCGGCCATCTTGAGCGGATACTGCTGCGCCGTGGCGGCGATGGCGCCAGAAGCGATGTCGCGGATGCCCTGGCAGCCCCCGTCCACGGAAACGATGACGACACCCTTCTCTTTCCCCGCGGCCTTGAGCGCCGTGTAAGCTCCAGCTGCGGTCGGCTCGTTGATGGTGTACACGAGGTTGATGCCAGGATCCTTCTGGAGGCAATTCTCCATTGCCGCCTGGCCTCTCGTCTGATTGCCGTAGCTGTCCGCCATGCATACGACCTGCGCGGGCTGGCCGAGTTGGTTGCTCTCCTTGGCGGGCGCGGGAAGGCCGAACCCTTTGAGAAATCCGTTGTGGCGCTGCGCGCCGACGGGATGACCCGGAAAGAGATCGAGCGTCGCGATGCGCGCTGGCTTGCCGCGAAGCATGGCCTTGGCGTACGCACCGATGAGCATCCCGGCTTCGTAGTTGTCTGTCGCAAAGAGGGCGTCTGTCGCTTCGACGGGGTCGGTTGGACTGTCGAGGGCGATGACGAGAATGCCGCGCGATCGCGCCCGCTTGATGGCAGGCACGATCGCCTTGGAGTCGTTGACCGTTATGAGGATGACCTTGGCGCCGGCCGCGATCATGTTCTCGATCGCAGTCACCTGGCCCGCGTTGTCGGCGTCGTTCTTCCCGGCCGCGGTGAGCAATCGCGCGCCGTTCGACCGCGCCGCGGCCTGCGCCCCCTCGCGCATCTTCACGAAGAACGGATTGCTCTCCGTCTTCGTGATGAGACCGATGATTGGCTCCTGCGCGCTCGCCGGTACGGCGAAGAGGACGAGCGCGAGGAGGAAGGTCAGGCGTGCGGCGCCCACGCCTTGTCGCCTTTCTTGTAGGGCACGCACGGGTCATATCGGCCCGGCGTCTCGGCGTAGCGCTGCGCCTGCTTGCAGCCGATCTCCGAGGTGAAGTAGCCGAGCATCGTCAGCTCCTTCATCATGCGGAAGTAGTGCGGTGGCGAGTCGGCGGTGATGGCGGTGGCGGTGCCCACGTCCGCGCCGAGGCCACCCTCCTTTCGCTGGTCGGGCAATTGCGCCTGCGCCTTCTTCTCGGCCGTCGTCGTCGTGGTGTCGTTAGGCTTCCGATTGCGTGCTGCCTCGACCGCGTCGGTGTAGCTCTTGGCTTCCTTGTCGAGCGCGGTCAGCAGCGAGAGCCGCTGCTCCGGCGTGGCAGAAACGAAGGAAGCATTGTTGTTCGCCTTTTTGCTCGCATCGTCGAGCTTCTTCATCCCGTCGCGGAAGATCTTCTGCTCCTTCGAGTCATAGCAGTCAGTGACCATGACGGCCATGAAGGGCCCGACCTTGGCCGCCTTGGCGCCAGGCGTCTTCGTGGTCGGCAGGATCGTGTCGGCGACCTCGTCGAGGAAGGCCATGTCGTCGGGTGTGAAGTCGCCGACGTTCGCGCCCGATGCGACGGGTTGGTGTCCTTTCTCGCAAGCCGTCAGGAGCGACGTCCCACCGACGAACGTCACGCCGCCCAGCAGCAGGCCGACGCGCCAGATGGCCTCACGCCGGTTGATGGTGACGGGTGCTTCCTCGAGCCGACCGTTCATCTCTTCACCGTTAGGCATGATATGAGTCTCCGAATCAGAGGCTGCGCCGATTGAGCTCGCCGACGGCAAACTCCGCCGCGCGGGCGGTGAGCGCCATGTAGGTCAATGACGGATTCTGGCACGCTGTTGACGCCATGCAGGAACCGTCGGTGACGAACACGTTAGGCGCGTCCCACACCTGATTGTGCTTGTTGAGGACCGAATTCTTCGGGGTCGTGCCCATGCGGGCAGTGCCCATCTCGTGAATCCCCATGCCGGGGAAACACGGCTCGTCGTAGGTGTGCACGTCCTTCACGCCGGCCGCCTCGAGCATCTCCGCCATGTCGTTCGCCATGTCGGGGCGCATGCGGTGCTCGTTCTCTCCCGTGGCGCAGTCGATCTTCAGCACCGGGAGGCCCCATTTGTCCTTCTTCGTTTCGTCGAGCGTGACGACGTTGGCGTGGTTCGGCAGCATCTCGCCGAAGGCAGTGCCGCCGACCGACCACGCGCCCGGTTCGGCAGCCATGTCCTTGAAGTTGCCACCGACGCCGAGTTCCGCGACAGCCCGAGACCAGCTCTCGCGGCTCGCCGCGCCCTCATACCCAAAGCCGCGCAGATAATCGCGCTTCTCGCCGAAGAGATTTCGGTACCGTGGGATGTAGACCGAGTTCGGCTTGCGGCCATACTGATCCTTGTCCTCGAAGCCGTCGATGCGACCCTGCGCGCCGACGCGAAAGTGATGGTCCATCAGGTTGTGGCCAAGCTCACCGGAGCTCGAGCCCAATCCACCCGGCCAGATGTCGTTGGCGGAGCGGAGGAGGATCCACGTCGAGTTGAGGGTCGACGCGCAGAGGAAGATGACCTTCGCTTTGTAGTCCGTGCTCTGCTCGGTGACAGCGTCGAGGACGCGAACGCCCGTGGCCCGCTTCGCGTTCTTGTCATAGAGCACCTCGTTGACGATCGCCCACGGCTTGAGCGTCAGGCGGCCAGTCTTCATCGCGGCGGGGAGCGTCGATGACTGCGTGCTGAAGTACGCGCCATACGGACAGCCGAGCCAGCATGCGTCGCGATACTGGCACGCAGACCGGCCGGCTAGCGGCTGGGTGAGGTTGGCGGTACGCGCGGGGATCCAGCGTCGCTTGCCGTCGAAGTTCTTCCTCACGCGATCGGCAACCATCTGCTCGGCGCAATTGAACGGCATCGGCGGCTGGAACTTGCCATCCGGAAGTTGCGGCATGTGCTCGACGGAGCCCGAGATGCCCGCGAACGGCTCGACGTGGTCGTACCACGGCGCGATGTCCTTGTAGCGAATAGGCCAATCCGTGCCGACGCCTTCCTTGCCGTTTGCCTCGAAGTCGAAATCACTCCAGCGGAAGCTGCAGCGTCCCCACATCAGCGATCGCCCGCCGACGTGATAGCCACGATACCAATCGAAGCGTTTCACCTCGGTGTATGGGGAATCCTTGTCAGAAGCCCACCAGTCGAGATTCTTCTCGTTGAGAGGATAGTCACGTCGCAGAACGGGGTACGCGTCCTCCATCGCCTTGGTGCGACCACCGCGATGGGGGTACTCCCACGGTCCCTTCTGCGCGTTCACATAGTCCTTGATGTGCTCGATGTTCTTGCCACGCTCGAGAAGGAGCGTGTTGAGGCCTCGCTCGGTGAGCTCCTTGGCGGCCCAGCCACCCGAGATCCCGGATCCCACTACAATCGCGTCGTAGGTCGTGCTTTGCACTCGGTGCCTCCAGGCGAAAAAGCAGATTCCTCGCTGCGCTTCGGAATGACAACGGTTTTATCGGAATGACAACGGCACTATCGGAACGACAGCGGTCTTAGAGGTTGCGTCGTTTGAGCTCGTTGACGGCAAAGTCGGCCGCGCGAGCCGTGAGCGCCATGTACGTGAGCGATGGATTCACACAGGCCGCGGACGCCATGCAGGATCCGTCGGTGACGAAGACGTTTGGCGCATCCCAGACCTGGTTGTGCGAGTTCAGCACGGAGTTCTTCGGGCTCGTGCCCATCCGCGCCGTCCCCATCTCGTGAATGCCCATACCCGGGAAGTAACCGCCGTCGTACGTACTCACCTTTTTCACGCCCGCCTGTTCGAGCGTCTCGGCCATGTCGTTCATCATGTCCACGCGCATGAGACGCTCGTTCTCACCGGTCGCGCAATCGATCTTGAGCACCGGAAGACCCCATTTGTCCTTCTTCGTCTCATCGATGCCGACCTGATTCGCGTGATTGGGGAGCATCTCGCCGAACGCCGTGGCGCCGATCGTCCATGGGCCCGGCTCGGCTGCTTCGTCCTTGAATGCGCCACCGACTCCGAGCTCCGCGACCGCGCGGGACCAGCTGTCACGGCTCGCGCTGCCCTGATAGCCGAAGCCACGCAGATAGTTTCGCTTGTCGCCAAAGAGATTCCGGTAGCGCGGAATGTAGAACCCAGTCGGCCGCCGCCCCGTGTAGTACTTGTCCTCCATCCCCTCGATCGTGCCCGAGGCACCGAGGCGGAAGTGATGATCCATGAGATTGTGACCGAGCTCTCCGGAGCTCGAGCCGAGCCCACCGGGCCAGACATCGGTCGCGGAGCGGAGGAGCAGCCAGGTCGAGTTCAGCGTCGACGCGCAGAGGAAGATGACCTTGGCCGTGTAGTCGGTCGTCTGATTGTTGGTGGCGTCGAGCACGCGGACGCCACTCGCCCGCTTCGCATTCTTGTCGTACAGCACCTCGGTGACGATCGCCCACGGCTTGAGCGTCAGCCGCCCGGTCTTCATTGCTGCCGGAAGGGTCGAAGACTGCGTGCTGAAATACGCGCCATACGGACAGCCGAGCCAACATGCGTTGCGGTATTGGCACGGATTACGGCCGGGCAACGCCTGCGTCGCGTTCGCGGTACGACCGGGAATGATGCGCCGCCTGCCGTCGAAGTGCTTCGTTAGGCGCCCGGCGATGAGCTCCTCGCCGCAATTGAGCGCCATCGCCGGCTGGAACTTGCCGTCGGGTAGTTGCGGCATGTGCTCGATGGAGCCAGAGATCCCCGCGTGTGGCTCGACGTAGTCGTACCACGGTGCGATGTCCTTGTACCGAATGGGCCAGTCGGTGCCGACGCCTTCCTTCGCGTTCGCCTCGAAGTCGAAATCGCTGTGCCGATAGCTCTGGCGTCCCCACATGAGGGAGCGTCCACCGACGTGATAGCCACGATACCAGTCGAAGCGCTTCACCTCGGTGTACGGAGAATCCTTGTCGGAGGCCCACCAATCGAGATTCTTCTCATTCAGCGGATAGTCGCGCTTGAGGACCGGATACGCATCTTCCATGGCTTTGGTGCGGCCGCCACGATGCGGATATTCCCACGGGCCCTTCTGAGCATTGGGATAGTCCTTGATG
>DATEPP010000560.1:0-3543 GCA_035273165.1 Gemmatimonadaceae bacterium
TTGCCGCCGGGCACGTCGAGGACGGGCAGCGCGCTGACGCCCCGCACACCCATCCGTCGCGTCGCGTCGAGAAGTGACTCGCCCGGCAGCACCGTCTCGCTCGGGTGCGCAAGATCGATAGCGAGAACGAGCGGCGACAGATTGCCATAATCCTTTGCCACGCGGCCGAGATCGGCGAGATGGATGATGCCGCAGAGACGCCCGTCGTCGTCGACGACGGGAAAGATCATCTGATCGTCGCGTCCGAGATGGTCGAGCAGCTCACCGACGTGCTCGTGCTCCGACATGACGCGTGCGCGCTCGTCGAATGCATCGCGGACATACAGCTCCGAGAGCGCCGTCTCGTCGGTTCCATGCTCGATCCGCTCGCCGCGGCGGCGCAGCCATCCGCTGTAGAGCGAATCCGGCTCGAGCCGACGCGCGACGAGGAACGAAATGACCGTCGCCAACATCAGGGGGAGCACGAGCGCGTAGTCGTTCGTCATCTCGAACACGAGTAGAATGCCCGTGATCGGTGCGTTCGTCGACGCGGCGACGAGCGCGCCCATGCCGACGATGGCGTACGCCTCTGGCCGGATCGTCGCGTTAGGCATGAGGTGCGCCAGCGCGACGCCGAACGCACCGCCCGTCGCCGCGCCGACATAGAGCGATGGCGTGAAGAGTCCTCCGGAGCCACCGGTATTGAGCGTGATCGACGTGGCCAGTATCGAGCCGAGGGCGAGCGCGCCAAGTGCATACCAGGGCATCCGGCCGAACACCTCGAGTCGCACCGCGAGGTGACCGTAGCCCACGAGCAGACCGTTGGACGCGACTACCAGAAGCCCCACGAGCGCGCCACCGATCCAGGGCACGAGCCAGCGCGTCCTCGTCAGGCGCTTCACTATCGTTTCGACACCGAAGAAGACGCGGACGAAGAGCGCCGCCGTCACTCCGGTGATGACGCCGAGCAGCGGAAAGAAGATGAAGACTTCGCGCGCCAGCCCATAGCTGTACTCCACGGGTATGGGAAACGCCGGATGGTTGCCGAACACCGCGCGCGACACCACGGCCGCGATCACGCTCGCGACCACCACGGGCGGGAACGCCGTCACGGCGAGTGAGCCGAGGATCTCCTCGAGAGCGAAAAAGGCACCTGCGATCGGCGCGTTGAACGCGGCGGAGATCGCCGCGCCGGCACCGGCACCCACGAGAACTCGCATCCGCTCGGCGCTGAAGCCGAAGGTCCGGCCGAATAACGAGCCGATCGCGCTGCCGAAAACCACGACTGGACCCTCGCTGCCTGCCGAGCCGCCCGCGCCAATGGTGATCGCGCTCGCCACCGTGCGCGCCAGCGCTGGCCGTGGAGGGATGACGCCACCTCGACGAACAACCGACAGCTGCACGTCCGGTACGTTCATCCCGTCATGGCCGCGTCCCACGTAGCGCATGAACCACCACGCGGCCGCGATACCAGCGGCTGTCAGCACGGGGCGATACGCGAGAACCGCGGCGCTGGGTACGAGCTCGCCGGGCAGACGATAAAAGAGCGCGTATGCGAGGTCGATCGATTTGTAGAACGCCGCGACCCCGAGGGCGGTGAGGACGCCGATCGCGAGCGAGAAGGCGATGAGGATTGCGTTCTCGCTCAGCTCGAGATCGTTGAACCAGGCGACGAAACCGCGCCAGGTCACTCGCGCCCGCGCGGGAGGTGCCGGTGGTTCCATGGTTTTCAATATACGCAGGGGCCGCGGGGTTCAGCGGACGGTGGTCATACGTGTATCCTCCTTTCGACATGCGTGTGATTCACATCGCGGGCGGCGCACCAACGGAGACAGCGATCAACGAGGCAGCGGAGGTTCTCCGTCGCGGCGGACTCGTCGCCTTCCCTACCGAGACCGTTTACGGACTCGGCGCCAATGCGCTCGACGCCTCTGCCGTCGCGGGCATCTTTGCCGCGAAGGGGCGGCCGTCCTACAACCCGCTCATCGTTCACGTCCCGCACGAGGACGCCGCCCGGCAGCTGGCAGCAGAATGGCCTGATACCGCCGCGCAACTCGCGGCAGCGTTCTGGCCGGGACCGCTGACGCTCGTGCTCCGTAAGCGAGACGTCGTCCCCGACATTGTCACCGCAGGACTCGACTCAGTCGCACTGCGAGTTCCCTCGCATCCAGTCGCGCTCGCGCTCCTGCGCGCGACGCGTCTGCCGCTCGCCGCGCCGAGCGCGAATCGCTCGATGGCACTCTCGCCGACGACGGCGCAACATGTCGCACGCTCGCTCGGTGACCGCGTGGATCTCATCCTCGACGGCGGCCCGACGACGGTCGGCATCGAATCGACGGTCGTGGACCTGCGCGGCGGTCGGCCGTCGATCCTCCGGCCAGGTCTGCTTGGCGCGCGCGAGATCGAGCCCGTCGTCGGCGCCCTCGCCGCGCCGAACGAGCCAACCGGCGATGCGGCACGCCCCGCGCCCGGCATGCTCGACCGGCACTACGCCCCTCGCGCGCAGCTGCGATTGTTCGCCTCAGGCGACGCGTCGTCGATCGAGCGGGAGACGACGGCGCTCGCGGCGCGTGGCGCGCGCGTGGCCACCCTCGTGCTCGACGCCAGCTTTGGCAGCGCCGCCCAACAGATCATTCGCATGCCAGCCGATCCGGCTCGTTATGCGCAGCGTCTCTACGCGACGCTTCACGAGCTGGACGAGGCGGGATACGATGTCGTGTTCGTCGAGCGCGTCCCGGAAGGCGATGCGTGGGCTGGAGTACGCGATCGTCTCGAGCGGGCCTCGAGAAGCATCGCTGAGGAGGAGAGTTAACTGGACGCAGATGTCGCAGAAACAACAAAAGAGCGGCAACGCCTTTTTCAAGAAGTCGCTCCCGCTCTTTTTTCAGCGGTTTCAGCGACGTGTCAGCGTCATCTGCGTTCCCCTCAGGCGCTGCGCCACAGGGATGTCTCGCAAGGCGGAAAAGCAGATCCCTCGTCGCTTCGCTCCTCGGGATAACAGTAGGCTATCGCTTTCGCGGCTTCGTGCGGTTCTGGACGCCGATCGTGTTCTGGGTCGTTAGGCGGCTGATCAGCTTGTGCAGTGGATCGATTCCGGCGCGCGACGGCAGCTGGGCGGTCGTGAGCACGATGTGCTGCGCCCCATTGTGGATCTGCTGCTTCTCGAGGTAGATCGCGAGGCCGTCCTTGTCCGGGCTCTTCTGGCCACGCGGCGGACGCGTGAAGACGCCGATGTCGACCCAATCGCTCATCGGGATCTCCGTCTCGGCGCCGAGGCTGTCGGCGCGCAGCTTTTTCGACGTGAGATACAGATCGAGACGGTACTGCCCATTCGGCGCATCGGTCGCGATCGCCGAATCGGCCTTCAGCTCGTAAAGGGTGATCGTCTCGAACATGTCCTTGATGAGGTATTTCAGCGAATCCGGCGTCGCGGCGCGGAGAGAATCGACGAGCTCGAGCGACGTCGGATACGGCGGCCCGCGGAACTTCTCGGCGTTCAGGAAGCCACGGATTGCGGCGTTCATCCGGTCCTCGCCGATGTAATCGCGCAGCGCGTACATCACC
>DATEPP010000561.1:0-12495 GCA_035273165.1 Gemmatimonadaceae bacterium
GGTGAGTTGGTAGAACCCGTGGGCGCTTGCCAGCCGCTCCGCCTGATCTGCGACTTCGCGCGACCGGTCGTTCTCCCCGACCACACTCAGCGCCTCGCTCACTTCCACTAGCGCCAACGCGCTCGGATGGGCGAGAGCTTCGCCATTCCGCAGCGATCGAACGACGAATTGCGTTCGATCAGCGAAATTGCGAACGAGGGCACGGGCCGCGGCACGCGGCAGAGCTGCCGCAGCCGCACAAGCGGCGCCTCCGAGAATCGCGAGCTCTTGGCGGAAAATCGGCTTGCGTGCCAGGGCCGCTGCGAAGCCACGCAGTGCCGCACGAGCGTGACCAGCCATGAGTAGCAGCTGCGCCAGGTTTTGGAGCGCTTCCGTTTCCTGTCCAGCCGTGCGCGCACCCTTGAACGCCTTCCAGCCGTGCTCTGCCGCAGTGTCGTAATCGCCTGCGTGCGCAGCGCCTACCATCAATTGATGATGCGCATAGCCAACAGACTCCGGGGCGGCACCCTCGAGTTCGATAACTGCCTGGAATCGACGGCGCCCTTCCGGGAAATCGCCGCGATGTTGAGCAAGCGCTCCTAAACCGTACCAGGCGCGACCAATGAGGTCCGGCAGCTGATGCTCGACGCCGAGGCCTTCGACCTCTTCATAGTATCGCGCGGCCGCCTCGCCCTCGCCCAGATGTCGAGCGACACGTGCTTGCTGGGCGATCACGCGACCACGCAGCGCGACTTCGGCATCGGGCAGTACGAGGAGCAGCGTCGACAACACGCTGTGGGCAAGACGGAAGCACGCCTGATCTTCCATCTCCGCGGCCAGGTCCGTTATCGTCGAGAACACCGCAGCCGGCGACAGCGGCGCATCCGGAAATGCGACGACGTCATGGTTGGCCAACAGACCGAGCAGCAATCGCTCGCGCGCCGGCCCGGAGGTCATCGCAGCGCGCTCGAGATGCGTCGCCGACTCCAGCCAGGACGCGATAATACCGTCGTCCAGATCGATGCTGTCTGGGGAGACGGCATCGCGTCGAAAAGCTTCGATCGACGGAAGGGGAGCGAGCATCGTCAAGATCTCCAATAGAAGAGACGAGCACTGCTGCTACAAGAAGACGATTACCGCACGGCACGAGCTACGGTCGGAACGCTCGAAAAGCGGTCCGGTCTCGGTACGCGCTCAAGCTGGGATTGCTCGCATACCCACACAAGGGACTTTGTGTCCGCCCGAAAATCTCGTGGCCCACGACGGTGCCGCGTGGTTCTGGGTGAAACGGTGGTTTGATGGGAAAGTCCTTAAAGTAGAGGCACGACATATCCAGTGCATGTGCGGGCGCCGCGATGATAGCGGTTCCCGCTTTTGGTGTCCGACGCTCCAGGAGCAGTTTCACTCTCACCTCGCCAATGACCGCACCGCGTCCCCGTCTGCTGCTGATCGAAGACGAAGCAACGATCTCGGTCGCCCTCGGGCGGCTGCTCGATCGTTGGGGCTTCGACACGGTCGCGGCTCGGACCGTGGTGGAAGCACGGGCGCTCCTGGAATGCGTCGCTGTCGACCTCGTCGTCATCGACTTCCGGTTACCGGATATGCGCGGCGACGATTTCCTCGCCCTCCTCCTCCAGGAGTATCCGGAGCTCGCCCGCCGTTCGCTTTTCATCACAGGCGACTACGGTGAACAGGCGCTTTCCGCGATCGAGGCGACGGGACGGCCATATCTGCTGAAGCCCTTCGAGCTGGGAATCTTCGTGCACGAGCTGCGGACACTCATCGATCCGCTCGAAGGCCCGAAGGCGAGTGGCCGCAGCGCCTCTCCGAACCGTAACAGCGACATCTCGGCCGCGTGATGGATTGAGCGTTGCCTCCCGAGCCCTCCTCCCTGACCGGTTTGGAACAAGGCTCGGGTCACGTCCAGCGTCGGTCTCTGATGCGGCCGACCGCGGACGGATCCCATCCCCTTCGCGTGCTCGTGGTCGACGATGAGCCGTCGATCTGCCAGGCGCTCACGCTGCTTTTTCGGTGGCACGGAATCGATGTCCTCGCCGCACTGTCAGCTGCCGAAGCGTTGCGAATCCTCTCCGAGACGAGCGTCGACGTCCTGCTCATCGACCTGCGACTCCGCGACGGGCGGGGGGACGCAGTCTTTCGCGCCGCCGTCAGTCTCGATCCCTCCTATCGGGAGCGCACGCTTTTCATGACGGGCGACATCACCGCCGAGGCGGAGCGGATCATCGCGGCGACGAATTGCCCTTACCTCCGCAAGCCATTCGATATCACACTCGCGGTGCAAGCGATTGCCGCACTCGTTGGCGTGTCGTATCAGGAGACGGACGCGCCACCGGGCCACGACTCGTCGTTAGGCAGGGACCCGCGCGATCAGACGCCGTAACCCGCGCGCTATACCGCGGAAGTCAGCGCGCGCTGATCGCGGTAGGACGACGACGCCTCGATGAAGCTCTCGAAGAGCCGCCGCGTGCGCGGGCAGTTGTCGGCGAGCGCCTCGGGATGCCACTGCACCGCGACGAGGTAAGACCCATCACCGCTCTCGAGGCCTTCGACGAGACCGTCGGGCGCAATGGCGCTCGCCACGAGCTGCTGGCCGAGACGCCGCACGCCCTGATGGTGCATGCTGTTCACCCGGAGCGATCCCGCACCGAAGATCTCGGCCAGCTTCGTGTTCTCCGCGACCTGCACATCGTGCGCGAGATAGTCGCGCGCGTATCGGCCGCCGAACGGGAAATAGTCGTGCTTGATCGAGCCTGGCATCTGCTCGCCCAGGTCCTGATAGAGGGTGCCTCCCGCAGCGAGATTCACAATCTGTAAACCCCGGCAAACGCCGAGCACTGGCTTCCGCTCCGCGATCGCCCAGCGCACGAGCATCAGCTCCACTTCGTCGCGAGCGGGATCACCCTTGTCGCACTTTTCGTGTCGCTCCTCGCCATAGTTGGCCGGATCGATGTCGGCGCCGCCGGGAAGGAAGATACCGTCG
Source organism: Gemmatimonadaceae bacterium (assembly GCA_035273165.1). GTDB lineage: Bacteria > Gemmatimonadota > Gemmatimonadetes > Gemmatimonadales > Gemmatimonadaceae > AG2. The sequence goes on from DATEPP010000561.1 coordinate 2,981, forward strand.
AGCTCATCGTAGATCCCGCGTATCGTATCGGGCTCGTCACCGACGAGCGGGATCATCCACGGCAGTGCGCCGACGGCGGTGAGCGAGCGAATGTACCGCTGGCTCATCACCCATGAAGGTGGAACATCGGCGGAGATGCCGCCGAGACTCTGCAAGTTCTGCGTTGGAACGCCGATGACGGGTCGAGACAAGCGACTGGTGGTTCGTGGTGAGTCTTGAAGGGCGAATGCTCGACGCGTAAATGCAACTTCGCGGCCCATCTCAGCGCAGCTGTTGATGCACTGATGACGTCGGTTGACTCTCCAGAAATGCGCTCGTCACGTGGCGTGGCGGAGGAGCATGGTCCGGCGAAACCGCATCGGCGAGGCTCGCCGCGATCCCGGGCCGCACCCCTTCCGCGGTCTCGGCAATGAGCCGATCCACTACCGCTTTCAGATCACCCGTCTTTTCGAAGGTCGCGAGCTGCCGATCGGCGCTCGTGCCTTCGCGCATGATCTTGAACGCGTACTCGACCTCCTGTCTACTCCCGAGCTCGTCGACCACGTCATCGACAAACCAGGCGAGCATCTCGGTTATGAGCTCGCGCGCGGGCAGCTCCTGCTCTTTCCCGAAGTCGATCAGCTTGCCATCGAGACCGAACCGCACAGCCCGCCACTTGTTCTCTTCTATATACGTGGCTGGATAGACTCGGAAGGTCATGTTGTCGCGGCGAAGCTTCCAGAGCTTCGCGACGATCGCCTGCAGGATCGCGGCGACGCAGACAGCCTCGTCGACTCGAGTGCAGACGTCGCAGACCCGGAACTCGAGCGTCGGGTAGGTGTGATGCGGCCGAACATCCCACCAGATCTTCGATCCGTCGGGGATGCTGTGGGTTCTCACCAGCGCGTTGAGCAACTCCTCGAACTCGGCGTAGGAGCGCATGATCGGCGGAACGCCCGTTCGCGGGAAGTTCTTGAAGATGATGCTTCGATACGACTTGAGTCCCGTCTTGCGGCCCTGCCAGAAAGGCGAGCTGGTCGAGAGACAGAGGACATGCGGCAGCAGATAGCGCGCGACGTTCATCGCGTCGATCATGAAGTCGCGATCCTCGATGCCGACGTGGACGTGCGTACCGAAGATCAGCAGCTGCTGGGCGAGATCCTGAAGATCCTGCTTCACGCCCATGTATCGCTCGAGTGGCGTGATCTCCTGCTCCATCCAGTTCGAGAATGGATGCGTCCCGGCGGCGACCACGTTGAGCCCACCGCGCGCCGCGAGGTCAATGACGAGACCACGAAGTCTCACGAGCTCGGCACGAAGATCCGCCGGGCTGCGACAGACCTTGCTCCCGACCTCGACCATCGACTGATGGAGCTCGGGCTTCACCTCTTCGAGCACCAGCTGATCCCCGCTGAGGATCTCGGTGATGTACGAGCGAAGCTCCCGAGTCTTGGGATCGATGATCTGATATTCCTCTTCGATGCCGAGCGTGAGAGATGGGCCGCGCATGGGATGTGGGGCTAGGTGCTAGGTGCTAGGTGCTAGGTGCTAGGTGCTAGGGTGAGTCCAATTGATGACGCGCGCAAGTATTTTGCCCCGCCACGCGACACGCATTACGCGCCACCCATCACGCGCTTACCCCCTCTTCTCCACCACGAACGTCGGAGTCTGACTTCCGCCACCCGCGGTCACGTTCAGCAAGGCCGCGGTGGAGAGGCGGCTGAGGCAGCCGTCGATGTACGCGCCGTATGCCGCGTACGGCGCCGTGTCGACCATGCGATCGACGACGTGAACCTTGCCGTCGACGAAGCTCGGGTACGGCTCGCTCGGAAGAGCGACACGCTGTTGCACGATGTATGGCTCGGCGAGCGCGCTCCGAATTGCACTCTCCCAGCCGGATTGGTCGACCTCCCAGCCGAGGACGATCCCCTTGCCGCCGTACTCGTCGTTAGGCTTGAGCACCAGCTGATCGCGATGCTCGGCAATGAAGGGAAGCAGATCGACTGGCGACTGCGTTGCGGCCGGGCCGACAGTCGTCCGCTCTTCGACGATGCGCGTCCAGGGAATGTGCTGTTCGATCGCCTCTCGCTCCTCGGCGGAGAAGAGCGACGTGTTGCGCTCGTCGCTCAACACGGCGAGGCTCGCCTTCTTGTGCAGGATCTTACAGCGCAGCGGATTCACCATACACACGGCGCCGTCGCGCACGGAACGAATCACCGGGTGATCCAATCCTTCACGCTCGACCAGCTCGGTGATGAGTACGCGCTTGTAGATCAGATCGACCGGCCCACCGCCGGCAACGAGCCGGCCGCCCGAATATTCCATCTCGCGCGGATCGGCGATGATGCATTCGATCCCCTGCCGCTCGAAGTAATCTTGGAAGAGGATGAACTCGTTGCGCGTGGGAACCTCTGCCCAGTCGACGATCGCGATGCGCGGCAACGCGCTCGTCCCCGACCACTGCTGATACGCGTCGAGCAGCGCGTGCAGCACGTTGTGCCGCGCCGGCAGCGGCCGCAGATCCCAGTGCTTGAGGAATTCACGAACGATCGGGAGGCCGTAGAACGCCTCGGTGAGCACGTCATTGTACGCTCCGCCGGCGGGAGTTTCCGCGTTGTATTCCGTGAAGCGAAGGCCGCCGCTCTCGCCGACGAAGAATGCGTCGAGTCGCGACACCGGACTCGGATCGCGAAATCCAGGATCGTGCCGGACTAGCGTGCACTCCCAGTCAGTGAGCTTGAACTGGCCAAGAACTCGCTCGTCCTCGACCGCCGCGCGGTACGCCGTCTGAAAAGCGCGCAGGACGAGACCCGCGCGCCTCTGGAGAAATCGGTACTGCGCGGCCGAGAGGAAGCGCGGCCTCAATACCGTGCACAGGGCGCGATCGCCGAAAAAGAGTCCGCGGCGCCGCAGCTGGTCGTCGAGACGCTGTTGCGATTCGGCGGCCAGCTCTTCGTTGAGCAGATCGTGATACTCGTCGATGGCTTCGCGGAGCATGTCGGCCTTACGATCAGAGCCGAGCTTCGGCGTCCACAGCTTCGGGTGCCGCGGCGAGGTCGGATTCGATCGACACCGTACGCGGCGTCTCGACATCGACGCGCGTCTCGCTGCCGTCGCGCCGGCCGAGGAGGAACTCGCCGCGGCGGATGTCGAGCTGCCGCCTGGGCTCCCGCGCGAATCGGATCGCCATGTCGGCCATGTGCTGCACCGCCCACTCGAAGTAGTGCGGCGTGAGCGAATACAAATCCATATCGGGCGCGGGGTTCATGAAATCGATGGCGTAGGGTACGCCGTCCTTGATCGCCCATTCGAGCGAGCACATGTCGTAGCCGAGCGCGCGCATCAGCGTCAGCGAGTCGTCGACGACGCGACGGCCGAGCTCGGGGGAGAGATGCGCGTGCTCGACGAGATAGCGGCGGCCGCGCGGGTCATACTTCATCGGCAGCACGTCGCGCCTGCCTAACGCGAGGCAGCGCACGAAGTGATCCCACTCGATGAACTCCTGGACGACCATCGTCAGCTGCCCCGAGGCATTGTAGTGCTCGAGCAGGTCTTCGATCGTGCGGCAGACGTAGACGTCCCGCCACCCGCCCCCGTGCGCGTCCTTGAGGATGCACGGCAACCCGACGTAGTCGACGATCGCTTCCCAGTCCAGCGGATAGCGGAGGTTTCGCAAACTCTCATCGTGCTTGATGCCGGGAATGTATTCCTTGTTCGGCAGCGCGACCGTGCGCGGGCTCGCCACGCCAACTCGGGTCGCGAGCGACGCGTCGAAGAGCTTGTCGTCCGACGACCACATGAATGGATTGTTGACGACGACGGCCCCTTGCAGCACCGCATGCTTGAGGAACGTGCGGTAATAGGGGACCTCGTGAGAGATGCGGTCGATGATGACGGCGAAGTCCACGAGCTCGTCCATCGACGTTCCGCCGAGCTTGACGTATTCAGCGACGACCCCCTCGCCGCGGCGGTTCACCTCCTCGATGAACGCCGGCGGGAACGACCACTCGCGGCCCACGACCAGTCCTACCTTGAGCATGTTATGACTCGCTGATTTGTGGTTGGTGGTTGGTGGCTGGTGACCACCAGTCACCAGTCACCAGCCACTAATCATGTCCACCGACGTACTGCCCGATCATGTCACGCCAGTATGGCCAATCATGCACCCAACCGTCCCAGATCCGTAAGGCGTGCCAGATGTTCCTGGACCAGAGAATGTTGGAGAAGTACTCATTGTTGCCCCGCATCGGATCGTCGCGGCCGATGACCATGATGATGTCGACCCGCCGCAGTGCATCGAGGCGCCCGCCGTCGTGCTCATTCTGTACGAAGTCCGCCGGATTGTTGAAATACACCGTCTCGTCGGAGTAGCCGCCGGTCATTTCGCGGATGTCGTACATCCCGCTGAGCCCAATGACTCGGCCGACCCGCTCCGGATAGCGCAGCGCAAAATTCATCGCGTGATAGGCGCCGAAGCTCGCCCCCGCCGTGATCAGAAACGGATTCGCGTTGTAATACTGTGTGAGCGGCAGCACTTCATCGCGCACGTATGCGTCATATTGCGCGTGCCGCCAAGCCCGTGCGGCCGGATGCCGCTGCTTCGCGTACCAACTCTCACCATCCACGCTGTCGACGCAATACAGCTGCAGCCAGCCCTGCTCCAGATGATGCGCCAGGGCGCCGATCATACCGCGATCCTCCCACTCGTAGAAACGCCCCATCGACGTTGGAAAGACGATCATCCGCGCGCCGGCATGGCCGAAGACGAGCAATTCCATGTCGCGGCCAAGCGCGGGGCTGAACCAGCGGCGGTGTTCGCGGAACATTGGGTCGGGGAGTGGATGCCGACGCCCGTCGGCGGGATTTCGTGGTGAGCGCGGGTCGACTAGCCGTTATTCGGGCGTGCGGGATAGAGAAAGCCAAGCACGTCACCGACGCGCGAGCCCCATGACTGCTCGTTATGCTCGCCTCCCTCGGCCTCGACGTATCGCAGGTCGTGGTCCGGAACCCAACCCTTGGTGATCAACGCGTCGCGGAGTGCACGAGCGTCCGCCACGACCTCGGGCCCCTCGGCGGTTCCGGCGTCGAGCCATATTCGCAACGGCGTCTTGGCTGAGAGACCCTGCACCTCGCGAATGATCACTTTGTTGTCCCACCACACGGATGGTGAGAGTACCGCCAGCCGGTTGAAGACTGTGGGGTACTTCAGGCCGAGGTGCAGTGTCAGCAGCCCGCCAAGGGATGATCCACCGAGTCCCGTACTCGCGGCGCTGGGGAGGGTCTTGTACTTCCGGTCGATGAGCGGCTTGAGCTCTTCAACGAGCATCCGGCCGTAGTCGTCAGCGCGGCCCCCTCCCCCTTTCTCCGCCACCTGGGTCGGAGCGTATTCGTCGATGCGGTGCTCGCCGGTGTTGTAGATCGCGACGACGATCAACGGCTCGATCTTTCCCTGCTCGATGAGTGTCTGTGCCGTCTCGTCGACATGCCACTCCTCGCCGATCGACGTCGCCTTGTCGAAGACGTTTTGCCCATCCTGCAAATACAGAACGGGGTAGCGCCGAGCCGCACGCGCTTTGTAGCCGGGCGGCAGATAAACGAGGATGGTCCGCTCGTGGGGAAGGAAGCGCGACCGGAAGCGCTCATGCGTCCTGACTTCGCCGGTGAGCGTGTGTTGCTTCGTGTCTGTGGTCATGGATGACGCGGTTCGTGCAAGCCCAAGACCAGCAAACCTAGCAATTCGGGGCTACTCGGGTTGGCGCGCGTGACAGGCCGCGCCTAGCTACCGTTCACCGACCACCGACCACCGGCCGCCGACCGCCGACTAGAACGCCCAGCCAACCGACAGGCGCATCGTCGGATAGTGAAGCGTCGCCTCGTCCGCGACGGACTTGTCACTGATAAAGAGCGTCTTCGCACCAAGCCCAAGCCCGACATAGAACGCCTTCTGGGCGCCAAGCAGCCAGTTGTAGTCGAGCATGACGCCAATCGACGGGCCGCTCGCGCTGCCAGCACCGGAGTTGTTGTCCGTCGCGCTCAGATGCGTGACCCCAACGCTCCCGCCGAACGAGAATCCCTGAAACGCGCGGCCCTCCGGATAGTAGCGGACCTTCAGATCTGCGGAGGCGTAATTGAAGTCGCCGTCGGTGACGCCGGGGCTCCAGTAGGTGCCGCCAAGGCCGATGGTCGTGGAGCGCGACATTGCGAGCTCCGCCTCTGCAGCGTAGACGGTGAGCATAGCGTTGATCGGCTGGATCGAGATCACCGCTGCTTTTCCGGCTGGCTCCTGCGCGCTGATGACGCCCGGAATCAGACAGAGTAGAGCGGCGACTGAAGTCTTTTTGAAGCGCATGATGCACCTATCGACGTTGGGGGCGGGAGTGGGTGGGCTACAAACTGCGCGCATTCGCCTCAGAGCAAGCCAGGCGCCGCGCGAGACGCGACTGCGGCAAGACATTCGCGAGCGCCAGCAAGTATCGTCCGCGTCTTGCGTTAGGCATCGCGGTCCCGGAGGCGTCGGACTACGATACACGAAATCCTTGTCCCGTCTGCCGGACAACGACACGCCTGCGATGGCGGACGGAGGACGCCTGCATTTTCATCGCGGCGTCCAGTGAGCCTCGCCAGCGAAGAGGCCATCCACGATACCGATCCGATAGGCGACAACCAAGCCGAAGCCGAGGCTGAGCAGGCCACTCGCGACGCGCAGTCCACGTTGTAGGCGGAAGAACTGTCCTGCGCCGCCGAGGGCGAAGGGGACGCTGATCGCCGCCGTGAAGATCATCATCCCGGCGATCGTGCCGATGCCGAAGATCACGAGATACGCCACCGACCAGAGAGGAGTAGCAATCGCGGCGAGCACCAGCAACGCCACCGCGGCCGACCCGGCCAGACCATGAACAACTCCGACGATGAGCGGTCGCGCCAGTCGATAGCTCCCGATCGCTCCCAGGCGGCGATCGATCCGCGCGAGAGGTGTTTCGTCATCCTGGTGAGGGTGCGACTCCGGCGCGTGTCCGTGAGGATGGGTGTGGACGTAGTCGCCGTGGACGTGTGGATGCGAGTGGACGTGACCGCTCGGCATGCGCGCCGTTCGTCGTAGCCAGCGTACCGTCCCGGTCAGACTTGCTACGCCGAGAACGATCAACATCACGGCCACCGCGAGCTCCATCGCCAAACCTACGCGCGCCGGAATAGCCCACTTGAAGAGGATGATGCCGCTCCCCACGAGCAGAATCGTTAGGGTGTGTCCAACGCCCCACGCCGCACCAATCAGCGCCGCACCTCTGACGCTTCGTTGGCCACTCACGATGGTCGTCACCGCGACCACATGATCGGGATCGGTTGCATGACGCACCCCGAGCATGAAGCCGAGCGCGAGAATCGCGAGCACAGAGGTCATCGTGGGTGAGTGGCGAGCGCGACGGCTCTACGGTGAGTCAGCAATTCTCGGCGGGCGAGACCGCTGTCGAGCGGAGCTACGAATCTCAATAGGTGGAGCATTGGGAACAACTCCCGCGTGCCTCGTGACCGCGTCGTTCGTAAACGCACACTCAGTCCCACTCGCGGACAAGCTCTAGAGCGAGCTGAGTCGCTCAAGAGGCATAAGTTGAAGTGATCGTGGCGCTTGAGCTGATGCCTGCTCCGGCACGGAGCTTCCCTTAGGCCGGCTGCTCCCTCCTGTGCTTTTACCTACCGTCCTTCGCGCCGTGCTCACCGATCTTCGCTACGCCTTACGCGTCTTGTTTCGGACGCCCACCGTCACCGCGCTTGCGATCGTTTCTCTCGCGCTGGGCATCGGCGCAAACGTCACCATCTATACGATCGCGAACGCCTTTCTCGATCAGCCGATCGGCGGAGCGAACGACGTCAATCGCCTCGTGCGCGTGTATCGTGGCGATCACAGTCCGCTCATGTATCCGGAACTCGCGCGGCTGCGCGCGGAGCGCGCTGTGTTTTCGGGCGTGGCGGGTGAGCGGATGAATGCGGTGGCTGTTGATGTCGGTGGGACGATCCAGCGCGCGCAGGCGTCGCTCGTCACCGACGGGTATTTCGCCATGCTGAGAGTTCGTCCCGAGCTCGGGAGACTCTTCGACGCGCGAGACTCGTCGGAGGCCGCACCGGTGACCGTGCTCTCACATGCGTTCTGGCGCGATCGGCTCGGCGCGGATTCATCGGTGATTGGCCATTCCCTTCGTGTAAACGATCGACCATTTACGATCATTGGCGTGGCGCCGCCCGACTTCGCCAGCTCCATCTTTCTCTGGCGTTCCGATCTCTGGATTCCACCCAGCGCCGCACCGATGTTCATCGGGTCCTCCTTCGATCGGTGGGGCGGAAGTCTCTACACGACGGCTCGACTGGCGGACGGCGTGCCCATCGACCGCGCCCGATCGACGGTCGCGACGGTCGCAGCGCGCATCATGGCCGATAGCAGCCACGCCGGCGAGCATCTCTCGTTTCGCGTCGAGCCGGCAAGAGGAATCGTCGTGGAGCTGCGTGGGCCGACCGTGCTCGCGTCGAGCTTTCTCATGGTTGTCGTGGCAATGGTCCTCCTCATCGCTTGCGCCAACGTCGCCAACCTGCTCCTCGCCCGCGCCACATCGCGCCGCCGCGAGCTCGGCGTGCGCGCCGCGCTCGGCGCCGGCCGCTCGCGACTCGTCCGGCAACTGCTCATCGAGAGTCTGCTCATCGCGGCCGCGGGTGGCGTCATTGGGCTACTCGCCGCCTCTTGGGTGGCGGATCTGCTGACACGGTTCCTCATCGCACGCTCACCCGAGCCAATCTCGATCAACGTCGCTCCCGATGCACATGTCCTGCTCTTCGCGGTAGTGATCAGCGTCGTGAGCGCCCTCGCCTTCGGGTTGCTTCCAGCCCTTCGCGCGACCAGCGCTGATGTCTCGCCGGTGCTCCGCGAGGAGGCCACACAGACGACGAGCCGATCCCGCGCGCGTGGGATCCTCATCGGCGCGCAGGTCGCGCTCTGCACAGTCCTTCTCGCTTGCTCCACGCTCTTCCTTCACAGTCTCGTGAATGCCCGCGTCATCGATCCCGGTTTCGATCCAACGGGCATCATCGACGTCTCGCTCAACGTCTCGAGCAGGAACCTGCAGCAGGACCAGGCTCGCGCCTTTTTCGATGAGCTCCAGTCACGCGCTGGCGCCATTCCCGGTGTACGCGAGGCGACGATCGCCGCGCTCACACCGTTAGGCGGATCCAACATGCAGGTGGGGCTGTGGGTCGAGGGACGCCAGGCGAGCGGACCTCGCGCGCCGTATGCTCCGTCGTTCAACGTCGTGGGGCCGCGCTACTTTGAGACGCTCGGGATTCCCGTCGTTGGCGGCCGCGCGATCAGCGGGGAAGACCGGCCCACCGGGCCCGGGGTCGCTGTCATCAATGAACAGATGGCAAAGCACCTTTGGCCTAACGAGTCCGCGGTCGGAAGACGCGTCAGCATCGAAGGCCCTACGGGACCGTGGGTCACCGTCGTTGGCATCGTTCGCAACACGCGATACAACTCGCTCGGCGAACGGACGCCG
>DATEPP010000562.1:0-5685 GCA_035273165.1 Gemmatimonadaceae bacterium
TTCCCGCGTCAGACCATCGAGTGGCATATCGAAGAGCCGCGCGCCTTTCGGCGGCTTTCGTTGTCGCTCGTCGAGATGGCGCTCGTGACGGGTGTCCTGCTGCGGGTGTATCGCTCCTACGTGCTCACCCACGGCGCGACCGGGTGGCTGCTCTTCGGCGGAACGCTCGCCTTCGGCGTGTTGTTCTTGCTTTTCATGACCACGGCGCATCTGGCGAACTTCCCGATCCAGAAGTGGGCGTGGCGCGCCCCCGCGTTCGCGGTGCTGGAGTGCGCGGGCGAAATGGCGACCAGCGCGCTGCTCATCTGGATCGGCCGGGAGCCGTATGGCTCGGTGCGAGCGGAGATGCATGACTGGCCGTCGATGGCGGTGGGAACTCTCGCCACCCGCGGGATCACCATCGTCGTCTGGACACTGCTCCTCGCCGCCATCGTCCAGATCGTGCGCCGCGTGATGGCGGGCACGGTGGAAGAGGAGAAAGAAGAAGCTCGCGCCTGAGCGGTCCGCGGTGCTAATTGTCGTCGCTCCGCTGGACGACATCCGCCACACGCTCCTCAATGCCGCGCAAGCTCCTCAACATTCTCGGTGTCACCTTCGGCCTCGCCGTCGCCGTTGGGAACACCATCGGCGCGGGCATTCTCCGCACTCCGGGCGACGTCGCGTCGATGCTGCAGACGCCCGCGCTCTTCCTCGGCGTCTGGGTCGTTGGTGCGCTCTACGCGCTCCTTGGTGTGAATGCGCTCGCCGAGCTCGGGACGATGCTACCGAAATCGGGGGCGCAGTACGTCTATGCGCGGCATGCGTTCGGCGACTATGCCGGTTTCGTCGTCGGCTGGAACGACTGGATCTCGACCTGCGCGAGCACGGCGGCGATCTCGATCGTGATCGGCGAGTCGCTCGCCGCGTTGATCCCCGCGATGTCGACCCAAGCGACCGCTCTCGCGATGGTGACAGTCGTCCTCTTCACCGCACTCCTCCTGCGCAGCACGAAGATCGGGGGCCGATCGCAGGAGATCACGAGTCTCTTCAAGACGATCGCGCTCGTCGTCTTCATCGGCGCGTGCTTCGTCTTCGGCGGCAGCGCGGCGGCGCAGCGCGCGCCTAACGCGACAGGTATGATCGCGGCGCCTGGCCAATCGCTCTTCGCGGCGTTCGTGCTGGCGGCGCAGGCGGTGATCTACACCTACGACGGGTGGTCCGGGCCGCTCTACTTCTCCGAGGAGCTTCGTGATCCCGGACGACAGATTCCGCGCTCGATGTTCGGCGCACTGTTCACGGTCGCGGCGATCTATCTGATGATCAATCTCGCCTTCATGTACGTGCTGCCCGTGACCGCGATGGCGGGTTCGACACTCGCCGCGGCGCGCGTGGCGCAGACCATCTTCGGATCTCGAGGCGACACCGTCGTCAGACTCGTCGTCGTCCTCGCGCTCCCGAGTGCCGTCAATGCGTGTCTGCTCATGTCGTCGCGGGTGCTATATGCCGTCTCGCGCGATGGCATCGGTCCTCGCATCGCGACCCGCGTCAACGAGGGCGGCACACCAACGGTCTCGCTCGTCGCGAGCGCGGGAGTGAGCCTCGCCTTTCTCGCGACGGGCACGTTCCAGAGCGTGATCGCGGTCGCGGCCTTCTTCTTCGTCGCCGACTACGCGCTCTCGTTTCTGGCGGTCTTCGTACTTCGCCAGCGGGAGCCAGGCGCGCCCCGTCCGTACCGCGCGTTCGGCCACCCGTGGACGACAGGTCTCGTCTTCGCCGGCTCGATCGCGTTCCTGGTGAGCGCGGTCGTCAGCGACACGAGGAACTCGCTCTGGGCACTTGGCCTTCTCGTAATCAGCTATCCCGCCTTTCGACTCACGCGGCGGACTTCGACATTGTCGGCGATCAGCCCTAGTTAGGCGACGCGACTGCACTCCACTCTTGCTCGACACCATATTCTTCGACCATGCGACACAACAACAAGGAGCTCATCGTCGTCGGCGACCGCGTACTCGTCCGACTCGAGGAAGGTGAAGAGCGCACCAACGTCGGCCTCTACTTGCCGCCAACGGCGGTCGACAATCAGGCGGTGCAGGGCGGCGAGATCGTCGCCACCGGACCTGGACTCCCCATGCCGAGCCCGGACTCCAATGTCGACGAGCCATGGCGCATGACCACGCGCGAAACGCGGTTCCTGCCGATGCAGGCGCGTCGCGGTGACTACGCGCTCTTTTTCCGGAAGGCCGCCGTGGAGATCACCTTCGAGGGTGACCGGTACCTGGTCGTCCCGCAGGCAGCGATTCTGGCCCTGGTTCGCGACGAGCTGGACGAGATTTAACGGCAGTTATCAGTTCATAGTCCATAGCTATTAGTTGGGAAGTACAGATTCCTTGTCGCTGCGCTCTTCGGAATGACGACTGTCATCCCGAGCGGATCAACGATCGCCGAACACCTGATAGCTTTCACCAGAGATTCAATCCCGAGAGAGGCACCGTACAAATGCGTCTTCCCCAGCATCAAGCGATCTACGACGAGCGCATGGTCGCGCCCATGCGCCAGGAGCTTACCCGCATTGGCTTCGAGGAGCTGCGCACGCCCGAGCAGGTCGACAGCACGCTCAAGGACGCGCCGGGCACCACGCTCGTGGTCGTGAACTCGATCTGTGGCTGCGCCGCTCGCAACGCGCGGCCAGCGGTCACCATGGCGCTCCAGAACGAGGCCAAGCCGGAGAAGCTGACGACGGTCTTCGCGGGCCAGGACGTCGAAGCGACGCAGCGCGCCCGCGAGTACTTCACCGGCTATCCGCCTTCATCGCCGTCGATCGGTCTGCTCAAGGACGGTCAGCTCGTGTACATGCTCGAGCGCTGGCAGATCGAAGGACGCCCGGCGCAGGACATCGCCGAAGATCTCGTCGAGGCGTTCGACAAGTACTGCTGACAGTGACTGGTGATTGGTGGCTGGTGACTGGTGACTGACAGCTACCAGTCACCAACCACCAGTCACCAGTCACCAACCACCAGCTACCAGCCCGACCCCCGCGAGCGACACGGGGCTGTCCGGGTCGCCGGACAACTGCCCCGGGCATCGTGCCCGATACGCGTGCCTAACTGCTGATCTGATCGGCGGTTGCCGATTATGGCGCGAGCGGCAGCGAGCGTGCCTCTCAGGAAGACGAACCCTGATGGAGGCATCCATGCGCTCCCCTGTCGTCGAAGCGTCCGTTCCACCCCGCGTCCCGTACTTCGTCGCCGTTGTCAGTGTCGCACTGCTCGCGACGCTCCTTCTCCTCGCCATGCCTGCATCCGCGCGGGCGCAGGCCGAGTGGAACATCGGCCCCTTTCTCGACTACTCGACCATTCACGGCGGTCATCCCGCGAACGCGGGGCTGCAGACGTCGGTGCTCGTCGGCCCGGTCGGCCTCCGCGTGAGCGGCTTCACGGCGCTCGACCAGCCGAGCGCAACGTCCAGCCCGACCGACCGCGCACGGTGGGGCGGCGATGCGGATCTGATGCTCATCTTCGACTTCGCCTCGCGCGGCAGCGGCGGCGCGGCGCTCGCCCCCTATGTCTTCGCCGGCGCCGGCCTCAACGTCCGCAATGACACGCCCGGGTTCTACAGCGGCAATGCTTACGATAATACTCAACTCGAGGGCGGCTGGAGCTACGGCGGTGGACTGCTGCTGCCGCTCGGCAACGCGCTCGAGGCGATGGGCGAGGTGCGGGCGCGGCCGTCCGGCTTCTTCAACGTGACCCCGAGCACGCGTCCGACGACGACGGAGTTCCGCGTTGGACTGTCGCTGCGTCTCGGCACCGCGTTAGGCGGCCGGTAGCGATGCGCGGCAGGTTGATGGTCCTCGCGATGACGCCGGTGATGTGGATGGTGGCCATGCCGGGTCAGCTGTACGCGCAGAAGGAGCTGCAGGCCATTCGCGTCATCCTCGGCGGCGTGCGCGTGGCGACGAAGGTCGCCACGCCCGCCACCGCGTCCGCGCGAGTCGTTCCGACCGCGGAGCGCTATCTCGGCACGCCCTATCGATACGGAGGCACCTCGCCGCTCACCGGATTCGATTGCTCCGGCTTCGTGCAGTACGTCTTCGGGCGCAACCGAGTGAAGCTGCCGCGCACGTCGCGACAGCAGGCGAAGACGGGCAAAGCGATGCCCCGGCGGTTCGCGTCGCTCGCCCCGGGCGACCTCGTCATGTTCGCCGAGCGTGGTGAGCCGATCAGTCACGTTGCGATCTACGCGGGCCACAACCGGATCATCCACGCCAGCTCGAGCGGCGGTGCGGTTCGTTACGATGATCTCGGAACGCGCCGGGGGAAGTGGTTCGTGGATCACATGGTAGCGGCGCGCCGCGTGACGCCGGACGGGCGTGGGCTGATGCTCGATCTCGTGAGACTGCTCGACGCGAAGACGCTCTCCGACAGTGCCCTCGACCGCGGCGACTACGCTCCACGGCGCTGATCTGAGCGGCTAAACAGCGTCGTGGACTAGCGCCGCGGCAGCGTCGTCGATACGGTCCACGGCATGGCACAACGGGAGCGACGCGGCTTCGAGCGCATTGAGTACGGGCACGAAGTAGCCGAGGCTCCCGTCTTTCTCAGCGGTGGTGGTGCGTTCGAGATCGTGGACTGTGCCGAGCGCGGAATGCGCTACGTGCCGCCGGGCGGCCGGCTCCCGGAGATCGGCAGCGACGTTCGTGGTACCGTTCGCTTTCCCGACGGACCGGAAGTGCCAGTGGAAGGCGTCGTCGTGCGCGTCGGCGGCGACGGAGTGGCCGTCAATTTCACGCAGCTATGGATCGACAAGGAAGTGATCGAGCGGGAACGCCGCCGCCTGCGCGGTCCGGGGCATTTCGCGAGGTAGCGCCCGCGATGGTGGTTCGCGATGCGACCGCTGCCGACGCGCCCGCGCTTGCACCGCTGCTTGGTGAGCTTGGATACCCTGCCGCCATCGACGCGCTCGAGTCACGGATGCGGCGCATGCTCAGCCGCGAGGACCAGCGAATTCTCGTCGCCGAGCGCGACGGCGCCGCTCTCGGCCTCCTCGCGCTGCACATCTTCCCTGTGCTCGCGTACGACCGCGATCTGGCGATGATCATGGCCCTCGTCGTCACCGAGCGCGCGCGCGGCCTTGGCGTGGGTCGCGCGCTCATCGAGCGAGCGGAGGCAGTCGGTCAGTCGTTAGGCGCGAGCAGGCTCATGGTCACGACGCATGTGCGGCGCGCCGACGCGCACGCCTTCTACGAGCGCCTCGGCTTCGAGTTCACGGGGCGGCGGTACATTCGGGGGATTCCTTGAGTTGACTGGCTGGCGCTCGAGCCCAGCTTAGAGCTATCAGCGCCTCAGCCTGGAGCCATCAGCCCTGCCACTCGTTAGGGAGACAGGTCGCGGTGAAATTGGACGTCACTCCCTGCAGCGTGCTCGAGCCATCAGCTGACAGGCCGGCCTCGCCACTCCAACTGGACAAACGCCAAAGACAGTAGCTGTAGGCTTGCAGCTGACGCGCTGACGGCTCTCAGCTGGGCTGCCGAAAAAAGGGGGACTCCAAGTTTGGAGTCCCCCTCGACTGAATCGGGTTTAAAGTTTACTAACGGCCCGGTCCCTTCCCACCACCACCGCCACCGCCGGATCCGCCACCGGATCCACCGCCGCCGCCCGGCCGTCCACTGCCGCCGCCGCCGCCGCCTTGCCCACCGCCGCCCTGACC
>DATEPP010000563.1:0-3307 GCA_035273165.1 Gemmatimonadaceae bacterium
CTACACGCGGCCGCGGAAGCGGGAATGCAGCACGCGCTCGTGCTCTGCTCGAGCGAGCAGACGAGTGACGCGCAACTCTTACGGATCGTCGAGCAGGCGCGTAGCGTCAGCGGCGCGACGCAGATCGTGATCCACCCGCCGACTGGTGTCCCGGTCGATCGCGATCGTCGATGGATGACGCTGCTCGAGCGCGCCGCCGCGCTACACAACGACGTTCGCTTCGCGCTGAAGTTGCCACCGCCGACGGGAATGAGGTGACCTAGCGTCGCGCCAGGCGAGTTGACCCTGCACATCCGAGGGGTGACGGAACTCACCTCGCGAGAACGTGTTTTACTGTTAGTTTCGCACACGAGCGGCGACTCACGGACAGAACGCCGCAGCAGCTTATTCCGGCTGAGCCTCCACCCGACTCAGCCATCGATGGCGGGACCATGAGCTACCCGGCAACGAACGAACAGGACTATCCCCGCATGACTTCCGTCGTGCAGGCGCTGATCGCGATCAACGTCGCGATCCTGTTCGTACAGATGACCATCGTTACGCCGGAAGCGGTGCAGGGCGCGCTCGGATTCAACTTCGCGACCGCGCCCTCGCGGTGGTGGACCGTCGTCACGTACATGTTTGCGCACCACGATTTCTGGCACGTGTTCTGGAACATGTATGCGCTGTTCATCTTCGGTCCGCGCCTGGAGCACCTCTGGGGCCCGAAGAAGTTCGCATTCTTCTATTTCCTGAGCGGGCTCGGTGGGCTGGTCTGCTACACACTGTTCTTCCGTGACAGTGGCGCGCTCCTACTCGGTGCATCGGGCGCGATCTTCGGCGTGATGGGAGCGTACGCGCTGCAGTGGCCCAAGCAGGAAGTGTATCTGTTCTGGGTGCTGCCGATGCGCGTGCTGACGCTGGTGCTCCTGCTCGTCGGGTTCAACCTCGCGATGGGAGTCTTCAGCCTCGCCGGTGGCAGCACCGATGTTGCCTACTTCGCCCACCTCGGCGGTTTCATCGTTGCGTGGCTCTACATGCGGACCCCGCCAGGGGTAAGCATCGAGCAGCTGCGGCAGCGAATCTCACAGGTCCCCGACTCCGAGGATCCGCCGCGCGCAATCCCGCGCGCGCTGCCGCGCTCGCGCGAGCGCGTGGAAGAGGTCGACGAGATCGTCGCCAAGAGCAAAGCAATCGCAGCCAAGCGGCCAGCGGCGATCTCGCCAGCGCGGAAAGTACTGTCGCGCGATCTCAAGGCGGAGGATGTGAATCGCGTCCTCGACAAGATCTCAGCCGCAGGACTGGACAGTCTCACGAGCGAGGAGCGGAGCGTGCTCGAGGAGATGTCGCGCCGACTGCGCAAGAATACCTGATAGCTATCAGTCCATAGTCCATAGCTATCTGCGGATTCGGAACGAAGCGTTAATTGGATAGGTGCAGATTCCTCGGCGCTTCGCGCCTCGGAATGACAACTGTCATCCCGAGCGCAGCGGAGATCTGCGTTCATCACAGATGGCTATGGACTGATAGCAAATAGCTACCAAAGAAAGTGCCCCCCGGCTGTGCCGGGGGGCGGTGCCGCCACGCCGTTCTCGCGGCGGCGATGGCCGGCGCAGAGTGCACCGGACCAATCGCAATATGGAAAGCGTGCACGCGGATGCGCCAGAGGCAAGATGACGGCTCGCGAGGGCTACCCTCTGTGCGACTGGCCAGCGATTGTACAGCCATGCCCAGGCCAGAGCTCCTCGAGACCTTCGAGAATCCGTATCGCAATCGGGACTACTCCATCAGCATGGAGTGTCCAGAGTTCACCTCCCTCTGCCCGGTCGGAGGGGTGGAGAGCGACGCCGAGGAGCTGCGCCAACTCGCGGGCGGGGCTCCCGATTTCGGGACGATCGTCATCGACTACGTGCCCGATCGGCTCTGCCTCGAGCTGAAGAGCCTCAAGCTCTATCTCTGGAGCTATCGCAACGACGGGATCTTCTACGAGCGCGCGGTGAACCGGATCCTCGACGACCTCGCCGCCGCGTGCAAACCACGGTGGATGGAGGTGACGGGTGACTTCAACATTCGCGGCGGTATCAAGTCGGTCATCTCCGCCACGGTGGAAGCGTCTATGCGGGACGCGGGAGCCGGGCCGCGGGGCGAGAAAAAGCGCAATTCGAGGAATCGTTAGGCTCCGCGGCGCACTCGTTCTCGGCCTGCTCGCAGGGGGCGCGGGATGCGCCACATCGCCAGCGACGTCGAGTCCTGCTCGCCAGGCAGTGCCACTGTCGACATCGATGCCGCCGGCGCTGGACGCGATTCGTGAGGATGATCTCAGGCGCGACATCTTCTACCTCGCGAGCGATGCGATGCGGGGCCGGGAAGCCGGGACGCTCGACGAGATGCGGGCGTCGATGTGGGTTGCGAAAGCGGCGCGCGAGGCGGGGCTCGAGCCAGCTGGCGACGACGGCACCTACTTTCAGTTCTGGCCGATGCGGCGGGTGCGCTTGTCGGACGCGAGCCGGATCGTGGTGGGCGGACGGCCGCTCGCGCTCTGGCAGGATGTGGTTGTGACGGCACCAGTGACGACGAGTGTGGATCTGCCACTTGCATTCGTCGGTGAAGGACGGCCGGAGCAGATCGCGAGCGTCGATCTGCATGGGAAGGCAGCCGTTGCGGAGATACACGCGCCGACGAACCCGCCGGCGCCGACGATGAGTCTGCGTGGATATCGATATGCACTGGCCGCCGTCAGACAGCAGTCGCAGGCGCTGATCGAACGCGGCGCCGGTGCGGTCATTCTCGTCTCGGATTCCGTCGCCGACGATCCGATGGCATTTGGTTTCGGCGGGGTCGCACTCATGCGCGGTCGGTATGGCCTGGACACGGCGCGGGCGTCTTCCGCACCTACGCTGCCTAACGCCAGCGTTCCCATTCTGTGGGTCCGGCGCCAGATGCTGGACGCGCTCCGCGCGCCCAATCAACGCCTAACGGCGCAGCTCTTCACGGAGACGTTCTCCTATCCGTCGGTGAACATCGTGGCGAAGGTGCCGGGCACCGACCCGGCGCGGCGAGCCGAGTACGTCCTGTTCAGCGGCCACCAGGACCACGACGGGGTTCGGTATCCGATCGACGGCGACTCGATCTGGAATGGAGCCGACGACAACGCGTCGGTGAGCGTGGCGCTCCTCGCGATCGGGCGAGCCTGGGCGAAGCAGCCATCGGCGCGTTCGGCGCTCTTCGTGTGGCACGGCGCGGAGGAGCGCGGGCTACTCGGCTCGTACTGGCATGCGCTGCATCCCGTGGTACCGCTGCAGAGCATCGTCGCGGTGCTCAACGGCGA
>DATEPP010000564.1:0-5324 GCA_035273165.1 Gemmatimonadaceae bacterium
TGTAGCTTCGGCTGTGAAGGGAGGCAACTCTACCTCCGGGCCTACGAGGCGCAAGGCTTGACAGCAGAAAGGACCCACTCGTTGGGGCCCCGGAGATCAGTCAGTGTGAGCCGTGGTGAGTCGAAAGTGGCGACTTCGTTAGGCAGCGGTGCCCGTTAGGTTTCGTCGATAACTCACACGAGGAATCGAAGACGGTGTTCGCTGATCCCGGAATCTGGATTGGGCTGCTGACCCTCACCGCGTTGGAGCTGGTGCTGGGGATCGACAACCTGATCTTCATCTCCATCCTCGCTGGCAAGCTGCCGGCACCGCAGCGCGCGCTCGGCCGTCGGCTGGGCCTCGGCGCGGCGCTCGTCACGCGACTCGGGCTGCTCGCGTCGCTCGCGTGGATCGTGACGCTCACGCGGCCGTTGATCACGGTGTTCGGAAACGAGTTCTCCGGCCGCGACATCCTGCTCGCTGTCGGCGGCGTATTCCTCATCGCGAAGGCGAGCTGGGAGATCTTCGACAAGGTGGAGCACACCGATCACGCGGACGCGCGAGAGGTGAGCGTCGGCGCCTCACTGTGGAGCGTCGTGACTCAGATCTCGATCGTCGACATCATCTTCTCGCTCGACTCGGTGATCATCGCGGTCGGCATGGTCAACAACATCTGGATCATGGTGGCGGCGAACGTCATCGCGCTCGCGGTGATGCTGATGGCCTCCGGCCCCCTGTCCCGATTCGTCGAGCGCCATCCGAGCGTCACGATTCTCGCGCTCGCGTTTCTGTTGTTGATCGGCGGTAATCTTCTGATCGACGGATTCGGGTATCACGTGCCGAAGGGGTACACGTACACGGCGATGGGCTTCGCCGTCGCCGTCGAGATGCTGCAGTTGCGGTATCGGAAGAAGGTGCGAAAACCTAACGCTTGACGGCGTGAACTGCGGGAACTGCATGAACTGCGGGAACCGCATGAACTGCGGGAACCGCATGAACTGCGGGAACCGCATGAACTGCGGAGACCGCATGAACTGCGGAGACCGCATGAACTGCGGAGACCGCGTGAACTGCGGAGACCGCATGAACTGCGGTGCGGAAAAGGAAGGCGGGCGCTTCGCGCCCGCCAATCCGAATTCGTAACGTCGTTCACGCGGTTCCCGCCTCATACGCGGTCCCCGCTTCATATGCGGTTCCCGCTTCATATGCGGTTCCCGCTTCATACGCGGTTCCCGCTTCATACGCGGTTCCCGCTTCTCAAGCAGTACGATCTTATTTCACCGCCGCCAGCCTACGAATCTCCGTGGCCAGTGTCTTCACGCGCGCCGAATCCGAGGCACCCTTCACGTCGCCGTCAACCTGCGCGGCGAGCTTCGTGAGTGACTTCGAACGCGCCGCGCCCGATTGCTGCTCGGCGTCGTCGAGGGCCTTGGCGATCGCCGACGTCTTGTCGGTCGAGAGGCCGTTGTTCCGCACGAGCTGATCGAGATATGAGCGCACCACCGGGAACGCCGCGGGGAACGTGTAGTGCGGCTGGCTCTGCGGATTGTACTCGTCGAAGTGCACGAGCTTCGCCGCCGCAATCTCGTTGGCGGAGAGCTTGTCGCTCGGCACCAGCTCGAGGACGTCGAAGCCACGCGCGAGCTCGGACGAGTAGATGTAGCCGTTCCAGTAGTACGCGCCCCACGAGCCGCCGATCGTGCCCCGCTGACGGCTGATCGAAGCGCTCGCTGTGTCGCCGGCCGCGGGTGGTAGATCGACCGGACCGCGGTCGAAGAACGCCACCTCGAACGGATGATCGGGATCCGTGAAGTCGCTCACGTCCACACCGCCCTGATACCAGCCCTGCACGAACAGGTCGCGTCCCGGCACGGGAATCAGACCGCCGTTGTGCGAGACGCAGTTCTCCTGCGCCGTCTGAGCGCTGGGGATCTTGAAGTACGAGTGCTGCGTCATCTTTCTGTTCTTGATGGTGAGAATGGTATTGCCACCCATCTCCATCATGCTCGTCGCCTGACACATGGGCTGCGTGCCGCCGCCCCATTCGTCGGTGAAGACGACCTTCGAGCCATCGTTGCTGAACACCGCCGTGTGCCAGAGCGAGAAGTTCGTGTCCGCTCGCGCGTCGAGACGCACTGGCTTCTCGGGGTTGCTGATGTCAACGAGCAAGCCGTAGCTCGCGCACGCGCCAGCGAGGAGATGCATCGCCGGATACGCCGTCACGTCGTGACAGTTGCGCGGCCCCGTGGCGGTGCGCGGGTCGCCCGCCTGCTGCGCATTGCCCGCCGCGGCGCCAGCGGCTGCGTTCCGTCGCGCCGCGCGCTCCGCCTGAGCCTCACGACGCATCGCGCTGGTCGGCGCCGCCTCGAGGCCCGTGAAGATTCGCGCACCCGTCACCACCGCCGCCTGCTCGGGATGCTTGAGCGGGACCTTGATGACATCGAGTCGATACAATGAGTTGTTCACATCCGCCGGGTCGGTGCCGTTGTTGCACCCCGCGAGCTCCGTCGCCGGACGCGCGCCCTGATTGCCCGACACGTAGATGTAGACGACATCCTTGTTCTTCGGATCGGGGATGACGGTGTGAGTGTGCGAGCCTTTGCACGTCTGCACGTTCTTGATGAGCTTCGGCGCGGCGGGATTCGACACGTCGTAGATGCGAACGCCGGCCATGTGATCGGCGGCATTCTGCACACCGCCCTTCCCGCAGTCGTTGCGATTGCCGTTGCCCTCAGCGGAAACGAAGAGCAGGTTGCCGATGATCGACGGATCACCCTGCGACGTTATGCACGGCACGACGGCGACCATCTGTGGCTTCGACGGATCCTTCACATCCCAGATCGTGAAGCCGGCGAAGTTACCCTGATAGACGTAGTGGTCGCGGAAGGCGAGATCGGAATTGATGAACGTGAGACCGCGCGCCGAGTCGAACTCGGCTGGCTTGCGCGAGAAGGCCACGAGGCGCATCCCCTGCGCCGCCTCGCCAGCGTCGTACATGCCGGGCTTGAGACCGTTGCGTGGATCGTTGCCAGTCGGGTACGTCTGCGCGCGCACCATCGGCGCCGCGCCGAAGAGGAGCGCCGTCAGGAGAGGTACAGCATGAATCCCACGTGAACTGTGCATCGAGTGAAAACTCCGGTGAGGGTTCAGAGAACGTTCAACATCTGTCGCATGACCCCGATCTCGGCGGTCTGCACGGTCTGTACGTCGTTGGCGAAGACGGACACGTCGACATCCTGGCCAGCCAGCGGCGTATCGAAGAGATCCTTCACCATTCGGAGTGCGCCCTCGTGGTGCTGGATCATGAAGGTGAGGAAGAGGCGGTCGAACTCGGCGCCCTTCGCGGCCTCGAGTTGCGCGAGCTGCTCGGCAGAGAGCATCCCCGGCATCGACATCTGCCGCCACGCCGACGTGTCGGGGGCAAACTGGCCATTCGCGCGCAGCCATTCCTGCATCAGGCGGATCTCGCCCTGCTGCGACTGGTCGATCTTGGTCGCGAACTTGAGGAGGCGAGGGCTCGCCTCGCGGCCGGCGGCGAGGCGGGACATGTAGATCGCCTGCGCATGGTGGGCGATCATTCCCTGCATGAAGCGAACGTCCGCTTCCGTGAAGACGACACCGTTGGGAATCGTGACCGGCGGCATGTTCATGTTCATGGACATTCCCGCCATGTGGCGGTGGTCCATTCCCGCGGGATTCTGCGCCCGGGCCACCGAGCCAGCGGCGAGTACGGTGCTGAACACGAGGAGCGCGGTTGCGCGACCGCGTTTGCGAAGTGGATTCATGAGCTGTCGGGCTGGAAGGAGTAGTGACCGACCGCATGTGCTACGGTTTGAGCCGGCATTTCGTTAGAAATAGTGTTCAAGCTGCCGTGCTCGGCCGGACGCCCGGAAGCGTCAGGATTTCATCAGCGTTTTCCCCGCCTCGTTGCGCGGCACTCGGCGGACGCCGTACGCTGGGGCCTCTCCTCACGCGTGCTCAGCCATGAAACGTTTCCCCATTCTCCTCGTTGCCATCTCGGCCTGCGCCAGCCCACCCGCCGAACGCTACGGCTTCGTCGCGCGTCTCGGCGTCGATACGATCTCGGTGGAGAGCGTCACGCGCCGCGGCAACAAGCTCGTGAGCGACGAAGTCGATCGCTTTCCACGGGTGCGCCAACGGCACACGGAGATCGAGCTCGCTCCCGACGGCGGGATCAAGCATCTCGTCATGGACATCACGACGCCGAGCGAGCCGTCGAGCGAGCGCGAACGTCATGTTGTCGCGGACGTCGTCGGCGACTCGGTCCATATCTCGAAGGAAGACAGCACGGGGACGCAGCACGTCGACCTCCGCACCGCGCGCGGCCTGACGATGGCGCACATCCCACAGATGTACAGCCTCATCGACCTCTACTTTGCCGGTGCCCTCAAAAGGGCCGACTCGCTCAAGCTCGCGCCCGGCGACAGCGTCCGCGTGCTGCAGTTTTACATCGATCGCGAGTTCGACCGGTTTGGACTTCACGAGGGCTTCGTGCGTCCGCTCCCCGGTCACCGGGCGGAGCTCTGGCACGATTGGCTGGCGGGCGTGGGCGAAGCAACCTTCGACTCGGCGTACCACATGCTCACCTACTCTGGAGCGCGTTCGACGTACAAGGTCGATGTCACGCGCGTC
Organism: Gemmatimonadaceae bacterium; assembly: GCA_035273165.1. Lineage (GTDB taxonomy): Bacteria > Gemmatimonadota > Gemmatimonadetes > Gemmatimonadales > Gemmatimonadaceae > AG2. Next base: position 4,633 of record DATEPP010000564.1, read on the forward strand.
GCGACGCCGCCGGACGTCGCCGGCATCGGCGCTCGCTTCGCCGCACTCGAGACGAACAGCGGCGGCGCGAAGCAGTTGAGCGTTCGTGATACAGCCCGCGGCTCCATCGGCGCCGCGTCGCTGATGGTTGATTACGGTCGTCCGCTGGCGCGTGGTCGCGTCTTGCTGGGTAACGTCATCCCGCTCGACCGCGTGTGGCGGACCGGAGCGAACGCGGCCACGCAGCTCACGACGTCAGCGCCGATCACGCTCGGAGGGCTGCGTCTCGCCAAAGGCACTTACACGCTCTGGACGATACCGCGCGAGAGCGGAGCGGAGCTGATCGTGAACAAGCAGATCGGTCAGTGGGGCACGGAGTACCACGAGTCCTCGGATCTCGGCCGAGCGCCGCTCGAGGCGCGGACTGTCACCACACCCGTGGAGAAGTTCACGATCTCCATCGCGCCGACCGATGCGCGCCACGGGATGCTCGTCCTCGAGTGGGGCACGTTCCGCTGGACGGCTCCGATCGTGGTGATGTAGGGCAAGGCTCGACCAAAGAGCAGTCGATCGGGGGTACGGCGTTCGAAGGTAATTATCTCGACCGAAGAGCAGTCGATCGGGGGTGCTAGGCGGCACCATGCCAAATTTGGGATGCGCGCATCGTAGCTCCTTAGGAGCATCATTGCTGACATCCCAAATTTGGCATGGTG
>DATEPP010000565.1:0-7213 GCA_035273165.1 Gemmatimonadaceae bacterium
CACTCCTCTGCGTCCTCCGCGTCCTCTGCGGTTCAAAAAAGACTCAACAAGAGACTCAACAAGAGACTCAACGTGACTCCAACGCGCCCAGCAACGACGGAATGAATCCCCCGAACGCGCCGTTGCTCATGACCAGAATCACGTCCCCGCGCTTGGCCTCCCTGGAAACGCGGGTCACCAGTTCACCGACATCCGAGGAATAGTCCGCGTCGATGCCGTGCTCGCGCAGCGACTCTGCGACCGCGGGGACGCTCAGTTGCTCGTTCGCCGGGACCTTGTCGTGGGGCTCCGGCACCTTCAGTGACACTCGCTGCGCGCCGTCGAACGACTCGGCGTACTCGCGCTGATGGATGTTGCGCCGGCTCGTATTCGATCGCGGTTCGAAGACGGCCCACAGCCTCCGGTCAGGGTAGCGCAGGCGGATCGCGTGGATCGTCTCACGTACTGCCGTCGGGTGGTGGGCGAAGTCGTCGATGACGAGAATGCCATTCGGCTCGCCGCGCGGCTCCTGCCGCCGCTTCACGCCCGCGAACGATGCGAAGCCGGCGGCAATCTGCGTGCTCGTCAGGCCTAACGAGCGCGCGACGGCGTAGACACCGAGGGCGTTCTCGACGTTGTGCCGGCCGGACATCGGGAGGAGCATCTGCGCTTCGGCCCCGCCCGGCTCGTGGACGAGAAAGTGCGCGCCCGCGGCATCGAAGCGCAGACCACGCATCGCGTAGTCCGCGGCGCTGTGCTCGTCGGCGGTGTACGTCACCACCCTGGCGCGATTCGCCCGTCGCGCGATCGCGACCGCATTCGGGTAGCTCGCACAGACGACGAGCGTGCCGTCGGCGGGGAGCGACTCCGCGAGCCGCACGTAGGCCGACTCGTAATGCGGCATGTCGCGATAGATGTCCGCGTGATCGAACTCGATGCTCGTGAGGATTGCCGTCTGCGCGCGGTAGTGCAGGAATTTGGGGCCCTTGTCGAAGTACGCGGTATCGTATTCGTCCCCCTCGACGACGACGTACTTGCCGTCACCGTTGCGGAAGTTGCCGTCGTAATTGAGCGTCACTCCGCCGACCAGGAACGAGGGGTCGGTTCCGGCGGCGACGAGCACGTGCGCCATCAGCGCCGACGTCGTCGTCTTGCCGTGTGTTCCCGTGATGACGACGCTGTGCTTCCCGGAGAGAAGCAGCGAGCCGAACGCCGCGGGAAAGCTCATCTGCGGAATGCGGCGTTCGCGAACCGCGGTCGCTTCCGGATTCTCGCGGCGGATCACGTTTCCGATGATCACGAGATCGGGCCGCGCTCGATCGAGATTCTCCGCCGCGTACGGCGTCATGACGTCGATCCCCCACGCGCGAAGCATGTCACTCATCGGCGGATAGACGTTCGCGTCGCTGCCGGTCACGTCGTAGCCGGCGGCTTTCAGCATTCCGGCGAACGATCCCATCCCCGTTCCGGCGACCCCGACGAGGTGGATGCGCTTGACCGAATTGGGAGCGATGTCGTCGAGTACGAGCCCATTGTCAGTCATGGCGGTGAAGCATAGCGAGCGATGGCGCGCCGGTCACACTCGGGTCACGCTGGAAGGACGCGCCACACGTATTCTCGCCCGCAGCCATCAGAGGAGGATAAACGGGTCCGCATGTCTCGAATGCTCTTTCTCACCCACGATCCTCGTTGCCACCGCACCGCTGGCGCTTTATTGCCAAGGAGTTGGCGCACGCTGTCGGAGAGACGCGAGATGAGCTCAGCAACTGTCGCTCGAGCCGTCGTGCTCATGCTTTCGCTTGCTTCCCCGTGCTTCGCTCAGAGCGACAGCGCCTCCACGTCGCGCTGGTGCTGGCGCGGTCGGCCCGCGCCCGAATGCACGACGTACTGGATAACCGAGTTCGGGGTCGACGCCAGCATGTCGTCCACGCAGAGGATCGTTTCGGATAATCTCGGTGGCGGAGACGTCTACCGTTACGCACAGCGAGACTTCGACTCGCGCTTCGTCTGGACAATAGGCCCGATGTTCAACACGAGACCGCGTGCTGCGATCGGCGGAACGGTGTCGATCAACCCGCTGGGCGGCCATTATCGGGCAGCTGTGGAGGTCCGAAGACGCTCCTGGCTCGCGGACGGCATGGGGTTCGATCTCTCCGCCGGTGCCCTTAAAATGGGAGTGCCGAACCGGACCGGGACTTCCTATCGTGACGAGTACGGCCTCACCGCCGGCGGGCTCGTCGTGGGTGCGGACCTCATCAATGTCAACGGCCGAGTCGACCTGCTCGTCTCCGGCGGCAAGGCGCGTCTCGGAACGAGCGTGGGGGTGGGCGGCGGTTCCTACGTCGCCGTCATCGGTTCGGTCGCTCTCGGTCTCCTTGTCCTCGCGATCATATCGGCGGGTCCCTTGGACTGAGTTGCGTGCCTGTGAGTTTTGCAAACGCTAACGGACGAGCCGGAACGTGTTCGAGATCTGCTGGTCGATCGGCAGCGGATCACGGGTCGTCGCCGGCCGGCTCGGATCGCCCGTGGTCCCGCTGAAGATCTCCCAGAGAATTCGATAGGTCCCCGGAATCTCGGACACGGCAAAGCGCGGCGCGTAATTGGTGCCCGGCATCCCCGCGAGAATCCGGAAGGTGTAGTCGTACGAGTCACCGGCGCGCACCGTGATCGGTGCCCCCTCGCAGGCGAGCACATTGGGCGCGAACGCGATCACCCAATTGCCGTTCACCTCTTTCTGCAGACGCGGTGGCTGCGGCCCACGGCAGGTCGGGAGATAGACGTCCTTCCCCGTCGTGTTGTGATACGTCATTCGGATCGTTAGGCGCGCGAGCCCTGCCGTGTCGTCGACGGCGTAGACGGTGCGATCCGTTTCGATCGGCGCGCGCCCAGGGCTGCCCGCCGTTGCGGCGGCGCAGCCGGTGGCGACGACGAGCGAAATTAGAGCCAGAGAGCGAGTGGCGGTCATACGAGCAAGGAGTCGGAGTGATTGGTGAATCGCCCCGACTCCTAGCCAATGCCGTGCCCGACAGCCTCGGGGGCCTCGGTTGCCCTACTCTAGCGCACGAAGAGCCGTCCGATACCGTGTCCGATTGCCGCGAAGAACTTCGACACCGGACCCAGCTCCTGGCGCTTCTTGAACTGCGCGTCGAGCTGGGCGAGCGCCGACGTATTGTGCAGATGGTCGAGGCGGTGCTGGAGACTGTCGATGTCGCCCTGTACACGCGCCAGCTCGCGCTCGATGGTGAAGACATCGTTGATGGCGACGGCTTTCCCGAGGAGTTGGCGAAGCTGATCGCGCTCCGCGGTGAGGCTCTGGATCCGCGCCTCGACGTCGATCGCCTCCTCGGTGACGTCCTGGGAAGAGACGTGGCGCGACGTCACGGTCCCGAGCTGGGAGAGCGAGTCGAGAGCGACATCGAGCTTGGGCTCGGGGACCCGCATCGACACGCTCACGGACCCTTCGTCACGTGACTCGGCGGCGATGTAGCCGCCGAGGGAGGCAGTGAGGGAGCGACTGCGCTCGAGCGGTGGCGCGAGGTCGTCGACGACCGCGGAGAGCTCGCCGCGGCGCACGAGCATGAGGTCGGTGGGCTGCCGGCGCACCGCCCCGATCGGAGCCACCGTCGCCGGCGGCGCGCCGGCTCCCACGGCCGGCTTGGCGAGACGCGGTGCAACGCTGCATCCCGCGGAGAACCCAACTGCGACTACGAGTGCCGATCTGAGGATCGAGGTTCGAGTCATGGGGCACCAAGTTGTGTGAAGGCGCCCGTGATACACGGCTCGGTAGGGAGGGTTTCGTAAGGTGAGGTGCTAGGTGGTAGGTGCTAGGTGCTAGCAACTGCACACCTGCAGTCTCCTAGCACCTAGCACCTAGCACCTAGCACCTAGCACCTACCTGGCATCGAGCCGTCTGCCAGCGTTGAGGTTATCGAAGTTCAAGATCGTGTTGAACACCAGGAAGTAGCTGCCAATCGTTTCGCCGCGGTAAATCGGGTTGTTCGCGAAAAGCACGACGTGTCCCTTTTCCAGCGGCGCGTCGACGACCGCGGGGCGTTGGGCGATGTCATTGCCGCCGTCGAGAAGGCCGGAAACGAGCAGGTCCCGCTGCTCCGAGAATCGCACCGCGACGCGTGGCCGCTGATCTGGCGGGATCACGTTCACCGGGTTGCGCAGCATGTCGTCCGAAATCGGCGCGGCCTGCCACGGCTGCACCGGTGCCGGACGGGGTGCGTTGAAGCGCTCGTCGGCGGTTCGGCCCTGGACGATATCCGGATCGTCGGCGGTGCCCCGGCCCGTCGCTCGTGCCCCGGTCGCGCCGCCCCCGAACCGACCGCCACCGCGGCCGCCGCGAAGATTGCTCACCGAGAAGCTCTCGCCGTCCGCGCTGTAGAGCGCGAGGCTGTCCTTCATCCCGTAGACGATCGGGCTCGCATCGTCCACGATCCGCGAGCGGAGCAGCGTGCCCACCACCTCACCGCGCCGCGCCTGATTCGCGCTCACGCCATTCGCGAGGCCGAACTGCACGGCGAAATCCGCCGTGTTCTCGACGCCGACGAGCACGCCGCCGCGCTTCACGAAGCTCTCGAGGTTCGCGAGTCCCTGCCAGCCGAGGCCTGGACGCATGTCGTCGGTCTGGGCCCACGTGCCTATGTTCGGGGTCTCCGGCGTGTTCTTCCACGGCAAAGGATTCCGCCACTGGGGCATCCCCTGGATGATCGAGGTCGGGTTCCCGCCGCCGGGAGGAAAGAGGATGACGTCGTACTTCGCGTTGAGCGCCGCGTTCTTCGCGACGTCCTGGGTGGAGATGTAGTCGTAGGGAATCTGCAGGAAATCGAGCGCCTGACGCCACCAGCCTTCCGTCTGGGTGTTCTGCCAGGTGTGGAGCAGCGCGATGCGCGCCGCGCGCAGCGGGTGCAGCGTCACGTTAGGCACCGCCGCCGCTCCGTATGCCGTGACGCCGAGCTCGCGCGTGACACGATCGAGGTCGCCGCGCGAGACGTTGCGGATGACGAACGAGCCACGGTTGTAGTGCCGGCCGTCGGCGTCGAATGGAGCCTCGGCCGCCTGGAAATCCGCCGACGCGAGCTTGTAGCGGAGCGTTGCGAGCGCGTTGTCGGCATTGTGGTTCACGAGGAAGACGCTCCCCTGCCCACTCACGCCGCCAGGCGCTTTGATGTCGCCGGTCACACGCTCCATCGGGACATCGAGTACCTTCGCGTCGGTCGCGCGGAGCGCGCGCACCGCGAATCCTTCGGGGAAGGTCCAGCCGGTGTCGTCGTATGGATTCTTCTGCGGGTCGCTGGGACTCCAGTACTGGTAGTCGAGCAGAGCGTCGGCGATGCGCGAGTACGGCTGGTCCATGCGGATGATGTAGCTGCCCGCTGGGAATTCGCGGGACGTGGGAGGCGGGGTGCGGGATGCGGCGGGTGCACTGTCGGCTCCCGCCCCTCGCCCGCGTCCCACGTCCCGCGGCCCGCGTCCGGCAACAGTTACCGAGAAAGGCTGTGTTGCTCGCGAGATCTCCACTGCCTGCTTCTGCAGCACGCGCAGCAGCTCCGCCTGCGCTCCTGGGCGCGGATCGTCCGCCGGCAACACATATGCGGCCGGCCCTTCGGTCTTCGGCTTGAGGATCGAGCGCTTGCTCTTCTCGTAGAAGTTCTCGAGGAAGAGCCGCCGGTTGTTCGCGAAATAATTGAGCGAGACGAGAATGCCCGTCTGTTCGTAGTTGTTGTTGTTGCGGAGCGACCACTTCACGTGCGCGAGCGGCGGATTCTGCCGGTACCAGGTGCGCTCCGTCTCGCTCGGGCTCAGCGTGCGTTCCACCGTCTCCGGCATGCTGTTGCCGAATGTCTCGTACAATCGGCTGATTCCGTTATGCGTCGCGGCGATGAACATCAGGTAGCCCGGCGACCATGTGTCGAAAGTGCCGTGGGCGAAAACGCCGGGCATCCCGAAGCGCGTCATCTCCTGCACGTTGTTCCAGCCGATCATCTGCCATTCGTTCGTGAGCAGCGGATCGAGCCACGCGTTGAATGGACCGTCGCCGATGGTGTTGTCGTACAGGAACGGCACCGACTCGTGCAGATCGTGCAGCACTTGCGCTTTCCAGTCCACGAACGTGTTCAATACGTTCTGCGTGAGCTTGAGCGTCATCCCCATCGCGTCGCGATTGTTGTCGTGGCCGACGTAGTGTCCCCAGTAGACCAGCGGTGGGTACGTCTCGCCCGGATGCTTCATGTGCCAGTTGGCGAGATCGACCATCCGGTCGCGTCCGTCGACTTCGACGATCGGCGTGATCAGGGTGATGAGATGGTCGCGGATGTTCCGGATGTACGGACTCTCGTCGACTGCCAACCGATAGGCGAGCTCCATCAGCGCCGTCGGCGCGCCCGATTCGGTAGAATGGATCGTGCCGGTGATGTAGTAGACCGGCGCGGCTTCGGCGGCGATCCGGCGCGCCTCTTCGTCGTTCATGCCGATGGTCCGCGGATCGGCGAGCTTCGCCAGAAGCGCCTTGTTCGCGTCGAGCTTTGCCATCAGCTCTTCACTGGCAACCGCCACCGCCACCATCTCGCGTCCCTCTTCCGTCTTCCCGATTGAGTAAACCCTCACACGGGGCGTCGACTTGGCGAGGAGCCGCATGTAGGCGTAGACCTCCTTCGAGTCGGGCAGCTTCGTCGGCGCGCCGGCGATATCGCCGAGCACGGCCTTCGGCGTCGGTACCGTTTTGGAGGCGGGCAGGTAGTCGACGAGTGGCGAGAGGAAAAATGGCTCGGTGGTGTACTCGCGAATCTTTCGCGTGTACTCCTCGTCGATCGGCTGACCGGGATCGCGGCCAGGCCGCGCCGTAGAAAGATCCGTGGACGAGCCTTGCTGAGTGGTCGCGGCGTTCTGGGCGCCGAGCGGCATGCCCGCGGCGAACACGAGCAGGAAGAGCGTGCGGTAAGCGCGAGTCATTACGGACATCGAAGAGGGGAGCGCAAAAAGAGGATGGCGCCGACGGCTAGTTGCCGTGCGGCGCCATACAAGGAATAGCCGGGTGCGATCGACGTCCAGTGCCTTTGCCCTCGGCCTCCTCCCTCAGAGTCAGCTCACGATCGCACCTGCACGTTACCGCGCTGAACGGGCAGAGCGCGCGAATCCGGAATGACGGGAGTTTCACCGCAGTGACTGAGCGCTCTTGTCTCGCCCGAGGCGACTGGAATCAGATTCGACGCCATGTCGGGATTCGGCT
>DATEPP010000566.1:0-4241 GCA_035273165.1 Gemmatimonadaceae bacterium
GCAAGGCTAGGGCGCCCGCACCCTCAATCGTCGCGTTGGCGAGCGGACTTCGCCACCGTCCATCTCTGCCCGAACGCCCCAGCGGAGATCCCCAGTGCCCAGCTCCGCAGCAGGAATCGCGGCAATAGTATCCGACGTCTCCCTTCTGGCGCGCACGGCACCCGACGGTGTGAGCACTTCGAGCGTGTAACGCCGCGCGTCCGGCACCGATCGCCAAACGAAGATGGCGTCTCCTGCTGTGAGAGTCGTATCGGTCGCCGGGGCAGCGAGGGCGAGGCCGTTTGTCGCACCGCGCATAACGGCGGACGGGTCGCGAGAGCCTTGCCGATTGGACCACGGCCCGAGCACGACGACGAGCGCCGCGCTTGCGGCGAGCGCCGCACCAATGGTGAGATAGAGCGGTTGCCTCCACCGCGCGTGCGCCGCCGCTGCTCCCGTTTCGGCGCGCCTCGTGTGCTCGATCGCGCGAAACAGCTCGAACTCCTGGCGGCAATCCGGGCAACTCATCACGTGGTCCAACGTCTCGAGTCGCTGCTGCTCCGGGCCCTCGCGTCGCGCGAGCGCTTCGAGCACCTCGGGAGCGGGACACTCGGCGCGTCCAGGGCCGGTCCGTGCGGCGGTCGCGCGCGCGTACAATTGGCGCAGCTGCTCGTCGCTCATGCGCGTCCCTCCCAGCTGATCCCTTTCCTGGTGAGACCGTTGCGGAGGTCGGCGAGGCCCCGATACAGCAGGTTTCTCGTCTTTGCCTCGGACCAGCCGAGCAGCTCGGCGATCTCTTCACGCTCGTAGCCGCTCAGGTACATGCGGACCACGGCCCGGCGCGACAGAGGAATGGTGTCGATCACGGCAAGAATCTGTTGTTCCAGGTCATGCGTGTCTGTCTCATCGGATGCATTGGCGGCGACGGCGAGGTTGGTGTGCTCGTCCACGGAATCGCTGAGGGAGGCGCCCTTCGCGCGGCGTCGGCGGAGGAGGTCGCGGGCCGCCGACGTCGCGGCCCGATACACGTAAGACGCGCCGAGTGCCTGGATCTGCTCACTCGTGGGACAGGCCTGCCAGAGCCTTATACGGACTTCCTGGAGCACCTCGTCGAGATCCGACTCGGACATGCCATGCCGCACGCCGACGCTCCGGACCAGCCTCGCGAAGCGCGACACGACGCTCTCCAGTGCTGCGGACACTTCCTCCGCAATACCGCGCGAAACGCTCACGAGCAGCAACAGAGGCGACCTTCATCGATCTTGCAGAACTCGACCCGCATCACCATCTGCACCTCGCACCGATTGTCGATTCCGAACCTAACGGTAACCTGCGGCCTGGATTCCGTAGAGCTCCGCATACACTCCGCCTCTCGCCAGGAGCTCGTCGTGTGGGCCAAGCTCTGCGACACGCGAGCCCTGGAGCACGATGATGAGATCCGCCACGCGAACGGTCGAAAAGCGATGGGAGACGAGAATCGTTATGCGGCCGTCGCCGCGCGCCGCCGCGGCATAGCGCTCGAAGAGGGCGTGCTCCGTTTCCGAGTCGAGCGCCGCGGTCGGCTCATCGAGGACGAGAAGCAGCGGACGCTCGCGCATGAATCCGCGGGCGAGCGCGAGCTTCTGCCACTGCCCGAAGCTCACATCGACGCCATCCGGCCAGGTCGGGCCGAGCTGCGCGTCGAGACCGCCGCGGAGGCGCTGCACGACGTCATCGGCGCCCGAGCGTGTCGCCGCCGCCGATACCGCGACGCGATCGTCGACGTGCGGTACGTCGCCCAGCCCGATCGAGTGCAGCGCGCGCAGCTCGAAACGAAAGAAATCCTGAAACGCCCCGGCGAGACGTTGGCGCCACGAGTCAGCGGTGATCGTGGACAGCGGAATGTCATCGATGAGGATCTGGCCCGACGTTGGCTCGTACATCTTCGCGAGAAGCTTCACGAGGGTACTCTTGCCGGCGCCATTCTCGCCCACGAGTGCCACCACCGATCCCGCGGGCAGCTCCAGGTTCACGTCATCGAGGACCAACCGAGACGTTCCCGGGTAGGCGAACGACACGCGCTCGAAGCGAATGCCCGAGACGAGATGTTCGGGAGCTGTGATGCTCGCCGCCGAAGCTCGTGCCGCGGCATAGTCCTCGAGCCATGCGAGACGCCGCGCACCGTACACCCAGAAGCCGCGCAGAAAGCCCAGCTCGCCCACCGTGGCGCCGATGTACGCCGAGAGGCGCCCCCCCGCCGCCAGCACGAGCAGAACGGAGCCGGCCGAGGCGCGCAGCACAGCCGACACGAATACCACCGCGCCGACGAACCCGGCGCCGAAGATCGCCCACGCCGCCGTGTGCCACGCCATCGATCCCCACCGGGCCGATGCAATCGGGCGGTGGCCGCGCTCCCACGCCACTCTTCGCTCGCGAACGAGCCGTGCGCCGATTCCCGTTAGGCGCACCTCTTTGGCCGCTGGCGCCGTCGTCGCCGTAGTGAAGAGATGCCGCGCAAGCCGGTTGAACGGCGCCGCGCGCTCCTGCGCGGCGCGCTCGACCGTGGGCCGCCAGGTCGACGACCAGATGGTCGGAATGGCGAACGCCGTCAGCAGTAGCAGGGCGGGGTGCACCGACGCGAGCAGGACCATCGTCACGGCGAGCCGCAGGATCCACCCGGCCATGGAGAACACTGACATGTACATGTGATCGAGCACGAACACCTGATCGCGCAGCATGGCGATGCGATCGAGGTATTCCGGAACCTCCTGATGCGCGATCGTGGCGATGCTCGCCTGCAGTCGTGCGACATGTGACTCGAGGGCGATCGTCACCTTGTCACGGAAGCGCCGCGTCACCCGGGCTGACATCAGGCGCAGGAGCCAGGTGCCGACCACCGACAGCGCGAGAGCGATCGACGTCAGCCGGAGCTTTCGTCCGTCGCCGGCGACGATCGCGTCGGCGATCAGCTTGAACCAGAGCGCGAGGAGCGCGTCGGGGAGGGCCGCGAGCAGAGCGAGCGTGAACGACCACGTCATCATGCGCGGCTCGTAGCGCAGTCCGAGCCGGCAGAGGCGCCACATCGACGAGAATGCAGGCGGTAACTCGTCAGGCGAGGACGTCATGCGTCACACCCTCCTCCTCTCCCGATTCGCCGAACCGCTGCGCCTGGAGATCGAACATCGTGCGGTAGCGACCATGCCGCGCCATAAGCTCGTCGTGAGTCCCGAGCTCGATCACCTTCCCGTGCTCCAGCACGCAGATCCGGTCGGCGAGACGCACCGTGGAGAAGCGATGCGAGATGAGTATGGTCGTACAGTGCCGCGTCGCCCGCAGGATGCGCTCGAAGATCTCGGCTTCGCCGCGCACGTCGAGCTGCGCCGTGGGCTCGTCGAGCATGACCACGCCGGCGCCCATCCGGACAGCGCACAGGGCGCGCGCGAGCGCGATCCGCTGCCACTGGCCGCCCGAGAGGTCCGTGCCGCCGGCATATGCCCGCGAGAGCACCGTATCCAGATCGGCCAGCGACGTGGCTCCGGCATCGGCGAGCGCGCCGCGGATGATCTCGTCGGGTGCGCCGTTAGGCGCGACGTTGTCGCGCAACGGCAGCTCGAAGCGGACGAAATCCTGGAAGACCGACGAGAGCCGTTCGCGCCACGCCGCCAGATTGAAGCGGCGAATGTCCACCCCGTCGACCTCGATTGCACCCGATTGCGGATCGTAGAGCCGGCAGAGCAGCTTCGCGAGCGTCGTCTTCCCCGCGCCGTTCTGGCCGACGATGGCGAGTGATGTGCCGGCCGGGATCGTCAGATCGAAGCCGTCGAGCACGGGCACCCCGGCACCATAGGCGAAGCGCACGTTCCGGAAGCGAATCTCGCGTCTGGGCAGGCCTCGTGGGCTGCTGTCGCCTGTCGACAGCGCGCCGGCGGGAGCCATCTTCTGCTCGAGTCGGAGCACCGCGGCAACTGGCGCCGCCGCCCCATCCAGGGCCCAGGAGAATCCACTGAACGCGAGCAACGACACGCCAATCGCACACTGGGCGTACACCACGAGCTCTGCGATCGTTAGGCGTCCCTCCCGCGTCGCCGCCGCGAGCGCCAGAAAGACAGCGAGGTTGGCGGCAGCCACGACGAGCACGCCCCAGACCAGGGGCCGCTCACGCAGCCGCGTCGCTTCATACTGCAGCTTGTGCAGCGTCGTGTGGTGGGCGATGAATCGATCCAGCGTCCACCCGGCGCGCCCGAACAATCGCAGCTCCTTGCTCGCCGGCGGATCCACCGCGA
>DATEPP010000567.1:0-2613 GCA_035273165.1 Gemmatimonadaceae bacterium
CTGCTATCGCTACAGGATCGCCGTCGATCCGCCTTTCCTTCTGTCCACTCCGGCCACTCGCGCCGCCGACGTGTCGCGCTAAGCTACACTCGTTCTCATCCGGCGCTGTGAGCACCCTCACTCTCTAGACGATCGCGTCACGCTCCACGCATCGCGCCACACCCTCCTTCCTCCCTTCCCGTCACTTCGAATAGTCGATCCAGCGGTTCGTCGCGTCCAATACGGCCAGAACGCTCGCTGTTTCCTGACTTTCTTTCACTTCCGCGCTCCCGGTCAACAACGCCGACTCCCGGCCCGTCCGCGTCGTCAGTCCCACGAACACGAACTGCCGGTCGAACGCCTCGATCGTCTTGCATCCCTCGAGGCCCAGCACCCGCGCGTCGCCCTCCGCCTGGCTGATCGCCGACAGTGTCGCCCGCGCCGCCAGCTCGATGCCAAGGCGCTCGTTCTCCAACCCCTCCGCCTCCCCGACGAACGCCTGCTCGCCTTTGCGCAGCGTCACCCGGCACGCCACTCCCTTGCTCCGCGAACGCCGCACCTCGATGTCCTCGAAGTACAGCCGCCTCCGCAGAGCGGACCCGGGCGCCAGCTCACTCGTTAGGGCAGCCTGCCCGGAGGGCGGCGTCATCGCGGGCATCGATTGCGGCGGCGTCGCGCGCATGGTCGCACCTGGCTGCTGGGTCGCGGAGGGGGACGCCTGGGGCGACGGAGAGACATTCGACATCGTCGGAGCAGTGGACTGTGCGGCCTTCGCCGGTTCCGGACGCTCCACCTTTTCCGCGCGCAGCGGGACCAGACTCTCCACGCCCTTGGGCGGCGTCGGCTGCGGCGTGTAGCTGTTCGTACCACCTGGCGTCGCCGCGCTCGCCGGCTGACTCCGGCCCTCGTTCGACGTCGCGACACTGATCTTCTTGTGGCTCACCCGCATCCCGAGGTGCGCGATCAACGCGCTCTCCACGTTCCGAACGGTCTGCTTCGGCGTCACCTCGTCCGTCGTCAGGATGTGGATCTCGTCCACCGCGCCCGTACCGCTGGCGACGATCCGCGCCGAGATGATGCCGGGAAGCGTCGCCAGCAACTCCTCCGCGCGCTGAATGGGAAGCACACTGCCAGCGATGAACGACGTATCAGGTAACGACACAGAGGATGCGACTCGGGTAGACACGATCAAGCTCCACCGACTGAGTGGTGTAGCGCGCTTCGGCTCTCATGGATGCTGCTGGGACACCACCTGCGGTCGGCGTCGACCAGTCGGTTTCGGTAGGCGCGGCCAATATGCTGATAACCTTCTAATTAATCAAGCGATTAACGCAGCATCGTTACGGCGACGCAACATCGGCGTGCAGCGGATAGCGCGAAGTCGGGGATCCTCCCTCTCGTAACCCGCGATCATCCGACAGTGTACTCGTGCTCCGGGACGCGATACTCCTTGATCTTCCTATAGAGAGTGCGCTCGCCGATCCCCAGCATCTCGGCAGCGCGACGCCGATTGCCCCGCGTCTCCTTGAGCGCCGCCTCGATCACCGCCCGCTCGACGTCCGACATCTTCGTCCCGGGCACTACCGTGACGACGTTCGGCGGCGGCTGCTGATCGCGTGGCTCGATCGCCGGCACTCTCGCGCCAGTGATGGCGCCAGTGGTGGCGTTGGCGCTTCTGATCGCGCCGCCCGAGCCAACCGCAGCCGGCTCGACATCGCCGATCCAGCCGTCGCGACGGCGGACGTCGCTCTCGACGCGCTCGTCGTCGAGACGACGGCGCAGCTCCTCCACCTGCAGCTTGAGCTCGATGAGGCTCCGCACGATGAACTCCAGCTCGCGGCCACCGCCGGCTGTCTGTTCCTCTCCTCTGAGTATCGGCCCGACATGCACTGGCAGGTAGCGCGAGCCACCCTCGCGAATCTGGCGCGGCAGATCTTCCGGGTGGATCTCGTGTCCCGGCGAGAGCACGACCATGCTCTCGATGAGATTCCGCAGCTCGCGCACGTTCCCCGGCCACGGATACTCGACGAGAATCTGCATCGCCTCGGCGCTGATTCCGTGAAAGGCGCGGTCGTGCTGCTTCGAGTAGTCCTTGATGAAATGCCGGACGAGGATCGGGATGTCCTCGCGCCGCTCCCGCAGCGGAGGCAGATGAATGCGGAGGACGTTGAGCCGGTAGAACAGGTCGCTGCGGAAGCTCCCCTGCTCCACCTGCTCGCGCAGCGGCCGGTTGGTGGCGGTGACGACGCGAACGTCGACGTTGATCGGCGACGTGCCGCCGACGCGCATGAACTCCCGCTCCTCGAGCACGCGCAACAGCTTCACCTGCGTCCCGACCGGGATCTCGCCGATCTCGTCGAGGAAGATCGTACCCCGATCCGCCAGCTCGAAGCGGCCGAGTCGGCGCTCGGCGGCGCCGGTGAACGCGCCTTTCTCGTGGCCGAACAGCTCGCTCTCGAGCAGCGTCTCGGGGAGCGCGCCGACGTTCACGGCGATGAACGGCTTGTTCTTGCGCGGGCTGAGAAGGTGCAAGGCGCGGGCAACGAGCTCCTTGCCCGTGCCGCTCTCGCCTTCGATGAGCACCGTCGCCGTCACCGGCGCCATCTGCTCGACCTGGACCATCACCTCGCGCAC
>DATEPP010000568.1:0-4866 GCA_035273165.1 Gemmatimonadaceae bacterium
GCCCGGCGACGTCGGCCATCCCCTGCTCCGCCGGCCAGTACTCGAGCAGCCCGTCCTGCTGCACCATCTTTCGCTTCGCTTCGAGTGCGCGCTCGACGTCGGCACCGCGCAGATGGCCGTCGTCGATGATGAGCTGGTTCAAAACTTTCTCCGCCTCGACGAGTGTGAGTCCCGTCAGATTCCGGATGAGACGGACGCGTTCCTCCGCCGTGAGATCCAGCTTCACGGGCATCCGCGCCGACTGTTCGCGAACGACGCGCTCGACGAGGGCCCGGTAATCCTCGAAACGGAGCGGCGGCAACCGGAGAATCGTCGCGTGCGGTCGCAGCGCGTCAGGGAGCCGCACATTCTCATGGCCCGAGACGACGAGCGCGCCCCGCCGCTGGGCGAATTGCGTCGCGACGTCGCGCACGTGCCGCTCGACTACTGGATCCGCGAACCAGGCAGCGAGGCCGGCGAAGTGAAAGATCCCGGATCCCTCGCGCTCGACGAGCCGGAGCGCTTCGGCGGGGTCTTTCACTGGCTGCGCGGTCTTCTCATCGAGGAACGCGTCGTTCGCGTTCATCCCACGCCGAAGTCCCCGGCTTCGCGTCCACGAGTAGTAGTGGAGCTGAAGCTTGGAGGCGATCTGCTTGAACAGCTCCTCGACACGCTCCTCCTCGAGCGTGTCGACGATCACCAGGCCATAGCGGGAGCGAACGAGGAGCTCGACCTGCTCGAGGAGATCTGGTTCAGGCACCGGGACCAGGGTGAGACCAAGAGAGACAGACGACGTACTGGCTGACCATGCCAGACGCCATCGCCGGCCGCGGCGTCACCTCAATTCGTCCCAGAACCCAACGCTGGCAAGGCACGCCGTGTCCCAGTCGGTGTCCGGTCTCGCGCCAAAGCCGCGTGTCCACCTTGATTCCAATCCCACCGCGATGCTCCTGCCGAGCCTCCCTCTCCTGGCGTTCACTGGTGTCATCGCCGCCGCTGGTTCGCCGCTTCCGATTCCCGCCGATTCGGCGCCGTCGTGCGCGACCGATCTCTCGCTCCTCGAGCGCAAGATGCATCTCGACTACGCCGGGTACACGCTGGAGCTCCGCGGTCAGCGGCTGCGTGATTTCGCGTCGATGAAGGCGGCCGCGCAGACGCGTGCCGATAGTACCCGCGGCGACGCTTGCTACTTCGTGTTGCGCGACTTCGTCGACTGGTTCGACGATCCACACCTCTTAGTCTACCAGGACTCGCCGATCGACAGCGCGGAGACTGCCCGCCGAGCCGCTACCGTCGAGCGACGCGCCATCTCCGAAGCTGCCGCGCGAGCCTACTTCCAGAGGCGTCGCGCGCGTCTCGACCCGATCGAGGGAATCTGGTACGACCGTGGGCTCCGCGTCGCCATCCTGCCGGATTCGGCCCGCCTGCCCAACGGCTACGTTGCCGTGGTGCTCACCGGCGACACGGCCATCTGGCCGGCCGGAGCCGTTCGTGCGCACTTCACTCGGCGCAAGCAGAACACGTACGACGTCTCGATGAGCACGCGCCGCTATGCGCTAGTGCAGCGTCAAGGCGAGATCTACCGGCACGTCCTGCTCCGTCTCTCACCTGGCATTTGGGGGAAGGAATTCCCCGTCCAAGCCGCCGACAGCGGCACGCTCGACCCCGTCGATCCGCACCGGCCCGTACTCTACCGCCGGAACGGCACGATGGTTTTCGCTGTGCCGTCGCACGACGGCTTTCGTGCCGTCATCGATAGTTTAGTGAATGCGAATCACGCGGCGCTCGCCCACGCCGACCGGCTGATCATCGACCTCCGCGGCAACGAAGGCGGCGGCTCGGCGATGACGGAGAGTCTCGAGCCGTTCATCTCTCTCGTGAACGAGAAGCCGAACCCGTTTCCGACGGATGCGGCGTACATGCTCTCGTCCGACGATCAGATCGCCTTCGCGCGCCGGGGCTTCGGTGCCGAGACGACGTCGTTCGTGCGCAGCCTCGTCGAGCGGATGCGGGCGCAACCCGGCGAACTGGTTCCGCTGAACGATCCGGCATCGCCGCCCCGCGCGCCGCAACCGCGCGACTGGGTCGTGACGTCGGGCCCGCGCGCGGTCGGTGTGCTCATCGACCGGGGTACCGTGAGCGCGTCCGAGGTTCTCGTCCTCACGGCGCTTCGTAGCCCGCGCGCGACCGTGTTCGGCGAGCCAACTGCCGGTGCGCTCGACTATCAGACGGCTTCCATCGTGCCGATCTCGCCACGAGAGAAGCGCTGGTTTCTCGGCTACGGCACCATCACCCGCTCACGCGAGCTTCCCCGAGGCGGAATGCGCGGTCGCGGCATTCCGCCCCAGGTACGGCTCGATCTGAGCAAGCTCGCCGATCCCGTTGGCTACGTGGATCGGGCGTTGACGCGATCACGCTGATACGCGTCGCTTCATTCCAAAATTGGGTTCTTCCGGGAATTTCGGGTTGCAATGCGATCGCCTTCAGGCGGCGGCACTCGGCGCACCTCGTATAGCCCAGAGCTTCTGGACGCGAATCGCGCGAATCACGAGCGAATCATGCGCGAATGCGATCGACCTGCGCTTCGATGGAGACTCCTCGGTCGAGTCCAAAAAGAGCGCTGTGTGAATGGCGGATGGCCG
The DNA here is from genome assembly GCA_035273165.1 of Gemmatimonadaceae bacterium. Lineage (GTDB taxonomy): Bacteria > Gemmatimonadota > Gemmatimonadetes > Gemmatimonadales > Gemmatimonadaceae > AG2. Next base: position 2,622 of record DATEPP010000568.1, read on the forward strand.
CGTGAATGCCCGCGGTTGGATTCGCCCACAATTCGCGTACATTCGCGTCCCCAGTGTTCCAAGCCAGCAGCGCGATGACTCGAACCACGCCGAGCTGACTGACCCTCCCTACCCCACTAGCGCGACGTCCCTCCTAGCTCACGATCCAGCTCGCGCATCGCGGCTTCGTAATGGGGATCGACTGGTGGCAGCGGTTCCACACGCTTTGGGGCGCTCGTCCTGGGACCGCCAAAGAGATTCGCGACCAGTCGGAACGCGCCATAACCGATCAACGCAAGCACCCCGATCTTCAGGGACAGAATCGCCACGCCGATGAGCGCGCCGAGAATCCCCAATGCCGTCGCCAGTGCGATGATCGAGAGGGGAATGATGAGCGCGAGCGCGATGACGACCTTCAGGAGCGTCCAGATGACTCTCATTGTGTTTCCTCCGGGTACGGCCCTGTGACGGGCCATATTCTACTACGCAGCAGAGCCGCGGATGATTCGATCTTCCTCCGCCACGGTTGGCTCGCCGAATCCGGGCTCCAGCGTCGTCAGCAAGCCGAAGGCAGCCGTCAGGAACGCTGCCAGCAGAAGGAAGAGCGCGCGCCGCGAGCCCATGACGTCGAACCAGCCGCCAACGAGAGCGGGGCCGAGTACGCCAGCCGCGCTCTGCACGAGTAGGAGAGCCCCCGCCAGCGCGCCAGCCCGTGCCGTGGTCCCCAGCTCGAAAGCCATGGGCGGCAGATTCGCCACAGGGATCGACCACGACAGGCCAAAGAGGAACAACACCGCGATGGCGGCGCTCAGGGTCGGCACGACATGCATCAGCCCGCACGCGACGGTCATCCCCGCCAACCCGATGAGCGTCATCCGCCGTCGGCCGAAGCGGGCGCCGAGCCAGCCGGCGGGCATAGAACCGACCAACGTGGATACTGCAACGGCAATGAAGCCCAGAGACGCGTTCGCGACGCTGGTGTGAAAGCGCTCAGAACCGTGAATGGTGAACCAGCTCGAAAACGACTGGAACGCCATGTGGAAGAAGAGACACGCCGAGAAAAAGCGAATGGCGCGACCATCCTGTCCGGTGAGTGCATCACGCAGCGAGCGGAACGGAGCGATCACCAGCGGCGGCTCCTCGAGGTACCGTGCACCCGCTGGCTCCCGCAACGCAAAGACGTAGATGATCCAGACGGCGAGTGTCAGTGCCCCGCCGAGCGCGAACGGAAGCGCCGGACGCGCGCTGAGACTCCGCGCTCCGCCGAGTACGAGCATCGCGCCGAGACACATCGCCACGCCGAGGATGCCTTCGGTCTTCGGTCGATGGACGGAGGGGATCAGGTCCGCGAGCAACGCGAGAAACGGCGCGCGCCAGACCGCGATCGCGACATCCGTCACGATCATCGCAAGCAGCAATGCGAGGAGACCGAGTCGCTCGGCGAAGGGGATCGCGGCGAGAGCGATCGCCGTCACCGGCAGCGCGGCAAGCAGATAGGGAACGCGTCGTCCCAGGCGCGTCCGCGTCGCATCGGACAGCGCGCCGACGAGAGGCACGAGACAGAGCGCGAGCACGTTGTCGATGCCCATCGCCCCGCCGACGAGCGCGCTGCTTCCGAGATGTTTCTCGAGGAGCGGTGGTACGTACGAGTCGTATAGGGGCGACACCGCGCCGATGACGAAGCTGCCGCCGCCGAGCAGCAGCGACGCCGCCCACGGCATACGACCGGCGCCTACCGGCCCACGCCCAACGCGTCCGCTACCCGATTGATGTAGTTGAACCAGCTCGCGATCAATGTGATCTGGAGAATACCCCGATCGTCGAACCCCACCGCTCGAAGCTGCTCGTGATGCGTCGGGGAGATGCACGTCGCGTCCTCCGTGAGCTGAATTACGTATTCGATCATGACACGCTCGGCGTCGGTGATCGGCGCGGTTCGCCAATCGGTTCGGAGCGCTTCGACCAGTGCGTCGTCGAGCGTCACCTTACGCAGAAACTCTGCGTGCGAGATCAGTCAATACCGGCACCGATTCGTCACCGATACCATCGTCGCGATCATCTCGTGCTGGCGACGCTGGAGCGGCAGATCCGGCGCCATGAGCACGCCGAAGGTCGCGAAGGCGTGATACAGGGCGTCGGGAATGAGGCTGTGCGACGAGACGATCGACTCGCCAGCGATCTCGGGCGGACCCGGCTCGCCGTACATCGCGGGGTAAAGCGCGCGCTGCATGGTGCGGGCGCGGGCAAGTGCTTCGTCGTTCCCGCC
>DATEPP010000569.1:0-4022 GCA_035273165.1 Gemmatimonadaceae bacterium
GTCATCCCGACGAGCGAAGCGACTCCCATTGTCATCCCCGAGGAGCGGAGCGACGAGGGATCTGCACTTCTGCCTTGCGAAATTTCCCTGCGGCGCCACGTCTGACGGGAACGCTGATGACGCTGACACGTCGCAGAGACCGCTGACGAAGAGAGCGGGAACGCCTTTATCCAAAGGACGTTCCCGCTCTTTCGTTGTTTCAGCGCAATCTGCGCCATCTGCGTTCAGCCACTCTCCTCCTCAGGGACGTTTCCAGGCGGGATGACTGTCTGGCGTCCGGCGCTAACTCTTCTTCGACTTCGATTTCCCGACCCAGAACGCGACACCGCCGTGCTGGGAGCAGGCGCCGCGGCGTTCTTCGTTCGTCCAGTATTCGCCGTCACTGCAACGGGCAGTCATGTTCGACGGTGCTTTCCCGAACCACTTGGCGACGCCGCCATGGCTGGAGCAGGCGCCCTGCTGTGACGCCGCCTTGGACCAGGTGCTGTCGCCGCAGCGCGCCGTGGCCGTTCTCGGCATACGCATCTCGTTCTTTGCCTTGGCCGCCGCGGGCTTGGCGGCTGCTTTCTGAGCGTACACCGGCGATGCGGCCGCGAGCATGGCGACGCCCGCCGTAACGACCATAACACGAACCAAGCTTGGTAGACGCATAGGGCTTCTCCGAGGTTAGGTACCTGGAGACTGACCCCACCAGCGGCCACATCGCCACTGCTTTAAAGGTCGTTGCCGCTCTTTTCTCAGCGGTATCTGCGACGTGTCAGCGTCATCAGCGTTCCCCTCAGACGTGCCGCCGCAGGGATCATGGCCAAGGCGGAAAGCAGATCCCTCCTCGCTACGCTTGCGCTTCGCTCCTCGGGATGACAATGGACAGCACGACTGGCCACTCGCCACTCGCCACTCTATGTTCACCCCGCCACCCAGGATAGGAGATCCAATGCGAAGCACTTCGGTCGGCTTGCTCCTCGCATTCGTCGTCGCGCCACTGGTCGCGAGCAGGGCACAGGAGCGGCGCTCGGACACCCTCCTCACCGTCGATCACTACCTCGACTTCGAGCAGGTCGGCGATCCGCAGATTTCTCCCGACGGGAAGCAGATCGTCTATGCGCGCCGGTTCGTCAACAAGATCGACGACCGATGGGACTCGGCGCTCTGGATCATGAATGCCGACGGCTCGCACCATCGCATGCTCGGCAAGGGCGCGAGCCCGACCTGGTCGCCCGATGGGACGCGCCTCGCCTATCTCGCGGAAGGCGAACCGCGCGGGACGCAGGTCTGGGTGCGCTACATGGACGCCGAAGGCGCCTCGTCGCAGATCACGCACACGGATCAGGGGCCCGCTGACATCAAGTGGTCGCCCGACGGCAAATCGATCGGGTTCAGCATGTTCGTACCATCGCCGCGGACGTGGAAGATCGACATGCCCGAGGCACCGAAGGGTGCGCACTGGACCGCCCCGCCGCGGTACGAGACGTCGCTCCACTTCAAGCAGGATCGCGTCGGGTTCATGGAGTCGGGGAATCGCCACCTGTTCGTCGTGCCGGCCGACGGGGGTACGCCGCGGCAGCTGACAAAGGGAAACTGGAGCGTCGGAAGCCGCTTCGACGCGCTCGACGGTGCCGTCGGCTGGGACTGGACGCCCGACGCGCGCACGATCGTCTTCGACGGGCTGGCTGATTCGACGGCAGATCTGAACTATCGCAACTCGAACATCTACGCGGTCGATGTGACGACAGGGGCGATGCGTCGCCTAACGAGCCAGGACGGTGCGTGGAGCGGTCCGGCGGTGTCGCCCGACGGGCGCCGGATCGCCTATCGTGGCTACACGCAGGTGAAGGACAGCTATCACGCGTCGGAGCTGTACGTCATGAACGCCGACGGCTCCGGAGCGCAGAAGGTCGGCGGTGACCTCGATCGGGACGCCGGCGACGTCACCTGGTCGCCCGATGGCAGCGGCATCTACTTCACGGCGCAGGACCACGGGGCGTCGAATCTTTACTGGACCGCCCTCACCGGCGCGGCACACGCGGTGACGAGCGGCGAGCAGATGCTCACCAACTTCGCGATGGCGCCAAAGGGTGGACCGTCGATCCTCGGCGTCGCCATCCGCTCGACAGCCAAGCAGCCGAACGACGTGGTGCGGGTGGCGTTGAAGGGGAGTGGCAACCGGACGGGCGACGTCACGCAGCTCACGCACGTGAACGACGATCTCCTCGCCCGGATCAAGCTCGGCGACGTCGAGAAGTTCTCATATACCTCCACGAATGGCGCGAGGGTCGATGGGTGGATCGTCAAGCCGCCGGGCTTCGAGGCGTCGCGTAAGTATCCGCTCATCATGGAGATTCACGGCGGGCCGCACGGCGCGTACAACGGCGCCTTCAACTATCAGTTCCAGAATTTCGCCGCGAACGGATACGTGGTGCTCTACACCAACCCGCGCGGCTCGACGAGCTACGGCAGCGCGTTCGGCAACGCCATCATGCATCGCTACCCGGGCGTGGACTACGAAGATCTGATGGCAGCCGTCGACACCGTGGTCGGCCGCGGCTACGTGGACACGCAGAGCATGTACGTCGGCGGCTGCTCCGGCGGCGGCGTGCTCTCGAGCTGGGTGATCGGCCACACGAACCGCTTCGCCGCCGCGGCCGTGCGCTGCCCGGTGATCGACTGGCTCAGCTTCGCCGGCGAGACGGACGTACCGCTCTTCACCTACAACTTCTTCGACAAGCCGTTCTGGGAGAGCCCGGAGGCGTGGTTGAAGCAATCCTCGATCATGTACGTCGGCAACGTGACGACGCCGACGGTGGTGATGACCGGCGAGCTCGATCGCCGCACACCGATGCCGCAGAGCGAGGAGTTCTACGCGGCGCTCAAGATGCGAGGCGTCCCGGCGGCGCTACTGCGCTTCGAGGGCGAGTTTCATGGCACCGGCTCCAAGCCATCCAACTTCATGCGGACGCAGCTCTACATGATGAGCTGGTACAAGCAATGGAAGCGCGCGCCGGGCGGTACGGTGGTTACAGCGGATGCTGGGATGCGGTGAGACGCGGGACGCGGGATCTGCACGTCCGCCATTGGGAGACACCCCTGCGGCGCATAGCCTGAGGGGAACGCTGATGGCGCTGACAAAGCGCTGATGTCGCTGAGAGAAGAGCGGGAACGTGTTTTTGAAAGCGCGTTCCCGCTCTTGTGTTGTTCTCTGCGAAAATCTGCGCAATCTGTGCAATCTGCGTTAATTCGACTCTCCGGTCAGGGACGCCTCCTCCGCCCGAAGAGTCCAAAAAAGCAGATCCTCGCAACGCTCGGGATGACAACCGCCCTACGGGAATCGCACCAGCTCGTTGGCGACGGGCATCTCCCGGTGCCTAACGACTTCGGCGCTCCGCGGACATTGACCGGTGAAGCCCTCGCAGTGGCCAACCACGGTCAGGATCTCGAAGGCGTACGGAACCCCTTCCGAGCCTAACGGCGAGCTTGCGTCGCTGACGTGGAAGTGGAGGTGCGGCTCGGTGGAGTTGCCGCTGTTGCCGACCAGGCCCAGGACCTGGCCGCGTCTCACCCGATCGCCGAGCTTCACGCGAATCTTGCCAGGCTGCAGGTGCGCATAGAACGCGAAATGCCCGCCGCCGAGGTCGACGATGACGTGATTGCCGCCCACCGTCTCGAGTGTGATCGGGACCGCGCGTGAGTTGATGCCGGGGACGTTCTCCGGAATGCTGTCCTTCACCTCGGTGACGATGCCATCCGCGACGGCGAGGGCGTCATTGCCGTAGGCGTAGTAGCTGCTGTTCTTGAGCGAATCGCCGCTGTAGGTCTTGTTGGTGGCGTCCACCTTCACCCAATCGATCGCGAATCGCTGCGCGATGTAGAACGCTCCATCGAGGGGAATCATCGCCCGGCGATGTCCGCTCTCGGCGCTCGGCCCATTGGCCGCGAGCCATGGACCGCCGCGCAGCGGCGGCGCAATCACGAGGAGATCGCTCGTCACCGGAATGCGCGCGGTCTCGAGTGTCAACGGCGCGGCG
>DATEPP010000570.1:0-1035 GCA_035273165.1 Gemmatimonadaceae bacterium
GGCGGGACGCGAGCCAGTGGTGGTCGCTCGGGTGCGCGAACGCGGCGCATGCTCGTCATGCTCGAGCTCGCGCTCTCGGTCGTATTGCTTGTCGGTGCGGGACTCGCCGTTCGCAGCATCGACAAGCTCCGGCGCGTGGACACGGGATTCGACACGCAGAATGTCCTCACCGCATCCATCTCGCTCCCCGGTTTCCGGTACCGTGATGCAGCGTCGGTCGTACGGTTCATGACGCAACTCCGCGAGCGTCTCGCCGCCGCGACCGGTGTCGTTGCCGCGGGTATCTCGAGTGCAAGCCCGTTAGGCGGCGGCGGCTTCTACCTCGGGCGGTCGATGGTGGCCGAGGGTCGCGATCAGACGCCAAAGGGTGAGGTCTCGATCAACTGGAACGTCATCACGCCGGGATACTTCGCGGCCTTGCGAATCCCGCTCCTTCGTGGACGCGACTTCACAACGCAGGACGATAGCGCCAAGCCACCCGTGATCATCGTCAACGAGAAATTCGCGAAGGCGATGTTTCCTGGTGAGAATCCGATTGGCAAGCGCGTGATGTCGTCGCGCGACGAACGTGTCATGCGCGAGATCATAGGAGTGGTGCGCGACGTGAAGTACTATGGAGCCAGCGACAGCTTGCGTGCCCTGGTCTACGTCCCGTACGCGCAGGGGAACGCCTGGGGCCAGGGGATCATCACGCTGCGCACCTCCGGCCCGCCGCTCGCCCTGCTACCAGTTGTTCGCCGCGAGCTCAATGCGCTCGATCCAGGGATAGCGCTGGCGGACGTGACGACGATGGAACAAGCCATGTCGCGCTCCATGGCCAGTGACCGTCTCGTCGCTATTCTGCTCGGCGCCTTCGCGTCGCTCGCATTACTCCTCGCCGGCATCGGGATCTTCGGCGTCCTCTCGTACATGGTCGCGCAGCGCACGCGCGAGCTCGGGATTCGCGTTGCACTCGGCGCTCAACGCCAGGACGTGCTGCGCCTCGTCGCTCGCGAGACAGGCCCAATGCTTGGCGCTGGCATCGTCATCGGTTTG
>DATEPP010000571.1:0-4557 GCA_035273165.1 Gemmatimonadaceae bacterium
GGACGGGCGGGCGTCGGTACCGACGCTGGACGCGGCACGTTAGGCATGGCCGCGTTAGGCAGCGGCGTCGCCACGGCGGGCCGCGGCATTGGGGCCGAGGGCGTTGGCCGTGACGTCACCGCCGATGGCTCCGACGGCGTCAGGAAGGACGCTGAAGATTGGAAGCCAGCGAGCGGATCGAAATTGTTGTCCGGCACATCGGTGCCGACGCCGCTACCAGGCGTGATCCGTACGCGCCACTTCCCGCCTTCCTGCCCGGCGCGGACCGCGAACGTGCCATCGGAGAAGCTGTAGGTGAAGGTCGCCGAACGCGTCGTGTCGAGCTGCCGGCCTGCCTCGGGCGGTGCGATCTCCTTGAGCAACCCGACGACCTGCTGCGCGGTCAGCGGCGACTTCGTGACGGCACGCGCGGAGCCCTGGAGCTCGAGCTTGGCCGGATCGCCTTCGTCCAGCCTGAGGGCGTCTGCCTTGTTGCTGATGACGGCCGAGAGCAAACGGTCGAGTTGAGGCATGTCAGGTCAGTTGACTCACGCTGGCGATGAGAGAGCGGTTCACGAGGCAGACCTGCTCGCCCCAGAAGACCGGGATGAACCGCTTCAGATAGCCGTTCAGGAAATCGAGGAGCCGGGTCTGCTCGCCGCGTTTCTCGAGCGGGACGAAGCCGCTGATGCTCGAGCCGTCGATGAGCGTTATCTCAACCGCCATCCCGCCGTCCGGCATGTCGGCGGTGGCTTCCCCGTCGGGGACCGCGGTCTCGACGCGGGTCACCTGTTCCTTCGCGACGAGGAGCACTTCCTGTTCGTTGAGGAAGAACGGGAAGAAGGGCGCGTCCTCATTCAGGAGATCGATCGGCTCCTGCGGCTCGGCGCGGCTCCGCGTTCGTTCGGCGAGAAACACGTCACCGTCGAGTCGACGGCCATCCGTGAGGACGACGCGAACGGCCCGACGCAACTTCTCGACGCGGAACAATCGAATGGTATCCATGGCAGATTCTCTCTGCCACCGACGCGCTCCGCGCGACTCAGGTCACGGATGCAGGTGCAATTCGCGTTCGTACATCTCGTGGCGCTCGAGCTGCACCGTCACGTGATGGATCCCCATCTCCTGCAGGAGGTCGTGGGCCCGCTCCAGAACGCCCTGATGATGTTCCGGCTGTCGGACGATGGCGTGCACGCTCATCGCCACGACGCCGGACGTCACGGTCCAAACGTGCAGATCGTGCACGGATTCGACGCCGGGGATCGACTCGAGTCGTGAGCGCACCGCCTCGAGGGCAATGTGCGGCGGCGCTGCCTCGAGGAGCACGTCAACGGCCTCGCGCACCAGCCGCCAGGCGCTGCCGATGATCAGGACCGTGCTGACCAACGACGCGATTGGGTCAGCGGCTATCCAGCCGGTCAGCCTCACGAGGAGCGCGGCAACGACAGTTCCACCAGACGCCAGCATGTCACCGAGTACGTGCAGATACGCTCCGCGGACATTGAGGCTGTCGGTGTTCACCCCGTGCAGGATCCAGACGGCGACCGCGTTGACGACGAGCCCCGCAACCGCGAAAACGAGCATCAGACCACCGGCGATCGGCTCGGGCGACCGGAACCGACTCACTGCTTCCCACACGATCCAGAAGGAGATGAGGAGCAGCGTCGCGCCGTTCAGCAGCGCCGCGAGGATCTCCCAGCGGAGATAGCCGTAGGTCTTCTCGGGACGGCTCGGCTGCCGGCACATCCATGCCACGAAGAGCGAGAGCGCAAGCGCTCCGGCATCCGTGAGCATGTGGCCAGCATCGGCGAGCAGCGCGAGCGAGTTGGAGAGCAGGCCACCGATGACTTCGGCGACCATCAGCGCCAGCGTTAGGCCGAGCGCGATCTGCAACGCACGCGTGACCGACGGCCGGCTGCCATGCAAGCCGTGATCGTGACCACAACCTGAGTGCCCGTCGTCGTGCAGGTGGAGTGGTGCGTGCGAGTGTGAGTGCGCCATTGCCGCGAGCGGTATTCGTCGAAAGTGGATGTTCGGCTTACCGGAAATACCGAGCCGTGCTGTCTGGCGACGACCGATTCCACCAAGGTAGCTTACAACCCGTGCTCTCGCGCCTGATTGCCATCGTCGTACTCCTCGCGCTGAACGCCTTCTTCGTCGCCGCCGAGTTTGCGCTGGTACGGTCGCGACGGACGCGACTCGAAGCGATGGCGCGCGCGGGAGACAAGCTGGCTCGGGTGGCGCTGCGGGCGACCGGCAACCTCCCGCGACTGCTCTCCGCGAGCCAGCTCGGAATCACCGTGGCGAGCCTCGCCCTCGGTGCACTCGCCGAAGATACTCTGGGTGCACATTTCGTCACGTGGCTCGACACCTTGCCGATCGCGCTCCGGCTCGCGGTGCGCGTCGGCATCGCCTCGGCGCTCGCGATCACCGTCGTGACGTACCTGCACGTGGTGTTCGGGGAGTTGGCACCCCGCAGCGTGGCGCTGGCGCACCCGGAGAACTTCGCGCGATATCTCGCGCCGCCGCTGGCCTTCTTCGAGGCACTCGTACGGCCATTCACGATCGTGCTCAACAACTCGGCGATCTTCGTGCTGCGCCTCGTCGGCCAGCGCCCGCAGCCACTGGAGGAATCGGTCCATTCTCCGGAAGAGCTGCGCATCCTCGTCGAGCAGAGTGAAGAAGGGGGCGTGCTGGAGGCGACGGACGCCGACATGATCGAAGGCGTGTTCGAGTTCTCGGAAAAAAATGCCCGCGAGGTGATGACGCCGCGCACCGAGATCGATGCGCTTCCGCTCGACGCGACGCTCGACGAAACGCTGCAGCTCATCGAGGAGACGCAGCGGTCGCGCTACCCGGTGTTCGAGGAGACGATCGACAACATCATCGGTCTCGTCCTCGCGAAGGATTTACTGCCGATTCTTCGCAATCCGCCCGCTGAGTTTTCTTTGCGGGCGATCATGCGGCCGGTGCACGTGGTACCGGGCTCGCGCGAAGTGGAAGAGGTGCTCGCGGACTTCAAGCGGTTGAAGGAGCACATGGCCATCGTCCTCGACGAGTACGGCGGCACTGCCGGCGTCGTGACGATGGAGGATCTGCTCGAGGAGATCGTCGGCGAGATTCTCGACGAGTACGACGAGCCACCGGAGGCGCCGGAGCGTGAAGGGCCAGACATCGTCGTCGTCGCCGGCTCGACGCACATCGGCGAGCTCAATGAGCGTTTTGGATTGAGCGTTCCCGAGGAGGACTACACCACCATCGGCGGCTTCGTCTTCGGCGCGCTGGGCCGCTTGCCGATCGTGGGCGATCGGGTGACGGCAGGGAACGCAGTGTTCACCGTGCGCGAGATGGATGGCCGACGGATCGAATCGCTGGCGATCGATCTCCATGCAGCCGGCGATCGCAGGGCTACCGTGCGGGCGGAGGAGCGATAGGCGGTCATTGTCCACGCCGACCAACAGCGAAGACGCGAATTACGCGAATTTCTGCGAATCGCTCCGTGTACGGGAGAACTCCTTGCGCCACGAGCCGGGATTCTTTCTTGGAACTGCACACTGATGGATTTCCGGCGCAGCCCAAAAAAATCACGGCTCGTTGAGCGGGGAGGTCTAGGCGCCCACGGTTGGATTCGTGCAGTTCATTCGCGTGATTCGCGTCTTCGCTGTTGCAGCGGTCCGATGCCAGACAAGCTCTTGCGCGTTGCAATTCTCGCCGCCAGCAACATTGCCTGGATCATGCTCGACGGATCAGCGATGCCGCGGCCGGCGATGTCGAGAGCTGTACCATGGTCGGGCGAGCACCGAGGGAACGGCAATCCGAGCGTGACGTTCACCGCGCCGCCGAAGGCGGCAACTTTGATCGCGGTCATTCCCACATCGTGATACGGGGCGATGACGGCGTCGAACGCGCCGCGCATCGCGCGCACGAACACGGTGTCGGCGGGAAATGGTCCCGCGATCCCCGACTGCCGCGCCGCTGGTGCGAGGATCTCGTCGTCTTCGTGACCGAAGCGACCGCCGTCACCCGCGTGCGGGTTCATGGCGCATAACGCGATCCGCGGTTGCTCGATGCCGAACCAGTCCCGCAATCCGTCGCGGGTCGTGCGGGCGACGTCGGTGATCACGTCGATGGTGAGCAGTCCCGGGACGTCCCGGAGCGGCAGGTGCGTCGTCGCGAGTACCACGCGCAACGGATTGGCCATGCCCTCGTTAGGCTTCGTCGCCGCGAGCATCATCGCCACACGGCTGTTCGTGAGCGCCGCGAGCATCTCCGTATGACCGGGATAATCGTAGCCGCCGGCGAGGAGCGCGGCCTTGTCGAGTGGCGCGGTGACGATCCCCTGCACCGCACCAGACTGTGCGAGCTCGACGGCGCGCTCGACCGCGCGACCGGCAAAGCGGCCCGCGAGCGCCGCGTCGCCGTGCGGCAGCCACTCTCCAACTGGCTCGTCCACGCGTAGCGACGCGCCGGTCGGACCGACCAACAAAAAGCGAGCGCTCGCCCGAACAGAATCGTCGGCGAGCGCTTTCTCGATGATCTCCGGTCCTATACCGCGGACATCGCCGAGCGTGACGGCGA
>DATEPP010000572.1:0-2567 GCA_035273165.1 Gemmatimonadaceae bacterium
ACTACTTCAAGATGACGGCGATCACACCCCCATTGTGGCCGGTGCCAAACTTGGTGTTGGCATCCTGGGGCTCGTAGAATCGCATCTCCTTCACTGTGCTCGCCCGAATGTTCTTGAGCGCGTCCAGCCCCTCGGTGCGACCGCCATCGACAAAGACGTCGACAGGCGCGACAATCGGGTTGCGCGACGTCTGCGTGTCACGCGAGTGCAGGAATGACGGCCGAAGCTGCTGCAGCGCTTCGTACGCCGTGCGATCTCCGACATTCGCGAGCTCATCCGCGGTAACGAGATAGCGCGACGCGCCTGTCGTTCCCCGTGTGGCACTCGCCGCAGTCGCCGTACTGGCCGTCTTGCCACCCGACGCGCAGCCCGAGCCCAGAACCGCGATCGCGCCGAGCATGATGAGGATTCTCGTATGATGCATGACGAATCTCCACTCTGGTCCACTGTCTGAGTCGAGTAGAGAATAGCGACGTGTCAGCCACGATGCGAGCCGTCCGGAACCGAGAACGTTCCCCCCTGGCGCTGGTCAGCTTTCCGCGCGAATCGTCGTTGCGGGATCGACGCCGAGGGCGCGGCGAGCCGGAACCACGCACGCCAGCAGCGCAACGACGACGAGAATCACTGGTACGAGCAAGAAGGTGAGCGGGTCGGTGTTGCTGACTTCGTACAGCTGGCCACGCAGCACACGGGTGAGCAGACCCGCAACGGCGAGCCCGATCAAGGCTCCCACAGCCGTGAGCGTCATTCCCTGTCGCATCACGAGGCCGATCACCCGTTCACGCGTGGCGCCGAGCGCGATGCGGATACCAAGCTCGCGCCGTCGCTGCTGCACCGAGTACGCGATCACGCCGTAGATCCCGATGGCCGCGAGCGCCAGCGCCAGGCCAGCAAATGTCGCCAGGAGTGTGACGTAGAACCGCCGCTCGGCGATCGATTCGCGAACGATGTCATCGTAGGAGCGGGCATCGTAGACCGGAAGCTCGGCGTCGAGCTCGCGCACGACTTCGCGGGCGGCGGCGAGCACAGTTGGCGTCGGGCTCATCGAGCGCATGACGACGCTCAGCTCGTCGAGTGGTCGTTGGGCGAGCGGACCGTAGATCTCGGGTCGCGGTGCCATCGCGAGACTGAATTGCCGCACGTCGCCCACGATCCCGATGATCGTCCCACCAAAGTGATGGGCTGGGTCCGACCCCCATCCCGTCTGCAGTGTCTGGCCGATCGGGTCCTCGTTAGGCCAGTATCGCCGCGCTGTTTCCTGGCTGATGAGGATGACCGGTGGCGCGGTCTCGTCGTCGCGCGCCGTGAAGCCGCGGCCGCGTAGGAGCGGGATCCCCATGGTGCGAAAGTAGTCCGGGCTGGTGACGCGCACCTGTGCCCGCGGCTCGTCCGGCCCACTTACTTCGGGGCGGCCGCCGATGGCGAAGGTGAATCCAAACGCGCTGTTCGTCAGTGGCAGCGAGAAAGAGATGCCTGTCCCGGTCACGCCTGGCAGCCGCGCGAGACGCGCCTCGAGCTCGCGCGCGAATTGCTGCTGCCGTGCCGCATCTGGATATCGCACCGGCGACAACGTCAGCGACAGCGTCTCGAGATGATCCGTTCGGAAGCCGGGATCTACCGACGTGAGTCGGGCGAGGCTGCGCACGAGAAGTCCCGCTCCGGCGAGCAGGGTCATCGCGAGCGCGACCTCAGTCACGACCAGCGCCCGGCGAAGACGCCCCGAGCCTGACGACAAGCCACGACCGCCAGCGCGCAGGCGCGCCTCGACGTCCTGTCGTGAACCCTGAAGGGCGGGGACGACGCCAAACGCCACGCCACTCAGCAATGTCATGACGAGCGAGAACGAGAGCACCACGCCGTCCACGTGCACGGCATGCACGAGGGGAAGATCACCAGGTGCCAGCGCGACGAGTGCGCGGGTGCCGAGGATGGCGAGCGCGAGTCCGGCGGCGCCGCCGCCAATGGCGAGCACGAGACTTTCCGTCAGGATCTGGCGCGCGATCCGTCCGCGCCCGGCGCCTAACGCGACGCGCACGGTGAGCTCGGTCTCGCGCGCGGCGGTGCGGCCGAGCGAGAGGCTCGCCACGTTCACGCAGGCGATGAGCATCACGAAGCCGACGGCGCCGAGCAAGATGAGCAGTGGCGCGCGCACGCCGCCGACGAGGTCTTCCTGGAGCGTCGCAACGCGCGACGTCACGCCACCATCATGACGTGGGTCCACGAGCGCGAGCCGCTGGGCAATCGCGCTCATCTCTGCCCTCGCGCTGGCAAGCGTCGCGCCGCTCGAGAGCCGGCCCACGACTTCGATCCATCGCGCGCCGCGGGCGCCGGGATCGACGTCTCGTGCGTCGAAGCGCGTCGTCAACCAGAGATCGACACTGGCCGGCAGCTTCACTTCCGGCGGCGCGATCCCGACGACCGTCGTCGGGAAATCGTCGAGACGAATGGTGCGGCCGACGATAGCGGCATCAGCGCCGAAACGCCGCCGCCAGAGCCCGTCGCTCAGGATCGCGACGCGCGGGGCCTCTTTTGCATCCTCTCCCTCGACGAAGCCGCGGCCCCGCGCG
>DATEPP010000573.1:0-2919 GCA_035273165.1 Gemmatimonadaceae bacterium
CACGTCTCGCAGCAAGCTCTCGTCGAAGCCGCGGCTCACCGTGACGTGGTAGCGGCCGACGACGACGGCGAGCGCTCGTACGTCCTCGCCTGAGCACGTCGTGATCGCCGTGCAGCGTGGCTGATACGCTGCTGGCGAGGCCCGCAGCTACGCGGCAGCGGCGTGCGGCAGGATCGGGGCGGCGTCCGGGTCCGCGAGCGCGGCCTCGGCGGCGCGCTGCAGATATTCCGCGGGCTCGATGTTCGCGAGCTTCGCGGACTCGATCAGCGAATAGAAGACGGCGGCGACCTCGGTGCCACGACGTGACTTCGATCCGTAGTGATTCTTGCGCCCGAGAACGAGACCGCGCAGCGCGCGCTCGGCGCCGTTGTTGTCGAGTGGCACTTCGGGATGCTCGAGAAAGAGGTTGGCCTTCGACCAGCGCCGCGACATGTACTCGATCGCGGTCGCGAGAGCGCTGCCGGGCGTGCATGCCACGCCGACGCACCACGCCTGGATGCGCGCGAGCACGCATCGCGATTCGGTCGTCCGCAGTTGTCGTCTCGTCGCGTCGCCCTCGGGCCCTGGCGGAGCGCGATCTTCGATGGCGTAAAGCTCGGCGATGAGGGCGAGGATTTCCTCTACCTCCTTCGGGAACGCCGATTCGCAGTCGACGAACTTTCTTCGGATATGCGCCCAGCACTGTGCGAGCCGCAGACCCGGCATTCGCTTCTCGAGCGCGTCGTAAACACCATATCCGTCGCTGACGGCGATTCCCTTGAATCCGGCCAGCAGCGACTTGCCCGCTTCGAGTCCGCGTGTGTCGTGAATTTCGTAATACGCGCCCTTCGGCGTCGCCACAGTCCAAGCGTGCCACCGCGCGGTCTCCGCGCCCTTGCCGAGCAGCGGCCACGGCGTTTCGTCAGCGAAGACGACGGGTGCTTCGAGCAGCTCGGCGCCGAGCGCGTCGTACGCGGGCCAGAGCACGCGCGCGAGCGCCTCGATCTGGTCGTAGAGCGTCTGCGATTCGACGACGAGTCCTTCGCGGCGCATGATTCGGACCTGCCGCTCGAGCGGCAAGTGGTCGGCGTACTTCGACACGGCGACGGCGACCGCAAAGGCAAGGCTGTAGCGACCGCCGGCGATGAGGCGACGCGGCGCCGGCGCGGTCTCGATGCACTCGCCGCACTTGCAGCGGTACTTCTGCCGCACGTGCTTCTTGATCACGAATTCGCGCGCGACGACGTCGACCTCTTCGGTCTCGTCGGCTTGGTCGCCCATCTCCTCGAGTGAGCCCTTGCACATGATGCAGACCCGATCGGCGTCTTCGAGCACGTGCTTCTCGACGACGATGCGAAGCTCCTTCTGCTCGCGCGGACCGTGTCCCGTCTGCGGAGCACGCGCCTTCGGCTCCGCCCCGTCCACGCCGGCACGTCGCTCAGAGCTCTGACCGAAGAGCATCCGATTCTTCTTCTCGAGCTGCGCTTGAAGCGACTCGATCTCGATCTGCAACGCGACGCGGTCGTTGCCCTGCGCGGCGAGCAGAGCGCGCGTGAGCTCCGTGACCCGCGCGACGAGCCGGCGATTCTCGGCCTCGAGCAAGATCGCTGCTTGCCGCAGGATCTCAGGATCGGTCTCGCGCTCGAGGTCGATGCTCACGACGTGACCGTTATGCTCGACGCGGATCGCCGTCGCAAGAGTCAGCGGACGTTGAGATCCGAAGGAGACGCCCGTCGCGCGTTAGGTAAACGTGACGCGTCGCTCGCCCGGCTTCCACGCGGGCGGACTGAGCGTCATGCGCCCTACGAGCTCGCTGCCTTCGAGGAAGAGAGCAAGCTCGCTCGTCGTCCATTCGAGCGTGGGCTCCTTCTTCTTGCGCTCCCATGGCGCTGCGAATCGCCCTTTCTCGAGGCGCTTGGCGAGAACGCAGAGGCCCGTCCCGTCCCAGAAGAGAACCTTCGCGCGACGACGATCTCTTCCAACGAAGACGAACAGAGCGCCGTCGAGCACGTCGCGCTTGATCTGCTCGCGGACGATTGCGCTGAGCGTGTCGAAGCTCTTTCTCATGTCGACGACCTCGGCGAACGCGAACACGGGCACGCGTCGCCCAAGCCCGATCACCCGAACCTCGCGATGACCGTGCAGACTGCATCGAGATCGAGCCCTTCGACGCGAAGGCCGCGCGGCGTCGTGATCACCGGCGATGACGCCACCTCGACCGGTCGCCGCGGTGCGACGACGCGCACGCGCACCATCGCCGTGCTGGCGGCGTCTGCGCGGAGCCACCGCTTCACGCTCATCGCGGACACCCCAAGCTCGCTCGCGATCATCTCCTGTGATGCTCCGGCCGCCGAACGCGCGCTCGCGTACCGCGCGCATCGCTCGCGCAGATCGCGACGAAGTCGACCGCGCGGGCTCCGCCGGTGGCTGATCTCGCTTCGCAGTTTCTCGCCCTCGTCGCCTCGCTTCGTCATGCGCGCGAGCCGAGCACCTCGCCGACCTCACGTCACGACGGGACGCGGCGAGGACTTACGGTCAACGCGCCGGTTGCGATGTGGGGTGACAATATTCTCACCATCGAAGAGGAGGCCAACGCGCGCGAGGCGTGCACCGGGATCCTCCTCAAGTCGATGGATCAGAACACCGGCAGGGTGTTGGAGGCCTTCTATCCGCCGCTCGGTGACCCGCGCATTGTCACGAAGCGCCCGAACGCGAAACGAGCACCGACGGAAACGGACCTCGCAAACGCGCACTACCTGCAGTTCAATTATTTCGAGATCCAGACTCAAACGATGCTCGATGAGCGCGCGCGATCTGTTTATGAGCAGTTTGCCCGACAGGAGCTCGAAGGCACGTTCACTACGGCGGTGATGTACCTCGATGGTCAGGAGAGACCCGATGGCTCGCTAGACCCCCGGCAACACGTGAGCATCTTCGATC
>DATEPP010000574.1:0-5404 GCA_035273165.1 Gemmatimonadaceae bacterium
ACGCGATCAAGTACTCCGATCCAGAGAAGGCGGAGCGATTCGTGGAGATCCGGGCGAGGTTGAACGAGCCGGCCGCCGCCGGCGCCGGCTCCGAACTGATCGTGGAAGTGGTCGACAACGGCATAGGAGTACCGAGCGACGCTCGTGACAAGCTGTTCGACCGGTTCTTTCGCGCGCTTGGCGGGAACACGGCGGTCGAGGTCGAAGGTACCGGTCTCGGACTCAGCATCGTTAGGGAAACGATCGAGATGCTCGGTGGCCGGGCGTGGGCCGAGCCGATTCCTACGGGCGGATCGGTGTTCGCGTTCTCGCTTCCCTGTCGCCGGAGCACGGATGCCTCGGCAGTTTCCAAGGACGTTGAGGAGAAGAAGAACTCAGACCCAGGGCAGCGGGAATCTCGACCCGCCTAGCCTAACGATGCCGCTCGTCCCGGAGTCGCGCAGCCACGGCCCCACGCGAATGCACACCGAGCTTCTTCAGCACGGCTTCGGCGTGCCGGCGAGCGGTATGGACGGAGATGCCGAGTTGCTCGGCAATCTGACGCGAGGTCCTTGCACCCTCGAGGAGTAACGCAACCCGCGTCTCCGCCCGTGTGAGGCCGTACCGCGCTGCAAGCTCCGCCGGGCTGAGCGCCGGTGCGAGGGGATGCCGCCGTACGGTGACAATCACCAGCTCCCCCAGCGCCTTCGCGCGGACCGCCCTCGCTCGGACCAGGTACTCCGCGCGCGATCCGCGCACCCCCACCTCGCAGGCTGCAGCGTTCCCTCCTGGCGTTAGGCGAGCGATCGAGAGAATCGCGTTGCCCGTCTCGACAGTGGCCTGGTGGCGGGCGCGATCGATCGCGTTCTGCAGGGCATCGCAGTCGGTCTCGGCGGACAGCATGCGACCGAGCAAACCGTTCTTATATAGAAGAGCTCCGCGCCCGTCATGAACCGATATGCCCTCGTCGAGCGATTCCACGATCGCGACCAGCACGCCATAGCGTTCTCGAGAGTACATGGCTTCCAGCGCAATTGACGTCATCGTCATCGTCATCCTCGCTGGATGGCGAGCAGCGGCCATCCTTGCGGTGTGTTTGGCAGGCGTCTACTCTAGCCGCTCGCTTCACCGCGTAATCACCTGTGTATCACTCGGGGCGGGATGCTCAGACTCCGGACGCTGGGTGGACTGTCGGTCGAGGGGGCGAGCCATCCACTAACTGGCGCCGCGGTACAGCGCCGGCGCCTGGGTCTCCTCGCCGTTATCGCTGCGGGCGATACTCGGGGCGTCAGCCGCGACAGGCTCCTCGGGCTTTTCTGGCCTGAGCGCGACGAGGAGCGAGCGCGCCACGCACTCGCCCAGTCCATCTATGCCCTCCGGCGCGCTTTGGGGGAGGACGCGCTGGTCGTCGGCCAGCACGAGCTGCGACTGAACGCCGCCGTCATCGGCGTCGACCTTTGGGACTTCGATCGCGCACTGGCGGAAGGGCGGATTCGAGACGCAGCTGAGTCATACGCCGGTCCCTTTCTCGACGGTGTATTCATCGAAGGCGCGCCGGAGCTCGATCGCTGGATCGAGGTCGAGCGAGACCGGCTTCGGCGAGCATACATCGCCGCGCTCGTTTCGCTCGCGTCCGCTGCCGACGGAGAAAGCCGATACGACGATGCCGTGAGGTGGTGGCGGCTGCTTACCATCGCTGAGCCCCTCGCGCCGCAACCTGCCCTCGGCATGATGCGCGCTCTGGCCGCCACGGGCGACATCCCGGCTGCCCTCGAGCACGGACGCAGCTACGAAGCCCGACTTCATTCCGAGCTCGAACTGTCGCCCTCATCCGAGATCGTCGCTCTCACCGAATGGCTCCGCGATCAACCCGTTGCTGTGTCGCAGGCGGCGCGACCCATCGCGACGCCCGCTTTCACACCGGTGACTCCGCCTCCGGCCACCACGTCGTCGGGAGCGGAGCGGTCGTGGAGGCGATCGCGCACCGGTTTCGCTCTCGCGGCAGGTTGCGCCGCGCTCGTGGCACTCGTGGCGCTCACCCGCACGAACCTGAGCCGGGCGAGCGCGCTGGCTGTCGACCGTAACCGCATCGCCGTCTTTCCATTCACGGCGCGCGGCGACACCGCCAATGCGTTCCTCGGTGTGGGTAGTGTGGAGGTGCTCAGTGCAGCGCTCAACGGTGCGGGCCCGCTGCGAGCTGTGGATCCCCGCGCGCTGCTCATCCGCCTCGGCAGCGATTCGATCAGTGATCCGTCGCGCGCGGCGCGCATAGCCGCCGACCTTGCGGCCGGTCAGTTCGTGCTCGGCAGCCTGACGCAGCTCGATGACAGCCTTCAGGTGACCGCGTCGCTATACGACGTGACGAAGCCAGGACGACCCGTCGCCCAGGCCTCGTCGATCGGTGCGCGCACCGATGTGCTGCAGACGCTGCAGCGACTCGCGGCCGAGCTTCTCGTCGGTCGATCGGACGCACCGTCACAGCGCCTCGCCCGCGTCGCCGCAGTGACAACGACGTCGCTCCCCGCGCTCAAAGAGTACATCACCGGCGAATCGGCGATGCGGGTGTGGAACTTCGGCGACGCGCTCGATGCGTTCCAACGCGCCGTGGCACTCGATACCACCTTCGCGCTCGGATACTACCGACTCAGCATCGCCGCCGACTGGATGGGGCGCGGCGACCTTGTGGCGGGCGCCGCGACGCAGGCCGCTCGTCACGCCGACCGCCTGTCGGAGCGCGACCGGCAGCTGGTCGAAGCGCTTCTTGCCTGGCGTCGGCACGATTCCGACGAGGCAGAGCGGCGGTATCGGGAAATCCTGCTTCACTATCCGGATGACGTGGAGACCTGGTACCAGCTCGGCGAGGTGTACTTCCACGACAATCCGGCGCGCGGCCGGTCATTCGCCGACGCGCGAATGCCTTTCGAGCGGGCGCTCGCCCTCGACCCGAACGGCAAGGAAATCATGGTTCATCTCATGCGCATCGCGGCGTGGGAGGAGCGCTGGGATAGCGTCGGCGCCTTCGTGCGGCGAATGGACCCGGCCGGCACCGATCCTCATCTGCGGCCCTATCGCATGGTGGCGACGGGCGACACGGCAGGCCTCACGCGTGCACTCGAGTCGCTGCGACCCGTCGATGGCACTTCTGTGTTCATCTCCGGTGTGCGCTTCGCTCTGTACACGCACAGACTGGACGTGGCAGCGCACTTGTTCGAGCTCCTCACCGACCAGCGGCGCCCACCCGGGGAGCGAGCGGCTGGGCATCACGCGTTAGGCTTTCTCGCCGCGGCGCGCGGGCGGTGGCGCGAGGCACGGGCGCGGCTCGATTCGGCGCGCGCGCTCCGGGCGCACTACGGGCTTGCCGAGTGGTCGCGGCTCGCGCTCGTGCCGTTTGCTGCGCTGCCGCCTAACGAGCTTGCGGCGTTGCGCGACACGCTTCTGCGTTGGCGTTCGGTGCCCGTCGACACCAGCACTCGCAAAGCGCTCTGGGAGTCGAGCGCCGAGGAATACCCGGTGGAATTGACTGCGATCGCGGGGATGATCTCCGCGCGTCTGAACGACGCGGCCGGCGTCGGCTCCGCTGCCCGCGCACTCGAGGAGATGGCGTGGCCGCGAACGCCCGGGCTCGACGAATGGCGCGCCGAGCGCGTCGCATTGCTGCGCGCCGCGGCGCTGCGCCTCAGCGGCCGGTCGGCGGCGGCTCTCGCGGAGGCACCCCACGTTGGAGTGCCCGACGACCGCGATGTGCGTGACGACGAGCGCTACATGGTTGCGGAGTTGGCGAGTGCCGCGGGGCAACTCGCCGAAGCCGTGCAGCTATTCGGCAGCTTCGAGCAGACGGGCGTTCAATCGTTGCCATGGGCCGCGCCCGGACACTTCGCGCGCGGCGAGCTCCTCGAGCGAACGGGGAAGACTCGCGAGGCGGCGCTCGAGTACGAGCGTGTGGTCGAGTTGTGGCGAGACTGTGACGTGGAGCTCGAGCCGTTGCGTAACGAGGCCGCGCGGCGCGCGGCGCGACTCAGTAGCCGGTGAGGATGAGGACGACGGCCGGCGGTGATCGCCGGCCGTCGGGAATTCATAGTTCACTGCTACGATCAGCGTCTCATGGCGCTGCGGGGTTGCAGTTCGGGTCGGCAAAGACATCGCAAAGCCGCGGCCGAAACGCCGGCCATGCCTCGTTGATGCCAGTCGTAAAGGTGATCCGCTCCGGAGCGCCCGTGCCGTCCGCGTTCATCATCATCAGATCGGTCTGTCCACGGGCAGCCGCCGGCTCGGCGGACCAGACGATCTTGCGGCCATCGGGCGACCAGACGGGCGTGTCATTCCACGAGCCATCGAACGTCAATCTCGTTATGCGCACGTCGGCGAGGGCGCGGACCCTCCCTGTGGATGGATCGATCACGTCCGCGATGTAGATGTCGTACTTGCGTGAGAAAACGATCTTCCTGCTGTCAGGCGACCACGACGGGTTGCGCGCGTAGTCTCCGAGGTCGGTAACCTGGAATGCCTGGCTCGGGTCATTGGCGTTCATCACCCACACATCAGTGCCGGCGCGGGGTTGGCGAACCCACGTGATCCATTGACCGTTAGGCGAATACTTGGGCTCGTTCTCATCGAATGGTGTGCTCGTGATCTGGACAGCCGTCGCGTCAGGATTCGGCGCGTCGACGTTCATCGTCCAGATGCGGTAGCCGCGCATGAAGACTGCCGTCGATGGATCCACCCACGAGAGGTCGCCATAACCGGTCAGGCCGCCGGCAGTGCTGATGCGTCTCGGGGTTCCGCCACTGGCGGCATCGAGCATGTAGAGCTCCCACGCGCCGCCGCCGCTGCGGTTGCTCGTCAAGAGCAGGCGCGAGCCGTTCCGCGACCAATGGCCAGACTGGTCGTCAAACGCTCCGGTCGTCAGGGCTACCCGAGTCGCATCAGCGCTCCCAGTCGTTTGCATATAGATGTTCTCAACGCCCGAGTTCACGGCCCCTGCGGAGAACGAGAGGGTGTAGGCGTTCGGATCGAGAACGCCGACGGTCACCGTTGCGGTGCCGGTCTTATCTTCGCTCGTAGCGGTGATCGTCGCTGAGCCGGTGCCGACTGTGGTGACGAGGCCGGCGCCGTCAACCTTGGCCACCGCCTCGTTCGAGCTCGACCACGTCACCGTGCGCCCGGTGAGCACGTTCCCCTTCGCGTCCTTGAGAACCGCCGTCAACTGCGTGGTGCTTCCAGGAGCGATCGTCGAAGTGGCTGGATCGACGGCTACCGATGCCACCGGGGGATTGATGACGGTGACATCGAACGAGCCGTAGTCCGTGCGTGACGTCGAGCATCTCGAGCCGATGCAGAGGCGCCTCGAATTGAACGCGCGCACCCGCGTCGTTCCGGGAATCACCGCGGCAATGAGAGGCGTCGGGGTCTCGCCGTTCGCACCAAC
>DATEPP010000575.1:0-1150 GCA_035273165.1 Gemmatimonadaceae bacterium
ATCACCGCCTGCTGGACGTCGGCCAGGATCTTGTGCGCTTCCTCGACGAGGCGCGTGCCTTCCTCGAAGCGGCGGCGCGAACGGTCGAGCATCGATTCGATCTCGACCAGCCGCGCGGAAAGATTCGGTTCGGCCATGCTCAGAAGCTCGCTCCCCCCGCCTCGCTTATTGCCCGGTCTGCGCCGAGGCGATGTTGCTGTTGGACGCCGGCGCGGACAGGATCTGAAGAGTCTCCGGCCCCTTGTCGACCACGCGCGTGTCCGGGTCCCACACCGTCGAGCGGATCCCGATCGGCGCGTCCGCGCGTCCGGCTTCGTCGAGCATGCTGGTCTCGGCCGCGCTCCTCGGCGCGGGGCCTCCGAACAGGACATCGATCGCCTGCTGCTGAGCCTCGCCCGCGCTCAGACCCTGGGTGCCCGCGACGGGCGGGGTGAGGCTGAAATCGGGCGGGATGATCAGCGGCGCGTTGCGCGCGACCGCGAATTCGTCGTTCGCCGAGGCCGCTCGGCGGTGACGCATCGTCGCACAGCCGGAGGTCGCGAGCGCGGCGATGGCCAGAAGCGCGATGGTGGCGTTACGCATGTTCGATTGTCTCCTCGGGCCCATGCCCTTCAGCGCGATCCTTACGGCTCAGGAACGCGTGCAGCAACAGGATCGCGACGGCTATGCTAATCGCCGCGTCGCCGACGTTGAATACCAGAAACGGCCGCCACTCGCCAAAATGCAGGTCGAGGAAGTCGACGACATAACTGTGAAGCGTCCGGTCGAGGATGTTGCCGAGCGCGCCGCCCAGCACCATCCCGAGCGCGATCCGGTCGAGCCGGCTCTTCTCACGCCCGATCCAGATCGCGACTCCGATGGCGATCAGCGACGTCACGGCGACGAGTATCCACCGCCCGGCCGCGGGGAGCAGTCCGAGCGAAATCCCGGGATTCTGGGTGTAGGTGAACTGAAAGATCGGCAGCAGGTAGAGCTGGTCGCCGATCTCGTTGAGGCCGAGCGGGTGCGTGACGAACCACTTCGCCAGCTGGTCGAGGGCCAGCACGACGATCGCAACCGCGAATCCGAGGCGGTACCTATCCATTCAGCACGTCCTCGCACCGGTCGCACAAGTCGCCATCTTCCTCCACCTCCGGCAGATAGCGCCAGC
>DATEPP010000576.1:0-12419 GCA_035273165.1 Gemmatimonadaceae bacterium
CGTCCAGACCGAAGCCGAGCGCTCCCGGCGCGCGCCCCCGCCCGGGGCGACTGACTCACCAGCGCCCCGGCGCAATCGAGCGCCCGCAGATCGCCTTCGCACGATCTGCTTCGTCGCGCGCGTAGTGATCGTGCTCATCGCGGCGCTTCGAGCGTGGGATGCCCGACACGACGTCTCACCAGATGGCATCTCCTATCTGGACCTCAGCGATGCGGTGGTGCAGGGACGGTGGCTGGGACTCGTCAGCACTTACTGGTCGCCGCTTTACCCCGCGCTGATCGGCGTCGCGAGGATCGCGCTGAGCTGGACGTCGCTCGGCACGCCGGCGAACGAGTTCGCGCTCGTACACGTCGTGAACCTCGCGCTGTTCGTCCTCTCATTCGCCGCGTTCGAGTGGCTCGTCAGCGAGCTGACGAAGAGCTCCGGAGGATGGGAAAGTCACGCGCTTGCGAGTGCGTGGGGTCGGGTCGGCGCTTATGCGCTCTTCGGTGCGCTGACACTCGCCATGTCGCCGCCCTCGCTCACCACACCGGACCTGCTCGTCAACACCGCTTGCTTCTCCGCGTTCGCCAGCCTTCTCCGAGTGGAACGGCGCGGAAGCGGCGCCGACGCTGCCCTGCTCGGTGCCTCACTCGGCGCCGGCGTTCTGGCGAAGTCATTCATGGTGCCGTTCTCGGTGCTGATGCTTGGCCTGGTCGCGATTCGCCTCGGCGCGCGCGGATCACGGACGCTCGTCATTGCGGCTGGAGCGTGGTTGCTGCTCACCGCACCATGGGTCGCGGCGATGACTCACTCGGCCGGGCACTTCACCATCGGCGAGACCGGTCGCCTGAACTACCTCTGGTTCGTCAACGGCCAGCAGCCGCCTAACGGCCCCGATCTCCCCACCGCGGCGCTCGTTGCATCCGATCAGGTGATGTCGGGGATGGCAGTGATGCCAGAGCCGCGCGGGACGAATCCGCTCTGGCTCGATCCCGCACCGTGGTATCGCGGGCTACAGGTGCACTTTGACGTCTCGCGACAACTCGCGGTATTGAAGCACGGACTTCAGTATTATCTCACACTCTTCGCGCCGCTCATCCTCGCGGGCGCCGTGCTCATTGCGGTCTCCGACTTCGCGCGGCTGCGACTCGCCTGGCGACGCTCGTGGCCAATTCTTCTGCCGTGCGTCGCGGGGCTTGTCGCCTATGCGCTTGTGTACACGCTCGCGCGCTATCTCGTGCCGTTCGTCACGGCTGCCGCGCTACTCGTCGGTGTCGCGCTCGAGCCAGCACCATCGGGCAGGCGAGAGGGGCTTCGAGCGGCACTCGCCGTCGCCTTCGTGTTGGCGATCGAGTGGAGCCTCGGCGCCACGCGTCACTTTCTGGTTCTGCCGCTGGCAATGGCTGCGACGATGCCGGTCTACGTGGCCCTCGTATCACGACGTCGCGCTACGTCCATCGGTGCGTCGATCGCGGTCGGAATTCTCATCGCGGGCATCGCGGATCGCTGTCCGACGTCGTGGTATCCGCTGTTCATCGTCACCATCGGAGCGGCTACCTGGTTTGCGATGCGACAGACCGCCGCGGTTGCAGGACCGGCGCGGGCAAGCCGCGCCCTGCGTAGCGCCGCGATCGCGGCCGCCCTCTGTGTGCTTTGCGTCCGCGTCGGACGAGACACGAGAGGCGCGATGGCAGCGTTGAGTGAGGATCGGTCGCGAGGAGAAAATCCGTCGTGGATTATCGCTCGGGAGCTCGCTGCACTTGGAGTGGATCCCGGCTCGAAGGTCGCCGTCATCGCGTCGCCGTATGACGCGGGATGGGCGCGACTGGGACGGCTGCAGTTGGCTGGAGCAGTGCCGCCGTCGAGAGCTAACAGCTACTGGCAGCTCGATGAAGCCGGGCGTCTCACCGCCTCGAAACTGTTTGCCAGCGCGGGCGCCGTGGCCGTTGTCGCCGTACCAGCGCCGGATACGCTGCCGCGCGGCTGGACACGCATCAGAGGCGGCGCGGTTCTGCTGATTCGCTGACGGCATCCGGCGCCCAGCGCCGGATGCCGAGCTCACACGCGGACGTCTTCGGCGACTTCCGCTCGCGATTCGGGCATGAACTGCAGCACTCCACTTGGCGCGCGCACGGCGGCGGTGAGGAAGCCACGCGGGCCACATTCGATCACGAACTCGCAGGCGGCCGCCCGCGCCGCCGTGACGAGATCGTCGTCCGTGGTCGACATGCCTAACGACGCAGGGCGATCCGCACCGAGCCCGTTCAGCGGCCCGTGATTGCGAAGCGACACGATGGGCAGTCGCGGTGTCTTGAACTGGACCTCGGCCAGAGCCGCCGCGAATTGATCCGATGCGGCGGCTGCACTCCCATTTCCATTCGCCGGCCGCATCGCCAGGGCGCGAAGCGCCGCCAGCCGTAAGGCAGTCGAGAGATCGGTCGCGCCCGCGGCAGCGAGCGCGGTCAGCTCACCCAATCCGTCGCCGATGAGCGCGTCCGGTTTGACGCCGTGTTCCTGCAGCCCTTCAGCGATGAGCACACCGGTGAGCACGACGCCGACGTCCGCCAACTGCGGGCAGCGTTCGAGTCGCTGGTCATGAAGTGCGATGGCGTCCATGTCGACGAGCGGCAAGAACGATTGCCGGAATATTCGTCGCGAGACTTCCTCCGCCTGCTCGAAATAGTCGGCGAGGTACGGCAGATACGCGCGAAGCTCGCAGAGCAGCCGCCCATCGTAGGACGAAGCGTCTGGGAAGAAGAACGCCATGCTTCCTTCAGGAACGGCGAGCTCGCCGAGCGCCGGAATGAAAAGCGGTGTTGCTGGTGTGCGCCGGAGTGCCGGAGTGCCCTGCTGGGCAGCCTGGGCGCCGAGGACGCGGATGTCTTCCGGAAAGAGTGACTCCGCCGCGTCGGGTAGAACGAGGGCCCGCTCGATGAATGATGATGCGTCCAACTGCTCCTGAAAACCATCGTGGCTGGCGATGAAATCGCGCAACGCGGCCGGCTGCGGCGCGGTCGCGCCTGAGGCTTTGGTCGCACAGCCGAGGACGGCGAACGCACACGCGACAGGTTCACCGTTCGCCCGCACGAGCCGGTAGAAGAGCCGGAGTGTCGAGCTATCGGCGAGCTCGTGAAGCGACAGGAGACAGCCAAGTCGCTCGCGCAACGATACGGGCGCCAGTGCTCTCAGCCCATGTTCGAGAACGACCCAGGAGACGTTCTCGGCGGCTTCGGCCGAGGAGATCTTCGCTCCGGTGACGAGCTTCTCCCAGACGCCCGTGAGCGGTCTGGTGCCCGTGAGAAAGAGCCGCGGGCCGCAGCCCGAGACGTCACCTTCTACGACCTCCCACGGCGCCGAGAAGAATTGCACGGGCTCTGGTCCGAATGGACGAACCGGTAGGGTATCCCATCAAGGTGCGCGATGCAACCGGTCAGAGCCCGAAAACGCTAACCGATGCGTCCCAAACAGCGCCACACCGGACGCAGCATGGCGACATCGGCAGTGTGCCGTCAGTGGTTCCCGCGGTGCTTTCCTGCGCGACGCTTCTTGTTGTCCGCGCCCTCGCGGTCGCGGCCCACGAGATGATCGACCTCGTAGTTATTCTCGTCGATGAGGCGCTCGACCTGCTCACCGCTCGCGCCGGCCTGGGGGCCTGTATCGGCCACGGCACCGCCCAATCGAACGTCGTCGCGAATGAAATCCGCGCCTGCTGGATCCTCCAGCGTATTCTCCACATCGGCCTGCTTCACCTTGAAGTGACCGTCGACATCGCGACCGTTGTGGGTCTTGCGGCGTTCTGACATCTGCTGCTTCTCCGTCTCGTCTGGTCTGCTCGAGTGGCGCCAATTGGCCTGGGAATAGAGCCATCGCGCAAACCGCAGGCCCGTCGAGGAGCTATCGCTCGACCAACAAGACGAGATATTTGCCGCCCTCCCAGAACCCATCGGGATCGGTGATTCGCAACCGATCGGCATTCACGCGACCGTCCTTGTCGACGCCATCCGCAAAGCGCATGTCCTGGCTCGACAGCACACGCAGGCGCGCATGGCGCAACGCGGGGAGTGGAAGCAACGTGTCGCGATAACGGTCCAGCTCGCGGAACTCGCCGTTCTCGGGCGCGCGCGACGATCCCTGCTGCTCGACATCGGACTCGTCGTCGGCCGACGTGGCGACAGCACCGAACGCCGAGCGGATCGTCGCGAGTCGGGCAAGCTCGGCGTCGTGGGTCGGCAGCAACTGCTTCTCGCGCTGCCAGCCGCGCCAGTTGCGTTTGGCAACCGTCACTTCGCGAATGATCCCCGCGGCGAGAAGCTCCTCGCGTGTACCGACAACATAGAAGACACGCCCGACGCGTGAGGACAGCCTCGTTAGGCTGTCGCGCATCCGGTCACGCTCGTCGGCAAGGGAGTGGTTCTCCACCTTCAGGCTGTCGAACCGCTGCTCGAACTCGGCGAACTGCGCGGCGCGGGTCTCGGCGAGCGTGCGAAACATCGCCAGGGTCTCGCCGGACGCCGCGAGCTCCGCGCGCGCCTTGGCGTCGCTCGCCGTCGCGGCGCGGAAGAGACTGTCGCTCCGGCGAAGCTGCGTCGTGAGGCGGTCGAGATTGGCGGCGATGCGCTGACGCTTGGCCTCGAGGAATTGCCGCTCGGCTGTCGTGTCTCCAACCTCGCCGTTCGGCAGCAATGGCTGGATCGTGCCGCCGGCGCGGCCGCCGGACAGATCACGGTCGATCTCGTTGACGATGCTCGAGAGCGCGCTCAGCTGACCGAGGAGATACTCGTTCTTCTCGCGAAGCGCCCGGTTCTGCCGCCGCGCGGTGTCACCGCGCGCCCGCTCCCCATCGAGCGCCAGGTGCAGCCGCTCGACCGTGTCGGGACGGGCGTAATCGCGGAGAACGGTCCGCCAGTGATGGCCGTCGCCACACGCGGCGAGTGCCGGAACGACGACAATCAACCATGCTCGATAACGCATGACAGCCTCGGAAGAACAGCGCCTCACGCTCAACAAACCTTCAAACGCTGCCAGTTCCTGCGCAGCAACCGCCAGAGTCGTTCGTTCGCGAAGTCCGTCGCCAGCGATTCCACGTGTGGTGGATTGCGCCGAAGGCGGAAATAGATCGTTCCGACGACGCCACAATCGATGGCCCCGCCGCCTTCAGATCGTTCCTCGATCCCCTCGTCGTGCTCGGTACTGCCCTTCGACGCGCGTGTGTGTCGCGCGCCGACGGCGAACAACAACGTCTTCGCCACCACCGGTGGTACAACGGTGTCAGTGAATGTCAGCACCCGCGCGACGGGCGCGCCGTTCACCATGACGGTGTCGACGCGTCGCAACTGTCGCACGTGTGGAGGCGCATTCAATGTGCCGCTCTTTCCGTAGAACAGCAGGTCCGGGCTGAGCTGGTGCGTGACCGCCGTTTGCGTTCCCTTCGCCGTACCGATTGTCCCGACGTCGTGCAGTCCGCCGATGAAGGCCGGGTACCACGAAAACTTGGACAAAGCCAGCGGCGGAAACGATGCTCGCCCTGCCGTCTTTGGCACCAGCGTCAAGCCAACCCGACGGTCCGTCACGATGCGCGCGAAGAACTCGGTGAGGTCGAGCGTGGTGATACGATTCTCCGCCGCGCCGACGGAGAACATCGCGAGCTGCCGCGCCGTCGCCGGACGACTCCCACGCATCAACGCGAGTCGCGACTGCTCGGGCCAGAGGCCAAGTGGTACTCGTACGGGATTGAATCGATCATCGCGCAGGCCCAACCAGACCGACGAATCGCGCCCCTCGCGGCCAAGCTGCGCCGCCAGTTCGAGACTCGTGTTCAGGCTGTCGAGCGCGAACAGACCAGCGGCGAGCGCGCTCGCGTTCAGCGTGTCGGCGCGAACCTGTTGATTGCGATCCAGCGCGAGATGCAGCCGCTGGCCTGCGTGCGTCTGACCGCCGAGCCGGAAGCTGACGCCGGGCGCGTCCTCGAGTGACGCGGGCTCTCGACGCGATGCCGGTTGGAGCGCCGCCGCGACGAGCGCGGCCGAGTAGCGATTGCTCGAGCAGCTGAGGAACTCCCGCAACCCGATCCAGCCG
Organism: Gemmatimonadaceae bacterium; assembly: GCA_035273165.1. Classification (GTDB taxonomy): domain Bacteria; phylum Gemmatimonadota; class Gemmatimonadetes; order Gemmatimonadales; family Gemmatimonadaceae; genus AG2. The sequence continues at coordinate 6,058 of DATEPP010000576.1, forward strand.
AGTGGGCACGACGCCCCCGACTCGAACGCCTTGCCTAACGGCAAGCCCCAGATGTCGTACATCGTCGCCGCGTCATTCTTCACCTCGAGGCTGGCGAGCTCGGGACGCTGCGATAGTGCCGCGGCCGCGAGCACGGGCTTGATCGCCGAGCCGACGTTCACCGGCTTGAGGAGCCAGCTGCCTCCACCCGCCGACGGCGGACCGTATTCCGCGACACCGAGCACTTCTCCCGTTTTCGCCGAGGCGAGCACGATCGTCGCAAAGGCGAGATCCCCCGCCTGCACGCGGCCTCCGTTTCCAAGCTTCCCGTGTCCGGCGAAATCGTCGAGCTCCGCCTGCAGCTCGTCGGTGAGTGTCTCGTCGAGGCTGATCGGAATGTTGCGGCCGCCCTCGAGCTCGACGCTCGCCCCGAACCCCGCGGCGCTCGCCAGCTGCCTAACGAACGGCGACGTCCGTGACACGCTCGGCTGCCACCGGATCCGTCCGTTGATCCACTGCGTACCGCCTAACGTACCGGCGAGCGTCCACTCGAGGATCACCGGCTCGGGGCGCACGCGCCGGCCACCGGTAAGCGCGCGCGACGCGAACTGGAACATGCCGCCCGTACCGATCGGCACCGTCTGACGCGCTGGGAGTTGTCGGCCGTCGTAGAGAGTGCGCTCGCTATTGAAGAGGGTTGCCGTCCCCGTCTCACCGAGTCGGTCGGGGAAGCGGAGCACCAACTGCGCGAACGGCGACCCGGGCGCGGTGCATTCCACATAGACGGAATCCTTCACCGCGCGGAACGGACAGGGAGGGACGCCAGGGATGCGGCCGCTTCCCCGAACCGACTCCGTTCCTTTCCCCGAGATCCAGCCAATGTTGCGGGACCACTCGCGCGTCGTGACGGCGACGAGCCGCGCCGCATCGAAGGGCGACGGCACTCGCAGATCGTACGGTACCGCCCGATCGGTGAGAACGATCGTGTCACGCTCCCCGCGCGCGTCAGCGATGTTGTGAATCTCGGTGCGGAAGATCGAGGGATTCTCGGCCGCGCGCAGATCGAGCACGGAGCCGCCCGTTAGGCGGCCGCGCCGTACCGCGTCGACGCGCTCGCGCTGGAACGCGTTGTAGCGGTCGATCTCGTCGTGGAGGAATCCCCCGGGCTCGAGGCTCGGGTACACGGTCTCGTCGGCGACGGCGAGCGTGTCGAAGGTGACGACGGCGTAGCCGCGCGGCGCGGGCACCACCGCATCCACCTGGACGGCGCGAATAGCGCGGCGCAGCGGGCGGTCAGGCTCGTCGATAAGGGCGTCGTGCAGCTCGGCGAAGAGCGTGTCATAGGTGAGGCCGCGCCGCGCGGTGCTCGAGAGGGTGTAGCGCGGCAGCGCCGCGCCTAACGCGACGAAACCGACGAGCGTCAGCACGAGAAACAGCAGTCCGACATGTGCCGTGGAAGGGAGACGTGGCGTCCGCGGCGCGACGCCACTGTCCGGCTCGCGCTTGGGACCAGGGGTGAACGACTCCGCCGGTACGACCGGGAACTGTGTCTTCGGCGTCGTCATGCGTTGCTCCCCCGGTTCGCTGTCACGCGCGCACCGTCGGCTCGCCAGAGCGCTACGACCATCGCCGACACCATCGCGCTCAGGAACGACACGTCACTCCAGGCATTCAGTCCGAGAAACGGCATGTTCTGTCCCGTCAGCGGAACGATCCCGAGATTGGACGCGGCGACGTACGCCGCCGGGATGGTGAGCATGAGCGCGCCGCCAACCACGACCGCGAGTGGGCTCTCGTCCACCACGGTGTGGCCACCCCGTTCACCCCGCGCTACCCGCCACGCGTAGAGAATCACGACGAGCGCGACCCAGACGTACAACAGCAGGACGGCGACGCCGCCTAACAAGCCGTGCTCCGAGAGAACGTAGACCGAAAACGTGTTCTCGGCGTACGAGATCGGCACCGGAACGCCACGGCCGATCACTGTCGGTCCGGCGAGCCCTTCACCGAAGAGGCCGGAGGCAGCGTATGCACGCCCGCCCCAAGCCTGCTCCATCGATCGGAGAATCTCATCGCGCTCGGGAGATGGCGCCGCGCTCACGAGCACGCGCTCGAGCAGCTCCGGGTGCGTCGCCGAGAGACCGCGCACGACGGCCCGAATTACCGGATCGGCGGTGAGCGAGAGGTGGCGTAACGGGCCGCCGAGCTCCGCGAATGCGGCCGAGCGCGCCGCTGGCGAGTCGGCATGCTCCAGCGTGCCGAGATGTGGCCGCAACACCGGCTCGGCGAGGGCGACGATCGTGGCCATGATCAGGGCGAACGTCGCCGCGACGCCGCGCGGCAGGTAGGCGAGTCCCATAGCCAGGAGCAGCGTCACGACGAGTGGCACGCTGAAGACGAGACCGAGGCCGAAATCGGCGCGCGTTGCGAGCAGTGTCGCCACGAGCGGGATGCCGAGCACCGCCAGCGCGGCCGGTCCCTTGCCTAACGCGAACGAGACGCCGGCGTCGCGGCCGTTGCGAACGATGAGGAGAAAGAGAAAGAAGAGCGCGGCGAAGAGCAGCGTCGGTCCATCCAGCCGCCTCACGAGGACGACGAAGTTCAACGCACAGAGGAGTCCGAGGGTGAGGAGGGGCGCCCCGAGCCGCAACCGCGGCGCGATGTCCGTCCGTCGCATCGCGCCGCGCTTGATTCGCCAGAGGACGAGCGCGAGCACGTACAGCACGATGAGTGTGGCCGTGGCGAAGACGGCGAGCTGGCGCGCGATGACACTGAGCGGAACGCCGCACGCCGCGATCACGATCGCTGCCCGGCGCGCCCAGTCGTCGTCACCCGGCTCCGCGCGCAGCACCTCGGCCGGTGTCGTCGCGGGCTCGCGGCCGCGGCGCTGTGGGCGCAGATACTCGACGCCGATCCATGCCAGCATCGCGACGAAGATCACGAGCAGGGCCCCGATGACGGCGAACGGCCGCTGCACGCCGAGGACACCGAGCCCGATGAGCATGAAGAGAAGTCCCAAGGCTGACATGCGGCGGTCCGGCAGACGCGCCGCTTCGACAGCGCCGGTGTATCCCGTCACCGGCTCCGGCTTCAGTCCGGCAACGATGCGCGCGACGCGGTCCTCCACGCGCAGGATGAGCCTGACGACGCGGGGTGCCCACCGACTCCATTCCAGTAGAAGTACGGTGCCGAGAATCGTCGCGATCCACGCGCCGACAGCCGAATCGGCGCCGCGTTCGTAGTACGGCGTCGCGTACGTGATTCTGTAGCCAAGGACGAGGCGGACACCGAGAAAGACGAGGGCGAGATTCGCCAGCGTCCACGCCGCCGCCGTGGACGGACGGGCCCCGAGCACCACGGCGCTGGTCCGCTGATCGGAGCCGAGCAGCAGGAACGCGCCGGTGATCAGCAGCGCCAACCCAGCGAAGGTGAGATTCAGATTGATGATCTCACCCGTCGCCACTTTGTGGATCCGCAGCAGATATCCGGCGGTGCGTCGAGGCTCGGCGGAGCGCGCCCAGACAGTGACCACCGAGTCTACGGGTGCTCGATAGACGCTATCCGACGCGACGATCTGTGCCGTGCGGTCATTGACCATCCGCACGCGGCCGAGGAATGCATAACGAGTCGTGTCGAGGCCGAAGGCGCCGAGGTAGAAGTGCGGCACCGATGGGGGCAGCCGGGAGGTCGAGACCAGCGTGCAGCGTCGCTGCGTACCGCAGACCTCATCCGAGGGAAGCCAGCCGAGTCGGGGATCCGGCCCGCGCACGAATCGGACGGCGATCCCCGGATCGCGATTGGCGCCGCGTCCATGCTCGGCGAGCACGAACGACCAACGCCGGCCGTGTGAGACGACGCGGACGGTGTCGCCGAGACTCAGAAAAGGCCGCTCGACGGCACGCGACGCCGCCTTTGTCACGACCCACTCGCCATCGCGGGAGGCGAGCCGAAAGAGCAGCGGCGGCACGAGGCCCCAGCGCTCCAGCGGCTTGAGCCGCGCCTGGGGCTCGTAGATGAGCGTCACGACGAGATCGCGCGCGGCGCTGGTATCCGGAATAGTCGACCAGGCGAGCTCGCGCAGCGGCAACCCTTCGCTGAGTCGTCTCGTCAGGCGTCGGCCGAGCACCTCGAGCATCGGGGACGTGTCGGGAAGCACGAGCGGAGCGCGCGCGCCGTTCCACTCGAGGAATCTTCCCTCGCTCGATTCGATGAGGCGGAAGTGATGCGTCGGGCCGTTCGGGCGGGCGGCGATCGCGTTGACCTCCGGCGAGGAGAGACTGAGCTCGTCACCCCACAGCTGAACCCACGCCGGATCGAATCGGACAACGCGCTCCCAGAGGCGCCGCAAGGGCGACCGATTGCCTTCACGCTTCTGCTGGAGTGATTCGACGCCTTCCATGCTGTCGACCGTGAAGCCGCGACGCTTCGTGTCACGTCTCAGCGTGACGGCCCATCGCTGCACGGGATCGGTCGAGGGCTCGAGCCGTACGTCGAGCGAGTCGGGCGTGCTCCCCTCGGCACTCAGATCGGCGGCGCCGATGCGGACGACTCCCGACCGCGGCGGCGTGAGGTGGACGCCGACGACGTCGAAGCGTTCGCTGCGCTGGCGCTGGATCTCGACGTAATAGCTGTTCACCGCGAAGACCCAGACCGCGGCGAAGAGCGCGAGGAAGTAGGCGGGGCGTCCCTTACCTCCGTCGCGGACGCTCACACCTGGAAGCACCGCGGCCGCACCGAGGAGTGCGACCCAGATCGCGAACCATGGCTCGTCGACATCCACGAACGAAGCGACGACAAACAACGCGATCGCGGCAAGCGCCACGATCCGGAGGCGTCGACCCAGCATGCTACCTTGGCCAAGGGTACGAACAAAACCGGGGATCCCCGCCTGGGCGTGATCCCGATACGATCGATTTGACACCACTTCGGCGCACTACGTTGCGGCCGGGCGTGTGGTTCCGGCGTCCCCCACCGGAACACATATTCTCGGCGTGCCCGCCCCGCTTGCCGTCTTTCTCCAGCTCGTTGCCATCACGCACGTGACGGCAATCGACGTCGACAAGGGAACGGCGAGACCAGACCTCACCGTTCTCGTCGACGGCTCGCGCATCGCGGCGATCGGTCCCGCCGCGAGCACCCCACCGCCGAGCACGGCAAGCATCATTGATGCCCGCGGAAAATTTTTGATCCCGGGTCTCTGGGACATGCACGTGCACACTGTCGTCCCGACGGGTCGGCAACTGCTCGGTCTTTATGTCGCAAACGGTGTCACCGGTGTGCGCGATATGGGCGGCGACTTCGCGACGATTCGCCGATGGAGGAGCGAGATCGCGTCAGGCACACTCGTCGGACCGCGCATTGTCGCCGCTGGTCCGTACCTCGAGGGCCACGGCTCGCCGATCGCGCACATCGAGGTCCACTCGCCTGACGATGCGCGCCGCGCGGTCGACTCGCTTGCATCGCTTGGCGTCGATTTCGTGAAGGTGCACAGTGCTTTGCCTCGCGAGGCGTTCTTCTCGGCGGCCCGCGCGGCGCGTGCGAAGCATCTCGCGCTGGCAGGGCATCTGTCGCGCAACGTCACCGTCGAGGAGGCGTCCGATTCGGGCCAGCGCAGCCTCGAGCACCTGCTGGGATTCGTGAATGTGTGCACGCCAGCAGAATCGGTCGCGTTTGCCGCAATCGATGCGCTGCGGCGAGTCGTGTTTAATACTTGTACATCACGCGATCAGCGATCGGTCTATGCGCACCTCGCGCGGAACGGGACGTGGGTGACGCCGACGCTCGCTACCGCGTGGGAGTTTGCCGTCCTGCCAAAGCGCGAGGTTCCTGGCGATACGCTCCGCCGGTTCGTATCGGACAGCCTGCGCGCGTATCTCGTCCAGATCTTCGATCCGCCGCCGGCGCTGCCGGCCGACGGCGATGTGCTCGGGCGCCGGCTCTTCAGGAAGCGGCGGCAGCTCGTCCGGGCGCTCCACGACGCGGGCGTCCCGCTGCTTGCCGGGACGGACGCGCCGATGCGGAACGTGCCCCCGGGCTTCGGGCTGCACGAGGAACTAGCGGAGTTGACCCGCAGCGGTCTCACGCCGACGGCGGCGCTGCGCGCGGCGACGCTCGAGCCGGCGCGCTATTTCGGGGCCACTGATTCGTTAGGCACGATCGCGGTTGGCAAGCTCGCCGATCTCGTATTGCTCGACGCCGATCCGCGCGCGGACATCGCCAACGCGCGCCGGATCGCGGCCGTGCTCACGCGCGGCCGCGTGTACAACCGGGCCGCGCTCGACTTGTTGCTCGCCAACGCCGAGCGCGCGGCGCGCCGCTAGCGCACCCTCAGCACCTAGCACCTAGCACCTAGCACCTAGCACCTAGCACCTAGCACCTAGCAC
>DATEPP010000577.1:0-7805 GCA_035273165.1 Gemmatimonadaceae bacterium
CGTACAATACGCACGCGCGTGAACGGCCGTCGTGAGCCGGATCACGGATCGGGAACCCGGCCGTGCACGTGGATCGTGCGCGTCAACGGCTACCGAAACTACCGCGCGCGAGGTATCGATTCGAGCCATGCCGACTGCTGAATCCATCCGCCTGCAGGAAGACGCCCGACGCGAACTGAATTGGAAGCGGTGGGGGCCGTACCTGTCCGAGCGGCAGTGGGGCACGGTACGCGAGGACTACTCGGCGAGCGGCGACGTCTGGGAGAGCTTCACCCACGACATGGCGCGGAGCCGAGCCTACCGCTGGGGCGAGGATGGCCTCCTCGGCATCACCGACCGGGAGTGCCGGCTCTGCTTCGCGCTCGCGCTCTGGAACGGCCGCGATCCGATTCTCAAGGAGCGGCTCTTCGGCCTCAATGGCCACGAGGGGAACCACAGCGAGGACGTGAAGGAGTGCTACTACTACCTCGATAGCACGCCGACGCACGCGTACATGAAGGCGCTCTACAAGTACCCGCAGAGCGAGTACCCGTATCGCGACCTCGTCGTCGAGAACCGTCGCCGAACGCGGGTAGACCCCGAGTACGAGCTCGTCGACACGAACGTCTTCGACGAGGACCGGTACTTCGACATCGCGGTCGAATACGCGAAGGGCTCCCCGAACGACATCCTCATCCGGATCACGGCGACGAACCATGGCCCCGAGGAGGCGCCGCTCGCGCTCCTGCCGACGCTCTGGTTCAGGAACTACTGGTCGTGGGGGCGGAGCGACGATCCGCCACCGCGCATCTTCGCCGAGGGGGCGCGCGCGCTGGTCGCGGAGCATCCCGGGCTGGGTGTCTTCCGTCTGCAGTCGGCGCGCAACGGCTTCGGTCTCCATCGCGCGCCGCCCGAGCTGATTTTCACCGAGAACGAGACCAATCGTCGCCGGCTGTGGGACGTCGACAACCAGTCGCCCTACGTGAAGGATGCGTTCCACCGCTACGTCGTGAACCGCGACGTCGATGCGGTGAATCCGCGGCGGGTCGGCACAAAGGCGGCATTTCTCTACAAGTGGATCGTCGCCGCGGGCGAGAGCGTCCGCGTGGAGCTGCGCCTTTCCTCGGACGAGGAAGCCCCAGCGGAATCATTCGGCGAGGAGTTCGACGCGACGTTCAGTCTGCGCGAGCAGGAGGCGGACGAGTTCTATCGCGGATACACGCAGGGGGCGACGACCGAGGAAGCACGCGTCGCGCGGCAAGCATACGCCGGTCTCCTCTGGACGAAACAGTACTACAACTACGTCGTGCGCGAGTGGCTCGAGGGCGATCCGGCGTCACCACCGCCCCCGGCGATCCGGTGGCAGGGACGGAACGCCGATTGGCAGCACGTCTACAACCGTGACGTGATCTCGATGCCGGACAAGTGGGAGTACCCCTGGTACGCGGCGTGGGATCTCGCCTTCCAGATGATTCCGTTCGCGCGCATCGACCAGCAGTTCGCCAAGGAGCAGATCGTGTTGCTGCTCCGCGAATGGTACATGCACGCCAACGGCCAGCTGCCGGCATACGAGTTCGCGTTCTCGGACGTGAATCCACCGGTCCACGCCTGGGCGGCCTGGCGCGTGTACAAGATGACGGGCCGGAAGGGGGCGCGCGACCATGTCTTTCTCGAGCGCGTCTTTCACAAGTTGCTCATCAACTTCTCCTGGTGGGTGAACCGGAAAGATCCCGACGGCAACCACCTCTTCAGCGGTGGATTTCTCGGTCTCGACAACGTCGGCGTCTTCGACCGCAACAAGCCGCTGCCTAACGGGCAGTATCTCGAGCAGGCGGACGGTACGGCGTGGATGGCGTTCTACTGCGCGACGATGCTCTCGATCACCCTCGAGCTGGCGACGATCGACCGCGCGTACGAGGACATGGCGACGACGTTTTTCGAGCACTTCGTCTCGATCGCGGACGCCATGAACTCGCTCGGTGGAACGGGGCTGTGGGACGAGACCGACGGCTTTTACTACGACCAGCTCTGCATCGACGGTCAGAAGACGCCGCTGCGCATCCGCTCGATCGTCGGGCTCGTGCCCATCTTCGCGTGCGAGTGCATAGACCAGGAAACGATCGATCGGCTGCCGGGCTTCAAGAAGCGAATGCAGTGGTTCCTCAACAATCGCCGCGACCTCGCGGCGCATATCTCGTACATGCGTGAACGTGAGGACTCGCGTCATTCGCGCCGGCTCCTCGCGATGCCCGCGCGGCACCGCCTGACCCGCGTCCTGAGCTACATGCTCGACGAGCGCGAGTTTCTCTCGCCCTACGGAATACGCTCCTTGTCGCAGATCCACCGCGACCATCCCTTCACCCTGCGTGTGGGGGACGAAGAGTCCACCGTGCGGTACTCGCCGGCGGAATCCGACACGTACATCTTCGGCGGCAACTCGAACTGGCGCGGGCCGATCTGGTTTCCGATCAACTATCTGGTCATCGAGGCGCTCGAGCGCTACCACCACTTCTACGGCGACTCGCTCCGTGTGGAGTGCCCGACGGGCTCGGGGCAGATGATGACACTCGGCGAAGTCGCGCACGAGCTGGCGTCACGCCTAACGAAGCTCTTCCTCCCCGACGAGCGTGGCGCCCGCCCTGCTCACGGCGGCGACCGGCGCTATGCGCAGAGCCCGCAGTGGCGGGACCTCGTGCTCTTCTACGAGCATTTCCACGGCGACACCGGTCGCGGCCTCGGCGCCAGCCATCAGACGGGCTGGACGGCGTTGATCACGCGTTGCCTCGAAAAAACCTCCGCGCGGGCGAACGTCTCCCGTCCGTCCGAGCAGATGGAAGCTCTGATTGATTGATCGGGCTCGGATTACTCCGTGTGAGCTATCGGTCCATAGTCCATCGCTATCTGCGAATTCGGAACGAAAACGCTGATAGATATTTTGTTGACCACTTACCACTTCCCACTTCTCCCACTTCTTCCACTGACTGATTCAGTTTTCAGGATCTCAGCGCTCAGCAACTGAAAACTGAATCAGTCAGTGTGGCAGTGGGAGAAGTGGGAAGTGGTAAGTGCAGATCCTTCGCTTCGCTCAGGATGACAATCACCTAATGATGAGAGAGTGGTTGGTCGCGGACGGGTTCGGCGGGTACGCGATGGGGGCGACGGACGGGATACGGAGGCGGCGGTATCACGCCTATCTGATCGTCGCCGCGCCTCATGATGAGCGGCGGTTCACCCTCGTCAACGACATCGAGCTGTGGATCGACGCGCCGGGCGGCACCTTTGCCCTGAGCAGCCATCGTTATGCACCGAACGTCGTCTATCCAGACGGCGCCGCACGGCTCATTGGCTTCGAGGCCGAGCCTTGGCCCACCTGGCGATTCGACATCGGCGACGGGATCACGGTCGTGCAGGAGCTCTTCGCGCCGCGCACGACGGGGCGGTCGGCGATGGTACTGCAGTGGCGGCTCATTGGCGCGAACGCAGCCGAAGCACCAATGAAGCTCCGCGCACGTCCGATGATGTCAGACCGCGACTTCCATGCGCTGCATCACGAGAATCCCGATTTTCGATTCGAGCCGGAGCGCATCGCCGACGAGAGCTGGCTCTGGATGCCGTACCAGGGCGCCCCGGCAATCCTGCTCCACGCCAACGGGTCGTACCGCCATGAGCCACTCTGGTTTCGCAACTTCTGCTACACCGAGGAGAAAGTGCGCGGGCTCGACTTCGTCGAAGACCTCGCCTCTCCGGGTGAGTTGAGCTGGCCGCTCGGCGGCCCGGAGAAGCGCGACGCCGTTCTCATGCTCACCGTGCCTGAGGAGTGGGGCGGTTACGAGACGGCGGGCGATCTTCTCAAGGAATGTCAGGCACTGACGAACAGCGAGCGCGCTCGCGTCGGTGCCTTCAAGTCGCGACTCCAGCATTCGGCCGACGCCTACCTCGTTAGGCGCCGCGGGCGGGAGACGATCATCGCGGGCTATCCGTGGTTCACCGACTGGGGCCGCGACACCTTCATCGCCCTCCGCGGACTCTGCCTCGAGACCAACCGGCTCGACGAAGCCGAACGCATCCTTCTGTCCTGGTGCGATGCCCTGGCGGACGGCATGATGCCCAACGCGTACCCCGCGGGTGGAACCGAGCCACGCTACAACTCCGTTGATGCGTCGCTCTGGTTCATCATCGCCGTCCAGGCGTTCCTCGACGCCAGCGTTCGACGCGGACGCTGGCTCGCCCCGGCGCTCCCAAAGCGATTGACGGACGCCGCCGAGGAGATTCTGAGCGCGTACTCCCGTGGTACCAGGTACGGCATCCGGATGGACACGGATGGTCTGCTTGCCGCTGGCGAGCCTGGAATGGCGCTGACTTGGATGGACGCAATCGTGAATGGCCAGCCGGTGACGCCCCGCATCGGCAAGCCGGTCGAGATCCAGGCGCTCTGGGTCAACGCACTCGTCATCGGCTCACGCTGGAACGAGCGCTGGGGCGATCTGAGCGACGAAGCCTCCGAGAGCTTTGCCGAGCGCTTCTGGAATGCGAAGCGGGGGTGCCTCTTCGACGTGGTCGATGTCGATCACGAGCCTGGCCGCACGGACGACCTGCTGAGACCGAACCAGATCATGGCCCTGGGTGGACTGCGGATCGCATTGCTCGCTGGCCAGCGGGCGTCGAGCGTGGTGGAGTTGGTGGAGCGAGAGTTGTGGACCCCAATGGGGCTGCGAACGCTCGCCCGGGGAGAGCCAGGCTACGTCGACGCGTGCACGGGAAACGTGGAGGCACGCGACCGAGCGTACCACAACGGCCCAGTGTGGCCGTGGCTGATGGGCCCGTTCGTGGATGCGTGGGTCCGGTCCCGGTCGATCGGCGGCGGGCCATGGGCGAGCAAGGCACTTCGGGCGGATGCGCGTCGTCGCTTCCTCGGCGGACTGGCGCGACATCTCGACGAAGCGGGGGTGGGACACGTGTCCGAGCTTGCCGACTCCGAGGAGCCGTGGACGCCGCGTGGGTGCCCGTTTCAGGCGTGGTCGGTCGGTGAGATGCTGCGGCTCCTTGCGGAGTGAGCGTTCCGCACGCAGGGTGTGGGCAGTCGGCGAGTGGTGTGTGAGCCGAGACCCGAGCTTCGGAGACTATTAATGGCCGAGAAGTCGAGACCGCGGTCGGACGGAACCGCGTCGGTGAATGCCAGGGGGGTGGGCGCGGGTGCGAGCACGAGTGCGGACATGGGCGGCACGCCCTCGGGCACGGCGGCGGACCGGCGGAAGCGCGTCGCGCTGCGCCGCTTGATCGACGAGATGCTCGCGGAGATCCGTGCCGCCGCGAACGAAGAGAACTGGACCGACGACGCGCGCGCCCAAGCCGAATCGGACCTGGCGCGGATCATGGACCAGGTCCGTCGTGAGGCGATGCGCGCCGAGCCCAAACCGAAGGCGAAGCGCGCAAAGCCTCGTTGAGCGTCTGCTAATCAGCGGACGCTGACGTGCGACAGGCCGGACTGGTTCTCGATCGTCCAGACCGCGACACCGCCCGTCGGGAACATGAACTGCTCGGACCGGAACGACTGACCGGCGAGCGGATGCGCGACGAGGAACGTGCTGCGGCCATCGGAGAGGAAGCCGAGCTTCTGCACCGGGAACTCGGTTCGCCCGAGCGCGCCGACATCACCGAGGCGCCAGAGCTGATCGCCGCGAGAGATGTAGACCGTCACCCGATCCCAACTGTTGTTCTCGATGACGACGGCTGAGGGCGAGCTGCCGTACTGCGCGGCACGTGTGCCGACCCCTCCGGACGCACACGCCGTCATGGTTGCGGCGCCAACGATCATCGATGCTGCCACGAGGTGCCTGCTCATCTCTGCGCGCAGGCGAGCGCATTGCACGGTAATGTTCATCATCGTCCCCTCCCCCCTAACCGCCGTCCCCCGCCACGCACCTTGCGCTCGTGAGACCTGCACTGGTCACCTAATGCGGAGAGCGTGCCAGCGGCGCGGCGAGTGTCGGAGAGACGTCATTGGCCAAACGAGAACCACCGAGGAGCACGCACCGGCGCGAGCACAACGGGCACCGCGGCGGACACGGTGTTTGGCGTGATGAAGCTCACATCGAGATTCACAAAGGCGTAACCGCCAAGAGGATGACGGCGATTGCCAAGCGAGCGTAACGGGGGTCGCGAGCGTGTGAGATACGAGGTTGCGAAACGGACGGCGCGCACGTCTGCAGCGCATGACGACCAGCGCCGCCGATACCGCGACGCCGAGGAACCGTGTCGCCGCGCCGCGTGTGCTGCTCACGCTCGTCCTCGCGCTCTATGGGATTCCACTCATGCGACATCCCGAGGCCGGCAGCTTCCTCGACGGGATCGACCTGGCGATCCACGAGACGGGACACCTCGTGTTCGCGCCGTTTGGCGAGGTGATTCAATTCGCCGGGGGGACGCTCTTCCAGCTCATCGTGCCCGCCGTCTTTCTCGTCTACTTCGCTCGGCGCGGCGATCGGCACGCGGCCACGGTGGCGCTCTGGTGGATCGCACAGAACCTGTGGAACATCTCCGTCTACGTGCGCGACGCGCGCACGCAGGAGCTGCCGCTCGTTGGCGGTGGCGAGCACGATTGGGCATTTCTCCTCGGGCATTTCGGCGTGCTGGCGCACGACCAGGGAATCGGCCGGACCTTTCATGCGGTCGGCACCCTGTTGTGGCTCGTAGCCGTGGCAGCGGGACTGCTCTTCGCGCTCACCGCACCAGCGAGGGACGTCGCGGACGAAGCGGTATAGCACGCCGGCATTGCGTTCGATGACACGGCACCGCGTCGTCCTCGGCGACAAGCCGGTCATCGTTAGGCTTATCGAGACGGACGACGAGGCGATGGCGTGCGCGCGGATCATGTCGTCGAGCGAGCCGTGGCTAACCCTTGGCCGCAACTACGACTCGTCGCTCGCCACGGTGCGCGACCCATCGCGCGAGGTCTACGTCGCCACGCCGGAAGGTGATGGAGAAGTCGTGGGCTTTCTCATCCTGAGCATGCGCGGCGCATTCGTCGGCTACATCCAGTCCGTCGGAGTGCGCGACGATTGGCGCGGACGGGGGCTCGGCACGGCGCTCATCGCGTTCGCCGAATCGCGCATCTTCGCCGAGACGCCGAATGCGTTCATCTGCGTCTCGTCGTTCAACGAGCGAGCACGCGCCCTCTACGTGCGACAGGGCTACGAGGTCGTCGGCGAGCTACGCGATTACATCGTGCGCGGCCATTCGGAATGGCTGCTGCGCAAGAGCATCGCGCCGCTCGCCGACTGGACAACATCGCGCGGCCCGTTAGCCTTCCATTCGAACCGCGCGCCCTAGGCGCGAGAATCCCACACCCGGAGTCGACGAGATGGGCAAAGGCGACAAGCGTTCACGCAAGGGAAAGATCTACCGCGGCAGCTACGGCAAGACCCGGCCTGGCAAGATCAAGAAGAAGGTGCGGAAGGCGACGAAGCGCGCCTGACGACGCCTCACGGCTGCTGCGGACGCAGCTCCCAGAGCACGTTCACGATCACCCACTTGCCGTACCACTTGCCGAGCTGCAGATAGTCCACCCACTCGCCGGCGTCGACGCGCGCGACGGCGGCGTTTTCGTAGATGTCCAGCAACCGATAGTCGGTGCGTCGTCGGGCGGCGGGCGTGCTGGAGCCCCCGCCCATTTTCGTGCTGTTGATCAGGGTGAGCGCGCCCATCGTCTGGATCATGCTGCGCCCAGTCTTCGGATCGCTGCGAATGATGCGCTTGGCGAGCTCGGGATGGAGTGCGCGCTGCATTCGATCGGCGTTCCCTTCGTACCATCCCTGGATGTAATCCAT
>DATEPP010000578.1:0-3115 GCA_035273165.1 Gemmatimonadaceae bacterium
GTCGGGGATCGACGCGATCCGCGCGATGAGCGTGTCGACGTTGACGTGCTGCACGGCGAGCGTGCGATACCCGCCGACACGTTCGACCAGCAGATGACCCTCGGGCTGGAGGATCGTGGGCGTGTACCCAGTTGTCGTGTAGCCCGCCGCGGGATTTCCGCGCAGCGGCTGGCCGTAGATGTCGCGCAGCGCCGTATCCGCGACGACGGCGTAGCTCACCCGCGGTTTGAGCTTGGCGTCCAGCGTCCAGTACGTGGACTCCGAGCTCGTATCCTGGACGGTGAAAGGCGTTGGCGGAATGAGACGCACGCGCTTGGCGACTTCCGCGCCGCGAACCGGATTCGAGAAGGCGATCGTGACGGGCCCCGTCGGACAACTCGTGCTGATAGCCTCTCGGCACGTAAACGCCGCGATGCGGAAATCGCCGTAGGTCGAGAAGACCCACCGATCGGTGCGGCGTGCACCCTCGGCGCTGAGTTCCGAAGGGACAACGAGCTCCGCACGGCAGCCGCGCGGCAACGGAGCGCGTGGCACAAGCTGTAGGACGCGTCGCAGCGAGTCGGTGGAGTGGTCACGTTCGTAGCCGCCTGCCTCGCGAATGCCGCTACCGTCGTCGCTCCGGATTGGGCGCTGGGAGACCGCGTTCACCCGGATGACCTTGTCGCCGGCGCAGGTGGCGCTCATCTCGACGTAGGCCGTGCCGGTGAGCGTCGGCAGGTCGACAGGGGAGGAGTACACGAGCGCGAAGCGCTGATTCGGCTCGACGTGATCGCTGCCGGTGACTGGCGTGCCGCCGAGGAGTAGCGGACCGTGGACGCGGAAGGTGAACTGGTACGGCTCCGCCAGCGCGCTGCCGTCCATCGCGCGGAAGTTGTTCGAGACGGTGACGGTGTACCGGGCGTCGCCAGGAAGTGGCGCGGAGGGCGTGAGGCGAATCGTCACCGGGTCGCGCCACTCCAGGCGCCCTCGCACCGCTGGCTCGACGTGAAAGATCGACGCCGGATCGACCGATCGGTCGAGCGAGCCGGCCACGGGCCGGTCGAAGGCGACGCTGATCTGCTGTGTCGGGCCCGCGTCGCCGGTTGGCGTCACGCGGACGACGCGGAGGGTTCCCGTCTGGGCGCGGGCGGACGAAGTGAACGCGACGGCCGCGATGGTGCCGGCGACGGCGAGCAGCGATGTACGCATCATGAGTTTAGTGAATAATCAACCTTCGCACGGCCGGCCGAGATCGCACTCCTCGATCACGGGATCGGCGGCAGTGGCGGCGCGGTTCTCGCGCGTCCAGTGGATGCGGCCGAGGTCGTCCGTCCAGTAGCTTCGCACGCCGTCGACGCCGAACTGCGCCGGTCGTGCTTCCATGGTGTAGCCAGCGGCGGTCGTCTCGGTCAGCGCACGGCGCGGACGATAGACGAGAGAATACGTGCCGCCCATGACGTCGCTCGCGAAGCGCGACGAGACGGAGAGGAGCATGTCACCATCGGCAGTGAGCCACTCTCTCTTCGCACATCCCCGCTCTTCGAGACGAATGGGATAGACGATCCCCTGGTACTCGAGCGGCCGGCGCAGACACTCCTGAATGAAGCGAAGCTCTCGAACGGGAGAGTCCACGATCTCGAGCAACTCTCCGGGCGGCGGAAGCGGCGAGTCGGGCGGGTTACGGTGGTAGAACATCGAATCGTCGCGACCGAGGAGGTCGGCGTAGTACACCACTCCTGATTCGTCGGCGTAATATTGCTTGCGCCAGAACGCCTCCTCGCTGGTCGGTTCGGCGACGAGCCAGAAGCCGGTGACGCGTCCGGTGCTGTCGGGCGCGCTCGCCGCGTAGCGCAGGCGCGAGTGGGCGAGGGTCCCGGTCATCGACGTCGTGTCGAAGCACGCCGTGCCCAGAGGGCCGACGGACGCAAAGTCGCGGGGGAATCCCTGGTCGGGGTGCTGGCTCTCGTACCAGTAGAGACAGTTCTGAACGCGACGTAAGAGTTTGCGAACGTCGACCGTCGCCTGCGCGTAGTACTTGCTCCGCTCATCGCGCTTCGCGAGCTCCCGCTTCGCGACACCGTCGGCGACTTTGAGAAAAACCGGGAGTCCCACGAGGACATAACCGAGTGAGAGGGCCCAGCCCCGAAACCACTCGTGATTCGTGAGGAGGTCGATTCCCGAGCGCGCGCGGTAGGCATGCCTGGCGAGATAGGCGCTGGCAATGAAGAGCGGGATGAACAACACGTACCCCGACCGCGGCATGAGGTTGCTGACCATTTCCGCCGACGCCATGAGATAGCCGACCAACAGCCAGAAGAGGCCACCGCCGCGCGCCCAGATGACGCGCAGGTTGTCGCCAATGAAGGCCACGTCGATGATCAGCAGCATCGTCATCCACGCGAAGCCAGTCGCGGCACCGATTGCCCACGTCGCCGCCTCGCGCTGCAGAGCCCGCGCGACGATGACGAATGGCGCGCCAGCGACAATGATGAAGAGGATCGGGAGCCAGACGGTCGTTCGCGTCCAGGACGGCTGGAAGAGCGCGACGACGAGCGCGATCGGCACCATCAGGCCGGCGACGATCAACGCGCAGTCGGCGGTGTAGCGGAGCGCCGTGTCGCGATCAGCGGTGGCGGTGGTTGGTCTGACAACGTCGGTCATGGGAGGCGGGAGGGGGCCTCTACCGACGCGTCCGCCGCCTCCTCGTCACCGCACTCGGGAAAACGAGAGCCGCGGCTTAGGGGGAACTGTCCCTAGACACGGCGCAGCGCGAGGTGGATTCCGCGAGACAGCCGTCCACGACGCGCGCAACCGCCGCGGCCCACGGCTCGCCGTTAGCGTCCAGCCCCGAATTCGCCAGAACGACGATCCAGAGCCCGTTGTCCAGGAGCCGCACGGTGCTGCTCTGACCAACGCGGACGTCGTAGCCAGAGTGCCATACCTCTCGGCGCCGATCCCCGTCCATGTAGATGCGCGCGCCGAAGGAGTAGTACACGTCGCTCGATCCCTCGCGCCTGACGAGCACCTTGCCCCGCTCCAGCTCGTCGCGCGACGCCTCGGAGACAACTTTTCCGCCCCGGAGGGCACGCGCCCACTTCACGAGATCGCCTGCGGTACCTACCAGACCGGTCGCGCC
>DATEPP010000579.1:0-2056 GCA_035273165.1 Gemmatimonadaceae bacterium
CTTCGCCTCTCGTGAAAGCTTCTTTCGATCCGATGCGCTGAGGGAGCGCTTCCGGAGTCGAATGGACTGCGGCGTCACCTCGATCAACTCGTCGTCCTCGATATACTCGAGGGCCGCTTCGAGAGTCAACTCCCGCGGCGGTTCCAACTGAATGTGTTCGTCCGCCGACTTCGATCGCATGTTCGTCAGCTTCTTTTCCTTCGTTGGATTGACGTCCATGTCGCCAGGCCGCGCGCTCTCGCCAATAACCATTCCTTCGTACACCGCGTCACCAGGCGCGACGAACAACGTCGACCGCTCCTGCAGGTTCGCGAGTGCGAACGCCACAATCGTGCCGTTTTCCATCGATACAAGTGATCCACGCGTGCGACCCGCGAGCGGACCTGCCCACACGCCGTAATCCAGGAAACGGTGATGGATGATGCCGGTTCCGCGCGTGTCCGTCAAAAACTCCGAGCGGTATCCGAACAGTCCGCGCGCCGGAATTCGATAACGCAACCGCACGAGGCCCTGCCCCGGATTCTTCATCTCCAACATCTCGGCGCGGCGCGGACCGAGCTTCTCGATGACGACGCCGAGGAAATCTTCCGGGACGTCGATCATCAGCTCCTCGTACGGCTCGAGCCGCTCGCCGTTCATCCCTTCCCGGGTGATCACCCGCGGCCGCGACACCTGAAACTCGAATCCCTCGCGCCGCATCGTCTCCATCAGGATCGTGAGATGCAGCTCGCCACGTCCGGAGACCGACCACGTGTCGGTGGACTCGGTGTCCTCGACCCGAAGTGCGACGTTGCGCTCGAGCTCTCGATAGAGCCGCTCACGCAGCTGGCGTGACGTCACGAACTTTCCTTCCTTGCCGGCGAAGGGTGAGTTGTTGACGATGAAGTCCACAGAGATCGTCGGCTCCTCGACGGCAATTCCCTCGAGGCGTTCCGGTGCCTCGGCGTCGGCAACAGTATGGCCGATCTCGACTCCCTCGAGACCCGCCAGCGCGACGATCTCGCCCGCGGAGGCGCTCGGCACCTCGATGCGCTCGAGACCCTCGAAGCCGTACAGCTTCGTTACGCGCGCGCGTTCGGTCGGCTGATTGGTGTCCAGCGGCAGCATCGCGACCGTGTCGCCCACGTGGACCGCACCGCGCTCGATGCGTCCAATGCCGAGTCGACCCAGATACGGCGAGTGATCGATGGTCGAGATCAGCATCTGGAGCGCGCCCGATTCATCGCTCGGCGGCGCGGGCACATGCTTGATGATCGCGTCGAAGAGCGGCGAGAGGTCCGTCGCCGGCACGTCGAGGTCCCCGGTGGCGACGCCGTCCCGCGCCGACGCATAGATCACCGGCGCGTCCAGCTGGGCCTCCTCGGCCTCGAGCTCGATGAAGAGATCGAGTACCTCGTCGTGAACGCGAAGGGGATCGGCGCCCGGCCGATCGATCTTGTTGATGACGACGATCGGTGTCCGGCCGAGGCCTAACGCCTTGCGCAGCACGAACCGCGTCTGGGGCATCGGCCCGTCGAAGGCGTCGACGACGAGGAGCACACCGTCCACCATGCGCAGGATGCGCTCGACCTCGCCGCCGAAGTCGGCGTGGCCTGGTGTATCGACGATGTTGATCTTCGTGCCGTGCCAGCGGACCGAAGTGTTCTTGGCGAGGATGGTAATCCCCCGCTCGCGCTCGAGCGGGTTCGAATCCATCACGCGCTCCTGAACGACCTGATTCTCGCGAAACGCTCCAGCCTGGCGGAGCATCTTGTCGACGAGCGTCGTCTTCCCGTGGTCGACGTGCGCAATGATGGCAATGTTACGGATTTGCATAGCCTTGAAGTATAGCAAGACGGCAAGTTTTCAAACAAGCGAACGGGTCGGCCAAGGAATGTCGCGCCGGGTAACACTTGCGTCATTGGACAAGGTGCTACACAATGCGGATGAATGGTCCCGACACGCCCTTCGCAGGAGGTGGCCCATGAATGAGCATGAGGAAGCTTCGCTGGAGAATTATCCCCACGGGCGAGGCTACGGGCACGACTACATGCGTGGAGGTGAAGTGCTTGGCGGC
>DATEPP010000580.1:0-3157 GCA_035273165.1 Gemmatimonadaceae bacterium
GACGAGCCCGGACGATCACTCTTTGGAACGACCTCGGGAGGCACCACGTGCTCGAACTCGATGGGTGTGCAGTTCACAAAGACTTCTCGGCTCGTTGCGCATGGACCTGTCAGTGCCGAGGAAAAATTCGCGTCATTCGCGCCAAAGAACTCTGGCCTCTCCATGCGAGACCATCTCCCCGCGCTCCCGAAATTCCCCGAAGAACCCAAATTTGGAATACGCGGAGTTGTGGATTTTAGAACACAGCCATCAGCGAACTCAGTTCAGGATCGCTGATCTTTCACATCGAGTCAAAGACCCATCAAGTTTGTAGGCCGGATCGCAAGCCGAAACGCGCCGGGTTGGATTCGCCCCAAATTCGCGTGATTCGCGTCCCACCCTCTAAGGCCTGTCCAATCGTGGTCTTCACTCGGCGGTACGGCCTCCGTTCCCGGCATGCAGAATATTCCAAATTTGGAATGAGGTCGGCGACGGGGACCTCTGATACTTCCGCGGCGCGAGCAATGGGTACACTCCGCAACAAAACGGTCGGGCACCCAAACGCGCTCGGCGTTAGAGTGCCGCATGCGAGTGCCGGCAGATGATCCGATTTACGCCATCCGACGCGAGCTCGCGGCGGAGATCACGCGATCGCTCGGCGGGGCCGGAAGCCAGCATGTCGTCGCGCCGTACTTCGGCATCCGGCAGCCGCGAATGTCGGAGCTCAGCCGAGGCGTCGTCGATCGGTGCACCGTCGAATGGCTCATGCGCCGCATCTATCACCTCGGTGGCGCCGTGACGGTGAGCGTTACTCTTGGCGACGCGCACCGGACGTGGAGCGACGCAATGCGTCGGCGATCCCTTGCTCGACGAGCGGGACCATGATCTTGTAGCCGGCCTCGTTAGGGTGCACGCCGTCGCTGGCGAGGTCGGCGCGCATGCCATTGCGGTCGTCGCGCATGGCGCTGTGATAGTCCACGTACACGCCGCCCGTCGAGTCGGCGTAGTGCTTCATCCAGGCGTTCAGCGCAACGATCTTCGGTGCCGGCTCCAGGCCCGGCTTCCAGGGATAGTCGAACACTGGCAGCACGGAGCAGAGCACCACCTGGATGCCATTCGCGCGCGCCATCTCCGACATGCCCGCGAGGTTATCCTCGATCATCTCGAGCGTGCTTGGACCGGTGTTGCCCGCGATGTCGTTCGTGCCGGCGAGGATCACGACCACCGCCGGATGGAGCGCGATAACGTCCTGGTGGAAGCGGACGAGCATCTGTGGCGTCGTCTGGCCCCCGATCCCGCGGTTCACGTACGGCTTCCCAGTGAACCAGTATTTTTTCCATCCCTCGGTGATCGAGTTGCCCATGAACACGACCTGAGCGCCGCGCACGGCACTCGAGTCGCGGTACTTGGCAAGATTCGGCCAGTCGGTGGTACTCTGTGCCCAGAGTGGCGCCGGCCATGCCAGCAACAACCATCGAATAGCGCGTTTCATGCAGCTCAATGATCTGGTTCTGACCTCGAAACTCGTCGCCGACACGAGCGCTCGCCTTGAGAAGATCGCACTCCTGGCGGCGTTACTCAAGCGCCTGGCACCTAACGAGATCCCGATCGCCGTCGGGTTCCTCACCGGCTGGCCGCGCCAGGGGAAGCTCGGTGTCGGTTGGGCCAGCATTGCCGAGGCGCGGCCCGCCATCGCCGCCACGACCCCGGAGCTGACCCTCGCCGAGGTCGACGCCACTTTCAGCGCGCTGCAAGCAGTCCGCGGCAAGAGCTCGGCCGCCGAACGGCAGCGAATTCTCTCGGCACTGCTCGCTCGCGGGACGGCCGACGAGCAGTCGTTCCTCACAGCGCTGGCGATCGGAGAGGTTCGTCAAGGCGCCCTCGACGGCGTGCTCACCGAGGCGGTCGCACGCGCGGCGAGTCTTCCGGGCGACCGGGTGCGACGCGCCGTCATGCTCGCCGGCGATCTCGGGACGGTTGCCGAGGCAGTCCTGACGGAAGGCGAGTCCGCGCTCGCGCGCTACTCGATCCAACTCTTCCGTCCCATCCAACCAATGCTCGCCGATTCGGCGCCGAACGTCGCCGAAGCGCTTGCCTCGTTAGGCACGGCCGTTCTCGAATGGAAGCTCGACGGCGCGCGCGTTCAAGCCCACCGGCAGGACGACCGTGTCGCCATCTACACGCGCAGCCTCAACGACGTCACCCCGGCCGTACCGGAGGTCGTCGAGGCGGTGCGCGCGCTGCCCGCGCGTGAGCTCATCCTCGATGGAGAAGTGATCGCTCTCATGCCGGACGGCCGTCCCCTTCCCTTTCAGGAGACAATGCGGCGTTTTGGCCGCCGACTCGACGTCGAAACGCTCCGCGCCACGATGCCGGTGACCCCCTTCTTCTTCGACCTGCTCCGCGCCGACGGCGAGGACTTTCTCGACCGTCCGCTCGCCGAACGGCTGGCGCGGCTCGACGTGATCGTCCCGGCGGCACATCGCGTCCCACGCCTAACGACGAGCGATACCCCCGACGCCCAGCGCTTCGTGGACGACGCGCTCGCTCGCGGGCACGAGGGTGTGATGGCGAAGCTTCCCACCGCGCCGTACGCCGCCGGTCGCCGAGGCTCGGCGTGGCTCAAGGTGAAGACGCCACGCACCCTCGATCTGGTGGTCCTCGCCGCCGAGTGGGGCTCGGGTCGCAGGAAGGGCTGGCTCTCTAATCTCCACCTCGGTGCCCGCGATCCGGCGACAGGCGACTTCGTCATGCTCGGCAAGACGTTCAAGGGAATGACCGACGAGATCCTCGCCTGGCAGACGAAGGAGCTCCTCGCGCGCCAAGTCCACCGCGACGGCCATATCGTCTTCGTGCGGCCGGAGCTGGTCGTCGAAGTCGCGTTCAACGAGGTCCAGCGCAGTTCCCAGTACCCCGGCGGCGTGACCCTCCGCTTCGCCCGTATCAAGGGCTACCGACCCGACAAGCCCGCGTCCGAAGCGGATACCATAGAAGCCGTTAGGCGGCTTGCCTAGCCTTGACGCCGGACGTCGGGGGCCGCAGCGTAGCGCATGCATCTCCAGCACGACGTCGTCTGTCCCACATTGATCGGCCGCGGTGCGCAGATCGACGCGCTGCGGCAGGTCCTTGCGCAAGCCCGCGAGGGGAACGGACGCGTCGCACTGATCGTCGGTGAGGC
>DATEPP010000581.1:0-1638 GCA_035273165.1 Gemmatimonadaceae bacterium
GACTCATCAGAGCCCGGATAGACCAGCCACGGGCGAAGGCTGATGCACTGCACGAGGGTAATCGGCTGCCACGTCGTTGCCATCGTCGCTCCGAGGGTCGCGGCCGCTACGTGCGGCGGTACGTCCTAAACGACGTAGTGCAGAAGGCAGGCCAGGGGACGGAGCGCGCGTCCGCTTCAATTCCGCGGGGAAACGCCGGAACCAACTCGACAACAACAACAGCTCGTCGATCTCGTGCGTCGGGATCTGCGAGGTGTCACGCTCCACTGGCGAAAAAATCTGGTCGATCAGCTCCTCGACACGCGCCTGCTCGGTCGCGGTTCGCGGAAGATCCACCTCGCCCCGTACCCGACCGCGACGGATGAAGTACAATCGATCGCCGCCGTCGTGACCCGGTACCGGATAGACGAACGAGAGGGTCTCAACGGCAAATCTCAACCGGAGAAACTGCTCTTTGAGCGATTCCAGCCGGTGGAGCTTGTCCCGGAGGGAGGCAGCCCGCTCGAATTCGAGCCGTTCGCTGGCACGCTCCATTTCGCCACGAAGCGTTTCGATCGGACCGTCGTTGGCACCATCGAGAAAGCCACGCGCCAGCTTCACGCGCTTCGCGTACTCGTCGGCGGTGCAGCCGCCGACGCACGGCCCGAGACACTTCTTGACTTCGAAACGGATACAGCCGGGCGTTCGTGGAAAGATGCTAAACAGCTCCGGCTGGTCGGCGAAGTGCATCGCCTGATCGTTGGCGCAGTCGCGCAAGCCTAACGCGTCGTTGAGCTCGCGGACCGCGTCGCCGACGCGCTGAGCGCCCTGGAATGGCCCGTAGTACACCGACGCGTCGTCCTGACTGGGCCCGCGGACGACGAGAAACTTGGGCGCCGTGCCTCGGGTGAGCTTGAGAAAGCAGAAGTTCCGGCCATCGCGCTTCATCGCGACGTTGAAGCGCGGCCGGAGCTGCTTGATGAGCCGTAGCTCCTGGAGAAGCGCGGCAAATTCGCTGGGTGTGTACTCCCACTCGATGCGGTCGGCCTCGCGCAGGATACGCGCGCCCTTCTCCTCGGGAAAGGAGCAGCGGAAGTAGCTCAACAGGCGGGTGCGGACTCGCTTCGACTTGCCGACGTAGACGACCTCGCCACCGCTCGTGAGCATTCTATAAACTCCAGGCCGGTTCTCGGCACGCGCGCGAACGTCGTCGTGCATGACGCCGAGCTGGGCGTCGCACGTTGGCGCGCGGAGGAGCTCTAGCTTTGGCAGCGCGCGCACAGGACCGTCATCCGTCCGTCGATGGCATGCGTGCCGATGAGCCGGGCCCCGCAGCGCGGACAGGGGTCGCCGGCATGGCCGTACACGGCGAGCTGTTCGACGAAGCCTCCGCGCTCGCCGCTCGCATCGCGATAATCACGAAAGCTCGTACCGCGGGCGGCGATCGACTCGCGCAGCACGCTCACGAGAGCCACGTGTATGGCGACTGCTTCGTCTGCCGTAACGGCTCGTGCGGCACGAGAGGGGTCGATGCGTGCACGAAAGAGTGCCTCGTTCGCGTCGATGTTGCCGATGCCGACTATGGCGCGCTGATCCATCAGAAGCTTCTTGACGGCCTGTCGGGAACCCCGAAGAAGGACCGATAGATGGTCGGCTGTG
>DATEPP010000582.1:0-5820 GCA_035273165.1 Gemmatimonadaceae bacterium
TGCACGAGATACACCGGAAGCGCACGCCGCGACGGGCCACGAACCGCGTCGAGCCATCGATGCAGCTCATGACGATCGGCGTGCGCGCTGTAGCCGTCCAGCACCTCGACTCGAGCGCGAAGCGGAATCTCCTCGCCATACACGCTGAGCATCGGGCGCCGTTCGACGATGCGGCGTCCCAGCGTATGCTCGGCCTGGAAGCCAACGATGAGAATGGTGTTGCGCGGATCCGATGCACCGTGCGCGAGATGATGCAATATCCGACCGCCCTCGGCCATGCCCGAGGCGGCGATGATGACCATCGGCCCTTGACGCGTATTGAGTGCTTTCGATGCGGCGGGGTCACGCGTGAACTCGAGGCGGTCGAAATCGAACAGATCATCGACCGCGTTCACCAGCTCCTCGCTCCGGTCGTGTGCGTCCGGATTCGTGGCGAAGACGGTGGTCGCGGCGATCGCGAGCGGGCTGTCGAGCACGACCGGAATCGCCGGAATGGCGCCCGCCCTCGTTAGGCGATGCAGGTCGTACAACAGCTCCTGCGTCCGCCCGACGGCGAAGGCTGGTATGATCACGCGACCACCTTTCGCCGCGGTCTCGCGAATGATCTGCGCGAGACGCTCGGGCATCTCCTCCACGGATGTGTGATCGCGATTGCCATAGGTGGACTCGAGGAGCACGATATCGGCCCCGTGCGGTGGTCGCGGATCGCGAATGATCGGCAGTCCCCAGCGGCCCACGTCCGCGGAGTAAACGAGCCGACGAGTCGTGCCAGCCTCGGTACACTCGAGGACGATCGAAGCCGAGCCGAGAATGTGTCCGGCTTCCACGAACGTGCAGCGCATTCCAGGTGCGACCTCGAATGCGGTGTCATACGGAATGGAGTGCATCCGGCTCATGATGAGCGCGACATCGTCCATGTCGTAGAGGGGCGCAGCGACGGGCCGGCCACGACGGTTGAGAAACTCCGCATCTTTCGCCTGGAGATAAGCCGAGTCGGCAAGCATGATCGCGCAGAGGTCGCGCGTCGCCGGAGTGGCATAGATCGGTCCCGTGTACCCATGTCGCGCCAGCATGGGCAACCGGCCGGAATGGTCGATATGGGCATGCGACAGGACGATGGCATTCAACTCGTCTACTGCGAACGCAAGCTGCGAATTCTTCGTGTTCGCGTCGCTGCGACGGCCCTGAAACATTCCGAAGTCGAGAAGGACTTTCGATCCGGAGCAGGTGACGAGGTGACACGATCCGGTGACTTCTCGCGCGGCACCGAGGAAGGTGATCTCCATAACGAATCATACCTTGCAGATGTACGCTATATCACACTCTGAGTCGCCGAGCGAGTGACGTCACGCCGAGGGACACGTCTATCCCCAAGAGTGACTCCTTCGGGGAGGTCGAAATGCCCACGTCCCTCGTGATGCGCGCGATACTCGCCGCGACCGCGCTTTGTATTGCTCCCGCGATTGCCAGCGCGCAGGGTCCGCAGACGAAGGCCTGTAAGGATGGAACGACGAGCACGCGTTCGACGTTCGCGTGCTTTGGACATGGTGGCGTCGATACGGCGCCCGCAGCGGCTCGCGACCATGCGTCGGCGGCCGAGCACCACCCGGCGGAGCCGGTGCAGGCCGGTGAGCCACGCGCTAGGCACGCCAAAGCGACCCCGCACAAATCATCGAGAAAAGCGGCGGCCCATCACGTGAAAGCCGAGCACCATGAAGCTCGTTCCGCGAAGAAGAAGCAGGACGAGGCGCATCGTGGATGGCTTCCCTGGCG
Source organism: Gemmatimonadaceae bacterium (assembly GCA_035273165.1). Lineage (GTDB taxonomy): Bacteria > Gemmatimonadota > Gemmatimonadetes > Gemmatimonadales > Gemmatimonadaceae > AG2. The sequence continues at coordinate 1,774 of DATEPP010000582.1, forward strand.
TCACAAGAAGGAGAAGGAGCAGGCCGAGAAGAAGAAGAAGTCAACGCACAAAGCCGCTTCTCGTCTTCCGATTGCCGAGCGTCCGAACGGACAACGGCAGCGCTAAGGCTGCGCCATCGCGTGTTGACAATTTGCTAAAGGCGCGGTAAGATCGGCCACTCTCAGAATGCCATGATGCTCGGGGTGCGCTGTACATTCTAAGGTCGCCCATGCCCCGGGCGGAGCAAATCGCGAAACCGGCTGAGCGGGTGCCATCAGGCACCCCTCTGCCGGTTTTTTCATTGTCGTTAGGCGCCGTCGAACCGGAGGGACGAGTGGCAACCATGGGACAGAGGCATCTCAGCCGCGCGCGAGCAGTGGTAGCAATCACGCTCGCTGCCGCCGCGCTCTCGAACTGCTCCGAACGGCCAACCGGGCCGCCGGGATCGCTCTTGCAGCCGTCCGCCGCGGCGCTGGATCGCGGTGAGCGAGACGGAGGCGGCGCCGCAGCCACGCTCGCCTGGGAGCTGATCACGCGCAATCTCGTCGCGAACCGGAAACTATCGCCCATCAACGCCATCAGGCTGTACGCGTTGCACAGCGTCGCCGACTATGCCGCGCTCGTTGCGGTCAGTCACGGCGACGAAGATGCCGACGCCGAGGATGGTGGGAATGGTCGGGCGTCGTATGAAGCCCGACGCGGCGCCGTCGCCGGCGCATCGGCGGAGATTCTCTCCGCCCTCTCTCCAGTTGACGCAGACGGACTCGAGGCGCAGCTCGCGGCGTTCGGACGGGATGCATCGGGTTGGACGCATCCACAGTACACCCGCGGCGTGAGCGTTGGACGCGCCGCCGGTCGCGCGATGGCAGAGTGGGCGAGTCAGGACGGTTTCGCACTGCCGTGGAATGAGAGTATGCGAAACGCATCAGGCCCCGGCATCTGGGAGGGCGCACCGGCGGTCGGGACAGCCCAACGGCCTCCTTCGGCCGGCTATCAGTTCCCGACGATGACGCCCTATTTCCTCAGAGCGGTCGCGGGCCACTCGGCCCAGAGCCAGTTCCGGGCGCCGCCACCGCCGGCGTTTTCCATGGTGCCGGGCAGCGCGTTCAGGAACGATCTCGACGAGGTCAGGCACATCTCGGACACCCGAACAGTGCAACAGAGCGAGATTGCGTACTTCTGGAACCTGTCCAACGGCACGATCACGGCACTCGGCTACTGGGACGAACAGGCGGCCTCGTTCATCCAGGCCGGTGGCCTCGACGAGCAGGATGCAGCGCATCTCCTCGCGATCATGAACGCCGCAGCAATGGACGCCACGATCGGCTGCTGGGATTCGAAGTTCCGCTATTTCATGCTGCGTCCGTCGATGGCGGATCCGTTGATCACGCGGCCGACGCTCGAGCGTCCCGACGGACCTCCCAACTTCCCATACGGGCTGCCGAACCACCCATCGTATCCGTCCGGGCATTCGTGTGTGTCGTCCGCTTCAGCGGCGGTGCTCTCGCATTACTTCCCGAGCCAGGCGGCGCAGCTCGACGCGCAGGTCATCGAAGCCGGATTGTCGCGGATCTATGGCGGCATTCACTACCGCTTCGACGTCGACGCTGGGCAGGCCCTCGGCCGCGCGACCGCCGCGTGGGCGATGGCGTACGACCGGGACAACGGCCTCCTCACCGCCGTCGGCCTCGCTGGACGCAAGGACCGCTGATTCGGAAGGCTACGTTCGACCGCCTTCAGTAGTAACTTACTCAACAGGGCCCGGCCATCGGCGGGCCCCGTTGGCAGCCCCGTGCTAGCTGAATTGGCGGCTGAACGCGTCAAAGCGCTCGCGGAGCGCCGCCAGCTCGCGACGAACCTCGTCGAGTGATGCCTCGAGCTCGGCGATTCGATCCTGCTGCGTCGTGACCGCCGGGACGTCGGGCTGCGCCTCAGCCGGTACCTCACTCGGCGGGCCGGAGAGGAGGTGCGCGTACCGTATCTCTTTCTGACCCGGCCGCCGCACCATCTGCACCGCGAGCTCGAGAGCGATCAATTCATTTATCGCCGCCTCGGCGTCCGCCAGATTGGTGAGCTCGGCGAGACGGCCCGTGCGCGTCTTGATCTCACCCAACGTCTGTGGTCCCCGCAGCATCAGGACACAGAGCACGGCGCGCGCCGGCGGGTCGAGGTCGAGCTTCTCCGTCAGCAAGTGTTGGAACTTCATGACCCGCGCGTCGCTGGGCTGGATCGCGCGGACGAGCGATTGCTGGCGCAGGCTGTTGACGGCCCATTTCACCTGATCCTCCCCAAGCGACATCACCGGCTCCCGATTCGAGAGCTGATTGCATGCGTTGGTGAGCGCGTTGAGCGACAACGGATAGTTGTCGGGGGTCGTCGCTTCCTTCTCGATCAGGCATCCGAGGATGCGGACTTCGACGTCCGAGAGCTGCATCGCTGCTGGTTGACGGGAATCCCCTTTTGTTGCGCAAATGGGCGCATCATGTCCATTAGAGGATATGCCCGCCGCCAGCTCGATGCCAATCCAGGTGACTCGCCTTCTCGCTGGCGTCCTCTGTCTCGCGTTCTCACGCGTCGAGGCACAGAGCAACGCACCGACGATCGTCATCGATGCGGGACATCCCTCGGAAGTAAGCAGCGGCGCCGCAATGCAGAATGGCACGAGCGAGGTGCACGTAGCGTGGGCCGTGGCCGGGCGCCTGGCTACGCTGCTGACCGCGGAAGGTTACCACGTCGTCCGAACGAAGGATGCCGAAGGCACGATGGTCACGAACATCGAACGAGCGCGGATTGGCAACACGTCTCGGGCCGCGCTCGTCGTCAGGTTGCATTGCGACGCCAGCGCGGACAGCGGTTTCGCGATCTATCATCCCGACAAGCAGGGAAGGGCGCACGGGCGAACCGGTCCCAGCGAGGCGGTAATGCGCGCGAGCGCGGCGGCGGCAGACTCGATGCACGTGTCCATGGCGCGGCTTCTGGAAGGAAAGCTGAAAGACGGCGGCGTTCGTGGCGATTCACGAACGGCGGTAGGGGAGCAGCAGGGCGCGCTCACCGGATCCATCTTTTCCGAGGTACCCGTGGTGCTCATCGAGATGGTGACGCTCAGCAACAAGCGCGATGCCGCGTTCATCAAGGCTCCGGCGGGCCAGTCGCTGATGGCGCGCGCGATCGCGAGCGGGGTCGCCCGATACGTGCCCGCATCAAACTCTCCCAAGGTGAGATGATGCTCCGTCGTCTCCTAATCCTCGCCGCGCTAGCGATCTCGGGCGCCTGTGAGAAGTCGAAGGACACCTCATCGGGCACTGCGCGTATTGCATCCGACACTCGTGCGCCGGCCGTGCAGCAGGGCGCGTTCAAAGTAGCGGACACAGTGCTATCAACGGCATCAAGCGCTTCCGATCAGTCGACTACGCCGGAGCGAGTTGCGCTCACGCCACCGGCTAGGGTGCCGGCGACACTGGAACAGTGGGAAGACTTCGACTACTCCACGAAGGCCGTCCCGGCGTCATCGCTCGGGCCGATGTCCCTCGCCGACGTCCAGCGCATCCGCGCGATCATTTTCGGAAAGCATGGCCGGGTCTTCCAGGACGACACGCTCCAACACTGGCTCACGTCTCGGGTTTGGTATCACGCGGACACGAGCTTCACGAACGCGCGCCTAACGGGTGGCGAACGGGTCAATCTCGAGGTGGTGCGCGAGGCAGAGGCGGCAAAGCATCCAAACATCGAATCGGGCGACATGCGCTTCTATCAGAATCGCGTGATCACCACCGCGATGCTCGGGACGCACTCCCCGCAGGACTGGGAGGTTATCGAAGCGGAGGTACTCGCGAATCATGGTTACGTGTTCGCCAGCGACGACGACGATTATGATGACGATCGGGAGAATCGCCGCCTGAGCTCAAACGCGCTGCAGCGGTATTTTGACGAGCGGTACTGGTACGAGCGGAAGGGGCGCTTCGCGGCAAGCGAACTGTCGACGATCGAGCGTCAGAACCTCGATACGATCGCCCTCGCGATCATGAAGCAGAACCACCGCTCGGCGTCGCCGGGCGTGATGAAGCTCT
>DATEPP010000583.1:0-4857 GCA_035273165.1 Gemmatimonadaceae bacterium
TGCAGTCCTCTGCGTCCTCCGCGTCCTCTGCGGTAAGGCAGTCGCATCCTCTTATCGAATAGCCATGTTTTCCAAGACTTCGTTTGCACTCCTGGCAGCGTTGGCCGGCGCCGCGAGCTCCTTGTCCGCGCAGGGCACGCGGCTCCTCCGCCATCCCGCGGTCAGCAAGGATCTCGTCGCGTTCGAGTATGCGGGGGACCTCTGGGTCGTCGGCCGCAACGGCGGCTCAGCGCGGCGCCTAACGGCAACGCCTGGCGTGGAGACGGAACCGTCGTTCTCGCCCGACGGCTCGCTCATCGCGTTCACCGGGACGGTCGGTGGCAACACGGACGTCTACGTCGTGCCTGCAGCGGGCGGCGACCCGAAGCGGCTCACCTACCATCCCGGCGCCGACCGCGTGCGCGGCTGGAGCCCCGATGGCAAGCGCGTCATCTTCGGCTCGGCGCGGACGAGCGCACCGCAGCAATCGTACTTCCGGCTCTTCAGCGTCGCGCTCGACGGCGGACTCCCCGAAGCGCTGCCGATGCCGCGCGCATTTACTGGCACGTACTCACCGGACGGAAGGCGCATCGCGTACGAGGAGATCTCGACCCAGTTCATCCCCGATTGGTATGAGGCGAGCGGGTGGCGCCACTACCGTGGCGGCCGGACGCATCCGATCTGGATCATGAGCCTCGCCGATTACTCGGTCGAGAAGCTGCCGCGCGCGAACAGCAACGACGCCGATCCGATGTGGATCGGCAACACCGTGTATTTCATCTCCGACCGGAATTTCACGGCGAATCTGTTCGCGTATCATCTCGATTCGAAAAAGACGGAGCAGCTCACCCGTCACGATGACTTCGACATCCAGAACGCGTCGGCGGGTCCGGATGCGATCGTCTACGAGCAGGCGGGTTACGTCCATCTGTTCGATACCAAGACGGGTCAGACGAAGCGCCTGGAGATCGACGTGAAGGGCGATCTCCCCTGGGCACGGCCGCAGATGAAGCGCGTCGCGAGCATGATTCGCGGCGCATCGCTCTCGCCTACCGGCGTGCGCGCCGCGTTCGAGGCGCGCGGTGACATCTTCTCCGTCCCCGCGTCGCAGGGCGACTATCGCAACCTCACGCGCACCACCGGCGCGCACGAGCACAGCCCGGTCTGGTCGCCCGACGGCTCGCAGCTCGCGTGGCTCTCCGACGTCACTGGTGAGTACCAGCTCATGATCGGCGATCAGAGCGGTCTCACGAAGCCGCGCGCGGTCGCGCTGCCGGCCGCAGCGTATTATTTCGCGCCGATCTGGTCGCCTAACGGCAAGCACCTTCTGCTCGAGGACAACCACCTCGGCCTCTGGACGCTCGACGTCGCGACGGGCAAGGCGACGAAGATCGACAGCGACACGTATTACGATCCGACGCGCGACATCGATGCCGCGTGGTCGCCCGACTCGCGCTGGGTCGCGTACTCCCGGAACGTGGAGAGCCACCTGCGCGCTGTCTTCCTCTATTCGCTCGAGGAAGGGAAGCCGCACCAGATCACCGACGCGATGTCGGATGCCGTGTCCCCCGCGTTCGACGCCGGCGGCAAGTATCTCTATTTCCTGGCCAGCACCGACTACGGACCACGCACGGGCTGGCTCGAGATGAGCTCTCTCGATCGTCCCGCGCGCCGCGCGATCTATCTCGCGGTCCTTCCCGCGAACGAGCCGTCTCCCTTCCTTCCCGAAGCTGGCGACGAGCCCGCGGCGCCATCGCCCGCCATCGCGCAGGCGTCCAAGCCGCGCGCCGACACGGCGGCTTCGACAGTCCGTGTCGATCTCCCCGGCATCAGTCAGCGTATTCTCGCGCTCCCCATACCGGCGGGCGACTTCAGCGATCTCCAGGCTGGCGCTGCGGGCTCGTTCTTCTACACGGAAGCGCTGCCTAACGCGGCGGCCGGCTTGCGTCTCCAGAGCTTTTCACTCAAGGGTCGCACCCCGACCCCATTCCTCGAGGGGATCCGCTCGTACACACTATCGGCCGATCATAAAAAGCTCCTCTATCAGGCCGCCCGTGGCGCGCCCGAGAGCCGTTGGGGGATCGTCGCCCTCGACAAACCAGCGAAGGTCGGTGACGGCGCGATCAACGTCGGACAGCTCGAGATGCTCGTCGATCCGCGCGCCGAGTGGGCCGAGATCTTCAAGGAGGCGTGGCGCATCCAGCGCGACTACTTCTACGACGCCAAGATGCACGGCGCGAACTGGCAAGCCGTCTACGACAAGTACAGCGCGCTCGTGCCTTATGTCGGCCACCGCGCGGATCTCGGCTACCTCATCGCCCTCACCGGCGGCGAGCTCACGGTTGGCCACTCGTATCTCACCGGACCGGGCGACGAGCCGGAGGAGCAGCCAGAGAATGTCGGCTTGTTAGGTGCCGACTTCGCCGTCGAGAACGGACGCTATCGCATCACGCACATCTACACCGGCGAGAACTGGAATCCGGAGCTACGCGCGCCACTGAGCGCGCCCGGCATTCAGGTCTCGGACGGCGACTACCTGCTCGAGGTGAATGGGCGTTCCGTGACGCCGCCGGCGAATCTCTACAGCTTCTTCCAGGGGACGGCTGGCCACCAGACGACGCTGCGCGTCGGCAAGTCGCCTAACGGCGATGGCTCTCGACTCGTAACCGTGGTCCCGATCGCCAACGAGGACGGACTGCGCACCCGGGCGTGGATCGAGGAGAACCGGCGGAGGGTCGATCAGCTGTCCGGCGGAAAGCTCGCCTACGTCTGGCTACCGAATACCGCCGGACCTGGATACACGGCGTTCACGCGTTACTTCTACGCTCAGCAGGACCGGGAAGGCGCGATCATCGACGAGCGCTACAACCATGGCGGCATGGTCGCCGACTACATCGTCAATGAGCTCGAGCGGAAGCCCATGGGCTACTTCGCGACGCGCGACGGCAAGACATCGACGTCGCCGACTGCCGGCATCTACGGGCCGAAGGTGATGCTGATCAACGAGTCGGCGGGCTCGGGCGGCGACGCGCTGCCGTACATGTTTCACCAGCGCCAGATCGGTCCGCTCGTCGGCACGCGGACATGGGGTGGTCTCGTCGGCACGTTAGGCACTCCTCCGACGATCGACGGCGGCGGCATCACCGCGCCGAGCCTCGCGTTCTATGATCTGCAGGGAAAGTGGGCGGTCGAGAACGAGGGGATCGCGCCCGATATCGAGGTCGAGTACACGCCGGCTGATGTCATCAAAGGCCGCGATCCGCAGCTGGAGCGCGCGGTCCAGGAAGGATTAGCGCTCTTGAAACAGAAGTCGTTCGCGCGCGCGCCGCGTCCGGCACCCATCGATCGGACATCCAAACCCTAACTGTCATCCCGAGCGAAGCGAGGGATCTGCTTTTAGCGCCTTGGACGCTTCGATGCCATCCGACCGGAACAACAGCGAAGACGCGAATTACGCGAATGAACTGCACGAATCCAACCGTGGGCGCGTACGCGCCCTCGCTCAACGAGCTGTGATCTTTTTGGGGTGCGCCAGGCATCCATCGCTGTGCCATTCCAAACAAACAGTCCCGGCTCGTGGCGCAAGGAGTTCTCCCCGCACACGGAGCAATTCGCAAAAATTCGCGTAATTCGCGACTTCGCTGTTGGTCGGCGTGGATGCATCGAAGCGTCCACGCCGGGATGGCATCATTACCGCGGCGAAGGCGCCTTCCACGGCGCAGGTCTCTCGAGCACGGGTAAGACATTCGCCAGCGTCGCCCGCGGCCACATCGAGGGGACGCCACGAATGAACGTCACCAGCCCGTCGATCGGTGAGCGCACCTCGCCGGTCTTGCGTCCGAGGAAATCGGTGGTGTAGCCGAGGAGCTGTCCCTTCGTCACGCGCGCATCACGATCGACAGATGCCATGAAGACTCCCGCGCTGTCGGCGGCGAGTCGCGCGCCGGCACCGTCCAGCCAGACCGGACGCCTAACGGGAACGTACTTGCGGTCGATCACCCCGAGCGCCCCGAGAACGTTCAGGGATCCTTCCACGAGTGCGGTCACGTCCGATGGTGCAACCGCGCCGCTCCGGCCCGCCTCGGCGACGAGAACTGTCTTGCCGCGCACGAGTGCCTGACCCGACAGCGACCGTCCAGCGTTCGGCGCGCTCGGATCGACGTCGGTGACGATGATGTGGTCGAGACCGAACGCCATGATCAGCTTCAGCGCCGCGGAGTCCTGCTTCGCGTTTCCGCTCCGAAACCAATAGCTGTACGGTCGAAGATTCTCGTCGAGATCACCGCCATGCAGATCCACGACGACGTCCGCCGGCGCGACGACGTTGCTCGCGATCGCCGCGAGGGCGCGCTGGGTCTGCGTGCCAGTCGCATCGCCGGGATAGCTCGCATTCATCCCCTTCCGATCGACGGGATTGATGTGCGGCGTCATCGACGTCCACGACGGGATGTTGATGATCGGCACGATGACGACCGTCCCAGCCATCTTGCGCGCGTCGAGTCGCGAGATGAGCCGCTGCATGGCGATGATCGAGCTGTACTCGGTGCCATGGCTCCCCGCAACGAACGCGACGACGGGTCCGGCCTTGGCGCCATGAACCACGGCGACGGGAATATCGAGCGCCGAGTCAGACCCAGCTGGAACCGCGATCGCGCCCATTGCCGTCGTCCCCGGCTGTGCGGTCACAAGGCCCACGGTCATCGCGGATCGGGGCGGTTGCTGTGCATGGGCGCCGGACGCGATCAGAAGGGCGACGATTGAGCAGAGTAGTGATCTGAGCATGGGGCAGAGGTTAGGGTCTAGGTGCTAGGTGCTAGGTGCTAGGTCTTAGTTGCCAGGAGCACTCGGCACTCGCCACTCGCCACTCGCCACTCGCCA
>DATEPP010000584.1:0-8786 GCA_035273165.1 Gemmatimonadaceae bacterium
ATAGCGCTTCCAAACCCGACTCGCTCATCGCTTTTCCATTCGATCCGACGGCGATTGACACCCTAAGTTCCGGAGTGCTGTCTCCAACGCTCGACGTGAAGGTCCTCGGCGGCAGCGCCGACACCACCGTTCAGAGCTACATCGTGAGTTACAAGATTGTCCGCATGCCCTCCTCGAAGATCGCGGGCGAACCGACGGTCAAGATTTTCGACAAGACGGGAAATGACAGCACCATAGCGGTTACGTCATCTTCGGGCATCGCGTCACGGCAGCTTCGCCTAAGGTTGAAGGCAATTCCCGACGTGCTGCGCATTCCACCGGCGACGGATACGGTTGTGGTTCAGGTGCGTGTGCTCTCTCAAGGGAAGCCGCTGCCGGTGTCGCCGAGCGATTCGTTCAAGCTCGTGCTGAAACCAACCTTCTAGCTACGTCAGCCGGCTTATATCCGCGGCCGCCGCTTCGGGGTATACTCTCCGAAGAATGGATCGTCATCGGAGAGTGTACGGATCTCTCAGGCGAAGCGATTGGAGGCAATCCATGATCACGAGCGGTGGCCCGCGGAATTCGGCCCCAGGCACGCTGAACCAACTTTTCTTCAACGCTGTCCAGCGGTATGACAAGGCGGACGCGTTGCAAGTGAAGGTCAACGGTGTGTATCAACCGATATCGCACCGCGCCCTCGCCGAGCGCGTGCGTCGGACCGCACTCGGTCTCCAGGCGCTGGGCATGAAGGAGGGAGATCGTGTAGCCATCCTCTCCGAGAACAGGCCCGAGTGGGCGATCGCCGACTACGGTTGCCTCACGTCCGCGCTGACGGACGTCGCGATCTATCCGAATCTGCCACCTGATCAGATCGCGTACATTCTGCGCGATTCCGGCTCGTCGGCGATCTTCGTCTCGACGGCGCAGCAGGCGGAGAAGGTCCGCGAGATTCGGCGACAATGCCCGACACTGCGGGTCGTCATCGGATTCAGCGCGACGCGCGAGGACGGCGTCGACCTAACGATGGCCGAGCTCGAGGCGAAGGGAGCGGCGACCGAGACACCAGAGTCGATCGCCGAGTATCGACGCGCGGCCGAGGCGGTGCGACCGGACCACCTCGCAACGCTGATCTACACGTCCGGAACGACTGGTGAGCCCAAGGGCGTCATGCTCACCCATGACAACATCTACTCGAACGTCATGTCGGGGGCCGTGCAGATCCCGTTCTCCGGTGACGACGCGTGCCTGAGCTTCCTGCCACTCTCTCACATCTTCGAGCGGATGGCGGGGCACTACCTGATGTTGCAGACGGGTACGTCGATCGCTTACGCGGAGTCGATCGACACAGTGCCGATCGACATGCAGCTCGTGAAGCCGACACTCGTGCTCTCGGTGCCGCGACTGTACGAGAAGATGTACGCGCGGGTGCTGGAGAACGCGCTCTCCGGCGGAGCGATCAAGAAGCAGATCTTTTTCTGGGCGCGAAACGTTGCCGATCGGTGGGCAACGGAAAAGCTCGCCGGCCGCACGCCAGGCGGCTTGTTAGGCATGCAGTATCGGCTCGCGCAGCGACTCGTGTTCTCGAAGCTCAAGGCGCGCACCGGCGGGCGTCTCCGTTACTTCGTGTCCGGCGGCGCGCCGCTCGCCGCGGAGATCAACAAGTTCTTCTACGCGGCAGGGTTGGTGATTCTCGAGGGCTACGGCCTCACCGAAACGTCGCCGGTAATCGCGGTCAACACGCCAGACGCCTTCCGGATCGGCACGGTTGGGAAAGCGTTCCCGGGCGTGGAGATCATGATCGCAAGTGACGGCGAGATCTGCACGCGCGGGCCTCACGTCATGAAAGGCTACTACAACAAGCCCGAGGCGACGGCGGAGGCAATCGACGAGAATGGCTGGTTCCACACCGGCGATATCGGTCAGCTCGAGGACGGATTCCTTCGCATCACCGATCGCAAGAAAGACATCATCGCGACGGCAGGCGGCAAGAAGATCGCGCCGCAGCCGATCGAGAACAAAGTCAAGACGAACAAGTACGTGTCGCAGGCGGTGATGATCGGCGACAAGCGCAAGTACCCAGTGCTGCTGGTCGTGCCTAACTGGGAATCGCTCGAGAAATGGGCGCGCTACAAGAACCTGATCTGGACGGATCGCGCCCAGCTGCTGCAGATGCCGACGGTACGCGCGAAGATGGAGAAGGAAGTCGCGGAGGAGCTGGCGGGGCTGGCGCGCTTCGAGATGCCGAAGAAGGTCGCGCTGCTCGAGCACGACTTCTCGATCGAGCGTGGGGAGCTGACACCGACGCTGAAGGTGAAGCGACGAGTGATCGACGAATCGTACAAGTCGGTCATCGATTCGCTCTACGTCGATGAAGGGGAACCGGCGGGAGTCTGAGCTCTAAAAGTCGCCTCCGTCGCGGCCGGCGCTATTTGCGACGCTCGAGCGGGATGATGGCCGACTCCCGAGAAGCCGGGCGGCGCTCGGCCAGCCACTGACGGTCGTCGCGCGCAAGCGCCGAGACGCTCTCGGGAAGCGCGAGAGCAGTCGGCGCGAGTATTCGGCCCGGCGGCCTAACGACCTGTACTGCGGCGAGGAGCTGACGCGGAGTCGTCGCGTCGTCGAGCGCGATGGCGCGGGCGCTGGACGGAGCAAGGGGCAGCGTCGTCCAATCCGAATCGATCGTCACGGCGGATAGGCCATTTCCCATCTCGATGCCCGGCGGCGGATTCACGAGCAACAGCGGCACTTCCGTGAGCGCACGCAGCGCCGGGGCACTGCCGCCGAGTGTGCCAATGACGATGGCGTAACCGCGAGGTGTGGCGAGGTCGAGGAGCGCGGCCAATCTCAGCGCTTCCGCCTCGCTCGGTGACACGGCGACCGCATCGTTGCGTGATTCGTGCTCGAATCGCGCGACGCCCTCCGTGATCGGATACTCCGCCGCGCAGACTGGACAGCCAAGCACTCCTTCCGTCACGTCGCGTCCATCGATGCGGCCCGCGGAGAGCACGAGCCAGCTCTCCTCATGCGCGTTCGGGCAGCGGAGAACGTCGATCAGCTCGATGAACATCCGCGGTCAACTGCGTGAGAGTCGTATGAGCTCGATGTCGACGTCAGCCGGCTGCGAGACGGCGAACAACACCGCGGCGGCGACGGCGCCGGGCCTCAGCATTCGCGAGCGCGGCGTGAACCCTTCGCGGGAATCGGGATCGATCTCGTCCCAGAGGGACGTGTCGACGGCCCCCGGGGAGATCAACGTCACGCGCACGCCGGTTCCATGGAGCTCGGTGCGCATCACGTCATGGAGCGCGCGGAGAGCGTGCTTGCTCGCCCCATACGCCGCATTGCCAGGAAAGGTCTGGTGATCCGCGATGGAGCCGATACTCACGATGTCACCGCCCCCGCGGGCCCGCATCTTCGGGACGATGGCGTGCACGAAGCGAAAGGGCGCGACGAGATTCACCGCGAGCGCCGCCGCAAGCGCTTCGGGTGAGGTCTCGACGAGCGGCTGCGGACGAAAGAGCCCGGCGTTGTTGACGAGGATGTCGGGCGCCGCGTCGCCGATCTGCTCGAGCGCGCGGTCGATATCCGTCTCGCTGGCGACGTCGCACGGAATGGCGCGGGCACCGAGCTCACCGGCGACGCGGCCCAACGCTCCGGCGTCACGGGCGAGCAATGTGACGGCGACGCCCGCACCGACGAGTGATTCCGCGACGGCGCGTCCGATGCCGCGCGAGCCTCCCGTGACGATGGCGGTCTTTCCGGCGAGCGAAGCGGAGGTCACGACAGGTTGCCTAACGGCTCCCGAGCTCAGCGGCCATCGTATTCGACGTAGTTGTTGGGCGTCTCCCACAACACGAGGCGCGACAGCTTACCGGAGGCGATGTGCGGTGCGATGGCGCGCCACATCGCGACGACGATGTTCTCGGTGGTCGGAATGATGCCGCGCATGAAATCGACCTCGAGATTCAGATTGCGATGGTCGACCTTGTCGATGACCTCGCGCTGGACGATGGCTTTGACCTTGGCGAGATCGATGACGTATCCGGTCTTGTCGTCGACTGGGCCGGTGACGAAGACGTCGAGGGTATAGTTGTGCCCGTGCCAGTTCGGGTTGTTGCATTTCCCGAAGAGGGCGCGATTCTCCTCGTCGGAGAGCGCGGGATTATGAACGCGGTGGGCCGCATTGAATTGCATGCGGCGAACGACAGTGACGATGGGCACTGCTGGTGACTGGTGGTTGGTGACTAGTAACTAGTGACTGCGGAATAATACTGCGTGCCGAGCGTGAGCCAGCAATCACCAATCACCAACCACAAGTCACCAGAAAGCGTTCGAGCCCCGTGGTTTCCCACGGGGCTCGAGAGGTCGGAACGAAGAAGGGTTTTGCGAAGCCCAGTCGAATGTATGAGGTCCTCACCACACCTTCCGCCTTCCCCCGCACTGGGGGCATGACGTCAGCATAGATTATCGAACCCACCGAATGGACTTGTTGGCTCGAAAACGTGGTTCTCCGCCCCGAAGTTCTGTATTAGTTCGTCGCGCAATTTATAGCGCGAACCGAGGAATGCAATCAATGTCTTTCGCACAACTCGTGCATCAGATCTTTCAGCGCTTTGGCATCATTATCGCCATTGCACTGCTCGTCATCTGGGCAATCGGTACGCTCCTCGATGGACCAGGCGGCATTCACCTGCTCCTCACGATCGGCGTGTCGATGCTGATCTGGCGCATCGTCGTACGTGGAGACCGCGTACACCCGAAGCCCAAGAAAGAGCCACGAGCTACCCGAGGATGACGATCCAGAGTATTCCCCATAACATCGTCGCGATCGTCACGGGAACGCCGACTTTCAAATAGTCGACGAAGCCGATTCGCGCGCCGCGCGCCGCCGCGCGCTCGGCGACGATGAGATTCGCCATCGAGCCGATCAACGTGAGATTGCCGGCGAACGTCGAGCTCATGGCCATCACGAGCCAGACAAAATTCGGATGCGCCGTCCGCGGTACCACCGGCAGCCAGAGAATGACCGCGGGTACGTTCGAGACGAGATTCGACAGCGCGAGCATCGCCGCCGCCACGATTCCCGCGTCGTGAAACGGCGCGCCCGAGAGACTGGCGCCGCTCGCCGACGTCAGATCCTGTACGAGTGGCACGTCGCGGACGCCGCGCATCACAACGAAGAGCGCGCCAAAGAAGAGCAAGAGCTCCCACTCCACCTTCGCGAACGCCTCCCCGGGATCGCGGCGCGCGACAGCGATGAGAATCGCCGCGGCGGAGATGGCGATGAGCGGCAGTGAGAGCCCCGCAAGCCATCCGACGAGCGCGCCGCCGAAGATCACGAGCGCCTTCGTCACGAGCCCGGCGTCGAACGGGTGCTCGGCGGCCGCGGGCGCATTCGTCGTTAGGCGACGCGGAGCCGCGGCGAGCGTGCGGCGGTGAACGAAAGCGATCACGCCGAAGACGATCGCAAGGCCACCGAGCGATGGGAGCGCGAGCGTCCCGACGAAGCGAGCGAATGGGATGCCGCTCGCGACGCCGATGAGCATGTTCTGTGGGTTGCCGGTCGGCGTCATTGCGCTCCCGACGTTGGAGCCGAGGGCGATGGCGAGCAAGTACGGGAGCGGCTCGAGGCCAATCGAGCGGACGACAGCGAGCACCAGCGGCGGTAGCACGAGACAGATCGTGTCGTTCACGAAGAACGCGGACAAGAGGCCGCTCACCGCAACGATGACGGCAAGAAGCGACGCTGGTGCGTGCGCGTACTTCACGATGCGCGCCGCGATCCACTCGAAGAACCCGCCAAGCTCGAGATACGCGGTGAGGATCAGCACCCCGAGCAGGAAGACGATCACGTTCATGTCGATCGCCGCGTACGCGTCGGTGAGAGCAAGACCGCCGAGGGTGACCATGGCGACCGCACCAAGCAGCGACGCGGCGGGCCGCGTCAGTCGCAGCCAGGGGATGCCCTGGGCGGCGATGAGCAAATACGTAACGAGCAGGATGACGAGTCGAGTCGTCGGCACTGTCAGTGAGTGATTGGCGCTGCTGCGTGGATGGAGCTACACAAATGTCGCGGGACCGGTCGACGTCAGTCAGGGCTGATTACAGGAGGCGGGCCGTGCTGTCCTGATGCGCCGAGCGTCTTATCTTGGTGCCAACATGAAACAGGCTCCGGCCCCTCAATCATCGAACCCGCCGCCGCGGGAGAGCGCGGTGACGCGACAGTCGACTAATGACATCGACTGGCAGTCACTGCTCATCGCCGGCCTCGGCGCGACGTGCGCCCTGCTGACGTGGCTCGTCGTCGGCGCGCTCACCGGGCTCGGAAAGTTGCCGTCGTTGCTCTTTCCGAGCGCGGTGCTGGTGGCCCTCGTCGGTGCGGTTGTTGGCCTGACGCGCGCGGCAATGGCCTTGTGGATGGTAACGGCAGCGGCGCTGGTCGCGTTCTGTGTCATCGCGATGACATCGTTCGTCACGCGCGTACTGCCGACGAGCACGATGGTGCGTCGGGACAATTTGCCCGCGCAGCCGCTCGATGCCGTCGTGGTGCTTTCCGGAGGGATCACGCCGGATGGAATGCTCGTCCCCGAGGCGCTGGACCGGCTGCTGACCGGGCTCGCCCTGATGCGCGACAGCGTGGCACCCGTGCTCGTCGTCACCGAGCCACGTCGGTCGCG
Organism: Gemmatimonadaceae bacterium; assembly: GCA_035273165.1. GTDB lineage: Bacteria > Gemmatimonadota > Gemmatimonadetes > Gemmatimonadales > Gemmatimonadaceae > AG2. Next base: position 6,660 of record DATEPP010000584.1, read on the forward strand.
CGACGGCATCACCGCGGCCGCCGATCAGGCACGCGTTCGCGCGCTCGTCGCGCGGCCCTTTCCGATGCTGATGGTCGATTCCGTGCACACCACGCGAGACGAAGCCGTGAACGTCTGGCGACTGCTACAGACGAGAGGCGCGAACCGCGTTGCGGTCGTAACGTCGCCCCTGCACACGCGGCGCGCCTGCGCGACCTTCGAGCAAGTCGGTTTCGTCGTGACCTGCGTTCCCGCGGTGTCGCGCGTCTATTCGGTGACGGGGGCGGACAACGGCAGCGATCGCCTGACACTCTTTCGTGAGTGGCTCTACGAACGCACCGCATGGATCGAATACCGCGCGCGCGGTTGGATCTCACCATCAGCCGCTCGTTAGGGCAGTCGCGGCGTTCCGGGGTTGGCGTCATGGTGACGCCGGCGGCGCCACCGTCGAACGCGATGACGGAACCAGCGCTTCATTCCCGGCCAGCTCACGGCGAGCATGAGCACGACGATCGCGAGCGGGAGAACGACGCCGGCGACGTCGGTGATGTCGCGAAAGGTGTCGTCGCCCGGGACATCCCTCGTTTGCGGCAGCTGAACGATCGCCACTCGCACAGGGCTCCAGGTGTGACTCGATTCGAAGCTGCCTTTCGGAGTCGCTGACGTCAATGTAGGCTCAAGCAGTGCCGCCCGAGCAGGAAGTTGAGCAGATGGTCACTCGCCCTGGTGACCTGGCTCACAAGATGCGGGGCGACGTCGACAATACAAGAAAAGCCCAAGGAGCTCAGCAATGCGCCGGATTCTCGCGCTTCTGCTTGCCACGGCCTCGACGGCATGCCTCCCCACGCGGGCGGTCGCCCCGGCACCATTGTCGTTCCACTCATCGCGCTCGGCCAAAGAGGCGACGCAAGTTGCGGCCGTATCGCTCATCAACGCCGGGTTCCGAGTGACGCAGACCGACTCGATCGGTCAGGCGCTGACGGCGAGCCGCACAGCGACGCACAATGGCAATGATGCGTACGTCACCTGCGACGCCGCCAAGGGCTCGGCCGCGGCCGCGAATCGCGAGACCACGTTGACGATCGGCTTCTCGAGCACACCAGCCGCGAGCGGAAGCGACATACACGTCGAAAGTCGGGTACGAACTTCCTACCCCGGTTACGCCGGCACATCCATGGAGACGGCTCCGAACGAGACCGATTGTGTGAGCAACGGTACGATGGAGCAACAACTCGCTGCCGCACTGAAATGAGAGCGGGCGTTGCCGTAGGTGAACGCAACTCGTCTTGCCGATGAACCCGCTGCCACGGAACTGAATTTTCCGAAGATTATTTTTCGGTGAACGAGGAACCGCGCGCGAAACATTTGGGTAGATTCTCTGCACGACGCGTTAGTCACGCGCCTCACATAGCTGTGCCCACCGTTCGCGAGCGCTGCGCATCCCACCGACAGCGCTGATCCCACCATTTGCCTTCCACCGCGCGCCGCGCGCGCGCACTGGGGTCACTTCATGCCAATTGTCGTTCTCGCCGCATTGGCGGCTCTGGGTTTGTCGGCACGGGAAGTCTCGGTCTCGCACCGCCAGCACGACGTCATGACTCAAGCACAAGCGCGTTACATCGCCGTCCACGATCCGGCCTGTCAGGATTCGCTCCGCACCGCGGCCACGGATAGCGCTCGCGCGACGATCGTCGACGCCTGCACGCAGCGCGTCATCGAGAACGGAATGCGCTCGACCACCAGGCGAGTGGCGGACAGCAAGTAGTCCCGCGCCTGACGAGTAGCAAAAAGCCAAGCGGCCGGTGAGTCTATCTCACCGGCCGCTTTCGTACACTCGCCAAACGCTTAGGCCTTCTGCACGACGAGCGCAGTGACCATGCCGAACATGCCATGATCCGATTCCGCATGCGGCAGGATGTGGCAGTGGAACGCCCAGGTCCCCGGCCGGTTGCAGTCGACGATGACGTCCCATCGCTCGCCCGGGGCGACGTTCAACGTGTCGCACTTCCAGGGCGCCGGCTGCGGCCAGCCATCCTTGTCGATGACGGTCATATGCAAGCCGTGCAGGTGCATCGGGTGGATCATCATGCCTTCGTTCATGTAACGAATGCGGATCTTCTCCCCGACCTTCGCGATCAACGGTTCGGT
>DATEPP010000585.1:0-5721 GCA_035273165.1 Gemmatimonadaceae bacterium
CCACGGCGCGGCGTGGATCACTCTGTGCGGACATTCCAGCCTCGATGAGAGCACTCACGTTACATCCAGCGAGCCCGCTTCGATCGCGCGAGAGTGCCCACACGGCGCCGATGCAGGTCGCGCCCGGCATCACGACGCTGATGCGCGGGCACGTACGATTGACGCTTCGCGGCGCGGCCGGGTAAGTTCTCGCGCGCATGGCGGCATGTCAACGGCAGCGAGTCGCGGTCGAGACGCGGCTCCGGGCACTCTCACACTCGCGTCTTCGATCCGCGTGCACGTGCCCCGCGCTCGCCCTGTTGTGGCTCCTCACGACCGTTGCGTGCTATGGTGATGAGACAACGACGAGCCGCCACACCCTTATCGACTCGCGCGACAACTACGATCCGCGCTCGCTCGACCCTGCCCTGTCTACCGATGTACCGACCGGTCGCGCCGTCGGGTACGTGTTCGACGGGCTCACCCGCTTCTCCCCGGTCGCCGAAGTCGAGCCGGGCCTCGCCGAGCGGTGGGAGGTCACGCCGGACGGGCTCACCTACACCTTTCATCTCCGCCGTCATGTCCGCTTTCATGACGGCACACCATTCGGTGCCCGCGACGTCGTCCACAGCTGGGAGCGCGCCCTCGACCCGACGAGCAAGAGCTCCGCGAGCGAGTTTCTCTATCCGATCAAGGGCGCACGCGACTTCCATGGCGGGAAGGCCAGCGCCATCGCCGGACTCGTCGCGCACGACGACAGCACCATCGTCGTGACGCTCGAGCAGCCACTTGCTGCCTTCACGAAGCTGCTCGCCATGCCTGTCGCGTCGATCGTTCCGCAGCGCATCACGCCGAACTTCGGCGAGCGTCCCATCGGCACCGGACCGTGGCGCCTCATCGACTGGCGCCACGACGACTATCTGCTTTTTGCCCGCAACGACCAGTACTTCCTCGGGCCACCCAAAGCCGAATCGCTTCAGGCGCGGATCATCGCCGAACCGAGTACGTCGGTCGCCGAGTTCGAGAGCGGCAATGTGGATGTGCTGCAGATTCCCGCCGGACAGACCCGTGAGTGGGAGGAGGACGAGAGCCGCCGCCCGCTATTGAGCTCCACACCGGCGCTCGAGCTGGTCTACGTCGGCATCAATACGACGCGTGGTCCGCTGCGGGATGCGCGCGTACGGCAGGCCATCAACTATGCCGTCGACATCTCGACCATCGTCGAACGCCTCGTGAGCGGCCGCGGTACCCGTGCCGCGGGCGTGATTCCGCCTGCTCTCGCTGGCTACGACAGCAGCCGCCGCGCATATCCGTACGACACGACCAAGGCACGAGCGCTGCTTGCCGCCGCGGGATATCCTCACGGCATCGACGTAGAGCTCTGGTGCTCGATGACGCCCATCTACGTGCGCATCGCCGAAACGATCCAGGCCTACTTGAACGCCGTCGGCATACGCACGAAGGTGGTGCAGCGTGAGTCGGCCGCGTCCCGCGCCGCTGCCCGCAAGGGCGAAACGGACATGATCCTCAAGGACTGGTACGCCGACTATCCCGACGCCGAGAACTTTCTCGTTCCTCTGCTCTACAGCGGCAGCAAAGGCTCCGGCGGCAATGTCTCCTTCTACGCCAATCCACGCTTCGATTCCACCGTCATGGCTGCTCGGCGCGAGCTTGACGTCGCGAAGCGAGTCGCGCTGCTGCGACAGGCCGATTCGATCGCCTTTGGTGACGCACCGATGATGTTTCTCTATTTCTACAACGAGCTGTACGCCGTGCAGCCGTGGGTGAAAGGATTCCGCCCCCCGGTGATCTTCAACGGCCAGCGCTGGCTCGACGTGACGATGACGAGCCGGACGCCTGACGATTCGAGCCGCGCGGCGCATTCCGGCGCTTCACGCTGATGGCATTCCTCCTCCGGCGTCTTCTTCTCGCGATCCCGACGCTCTTCGGAGTGTTGGTCGTCGCCTTCCTGCTATTGTACATCGCTCCCGGCGATCCCGTTCAGGCAATGATCGGGGAGCACGCCGACGAAGAGACGATCGCCCGGCTTCGGGCCCAGCTTCATCTCGATGACCCGCTCCCTCAGCGGTTCGGGCACTACGTGGCAAGCGTCGCGCGGGGCGATCTCGGACGCTCCTACGTCACCAACCGGCCGATCACGCAGGACATTCGCGAGCGCTTCCCGAAGACACTTCAGCTCGCGGGCGCCGCGATGCTTCTCGCCGCCGTCGTCGGCATCAGCCTTGGGGTCCTCAGTGCCCGCAGGCCGGGCGGCCTCGTGGACCGTTTCTCGTTAGGCATCGCCTACCTCGGGATCTCCTTTCCCGTCTACTGGGTCGGCTTGCTGCTGATCCTGCTCTTTGCCGTCACCCTCCGCGTCCTTCCGCCCTCTGGCTACGGCCGTCTCCGCTTTCTGGTCCTCCCGGCACTCGCTCTCGGCATGCGCTCGATCGCCTTCCTTGCGCGCATGACGCGATCGTCGATGCTCGAGTCGTTAGGCGCGGATTATGTCCGGACCGCGCGCGCCAAGGGACTGGCCGAACGCGTCGTGACACTGAAGCACGCGCTCCGCAACGCGCTCATTCCGATCATCACGGTTCTTGGCCTCGATTTCGGCGCGTACCTCACCGGTAGCATTCTCACCGAGACGGTCTTCTCCTGGCCCGGCATCGGCCGGTACGTCGTGAACGCGATCGGCCGGCGCGACCTTCCCGCGATCCAGGGGACGGTCCTCTTTCTCAGCGCCGTCTTCGTCGTCGTGAATCTCATCACGGATTTAGCATACGCGAAAGCAGACCCGCGGGTCAGCTATCGCTAGTGGCGCCATCGCGCCGGGCCCCGGTCATGACACTCGACGAATACCAGCGCGCGGCGCTCCGCACCGCCAACCCGGCCCTCGCTCCCGACGAGCGTCTCCTCGACGCTGCCGCCGGACTGGCGGAGGAGGCCGGTGAAGTGCTCGGCCTCGTCCGAAAACGCGTCTTCCAGCACCGGCCGAGCGATCGCGATCGTTTCGTCGAGGAGTTGGGCGACGCGCTCTGGTGTCTCGCCGTCACCGCGGACTCGCTCGGCATCTCGCTCGACGAGATTGCGCGCGGCAACACCGAGAAGCTCGCCCGCCGCCATCCTACCGGCTTCCGCGCTTGACGAATGGCGACATTCGGCTGGACCGAGGACCCAACCGCTGATCGTGCGCACAGGCCTTGGCCGCTCCCTCGCGGCCCCTGGATCATGGCGCAACGCTGGACGGATCTCCTCTTCGCCCATTGGCCGATCGACGCGAGCATCCTCCGCGCGCTCGTCCCGGCATCGCTACCCGTCGACACCTTCGACGGAAGCGGCTGGCTTTCCATCGCGTCGTTCTATCTCAGCCACCTGAGACCGCGGTGGCTCCCCGCCCTGCCCCGGGTGTCCGAGTTTCCCGAGCTGAACGTACGCACGTACGTATCGTTAGGCGGGAAGCCCGGTGTCTACTTTTTCAGCCTTGACGCGGGGAGCTCGCTCGCGGTCGCGGCCGCGAGGGCAACGTATCATCTGCCCTATTTCAACGCTCGGATGAGCATCGCCACCGGTGACAACGGTGCGATCCATTACCGAAGCACCCGCGTCGATCGGCGCGCGTCGCCAGCAAACTTCGCGGCGCGTTATCGACCTACCGGTCCGGTCGTATACGCGGCTTCAGGCACTCTCGATCATTGGCTCACAGAGCGCTACTGCCTCTACGCCGTGGATTCCGCGAGCCGAGTCCACCGCGCCGAGATCCATCACCATCGCTGGCCGCTCCAGCCGGTGGAGGTATCGATCGCGGAAAACACTATGGCAGCGGCGGGCGGCATGCAGTTGCCGGCGACGCCGCCACGGCTCTCGTACGCCCGGTCTCTGGACGTAGTCGTCTGGTGGCCGACGACACTCCGGCTATAGCGCTCTATCGGCCAGTTGCTGATCGGTGATTGGCCGGTCGCCGATCGCGGTTCGTGAGCTCGAAGAGAACACCGCCAGTCCGCGACGTACGAAGATCCACGCGGTGATAGCGGCGACCACGGCCACGATCAGCGCCGCCAGCGCGTACCAATCACGCGGCAACCACTGGTCACCGATGACCAGGATCACGCCCGTGAGGAGGGACAGCGCGCCAAGGAGGCCGACGATTGCCGCGGCGGCGCAGATCAGCGACCCCTCACCAATGGCCCGCATCGCCGCGCCGACCTCCCGAACCGCCGTCGCGACGTCCGCGCGGAGGTGCTCGACTGCGCCGTCCACCCATTCACGCGCGGAGACGATCGTCTGGCGCGAACGCCTAACGACGTGGCCCGGAACGACCCAGTCGAGGGCGGCCCAGAGGCGGCCGCCGTGGACCCCGTCGCCGTTCGTCGGCCGTCGCGGCCCCGTGTACGGGACGAGTGCGTGCCGCCTCGGCACCGACGCACCAGAGATGGGCTCGGTGCTCGCCACCGCCTGGTCGGCGCGTCCCGTACCGGCCTGGAGCTCCGCCGTCAGCTCCCCCACGGCGAGGAGGACGAACGAGGAGTAGTACATCCAGGTCAGCAGCACCATAATGGCGCCGATGGCGCCATATGCCGGATTGAGCGCGTTGAATTGCTGCACGTACAGCCGGAAGAGCAACGTCGCGGCGATCCAGAGCAACGTCGCGATCGTCGCGCCGAGGATGAGTATTCGCTTATCCTGATGCCGGCAATTCGGGAGGAAGTAGAACACCATCCAGAGGACGGCGACCAGCGCTCCGATCGCGAGCGGGAACTCCACGACCGTCCAGATCAACGTCGTGATCCGGCCCAATCCGATGTGCGAGGCGAGCCAGCTCACGATCCCTTCGCCATTGAGCAGGATCACGGTCGCGGCGACGATGACGCCGCCGGCGAGCACGAGCATCCCGAGCTGCACCAGGTACTGCTTCCACCACGGACGCGTCTCCTCGACGTCGTACGCGGCGTTCAGTGCCGTGCGCAGCGCGCCAAAGATGCTCGACCCCGACCATGCCGCGGTGAGCAGACCAAACGACAGCAGCCCTGGCGCGCCCTTCGAGAAGACGACCTTCTCGACTGTCTTGCCGAGCAGTGAAGCGACATCACCGGGGAGTGTCGCGGCGATGCGCCCGTTGAACTGCGCCATCACCGTTTGCTTGTCGGCGACGAGGCTCAGGAGCGCGGCGAAGAAGAGCAGCAGGGGAAAGAGCGCGAAGAAGAAGCTGTACGCCATCTGGCCGGCGTAGACGGTGACCTTGTCCTTCCCGATCTCCGCCCACGTCTTCTTCGCGAGCGCGACGACGTCGTATCCGTGAACTCGCACGAGCTCAGCGCTTCGAAGCGCGACCGATCAGGACGCCGATGCCGAGCGCGATGAGCGCCGTGCGGCCAGGGTGGTTCTCGAGCTGATGCCCGAGCAGCTCTCTCAGGTCCGTGATGTCGTTCTCGCGAAGCCAGAGCGCGCTGCTCTCGAGCCTGCCGGCGACGGCGCCGCCGGCCGCGCCGAGGCGAGCGCGGACGCCGCGGTCGTTAGGCGCGCCGAATCGCTCGCGAAGAGCCGATGCGCCAGCGTCCAGCGTGTCGGCGAGGGTCGCCTGGGCATTTCCGGTAGCGCTTCTCACCACTTCGAGTGCACCCCCAGCGTTGCGTTCCATAGCAGAGTCCATGGAGTCTCCTCGGTCGGGTTTGCTCGGATCGTTCGTTCCGGTCGAGCGAAATGGGCAAGCGTCGTACCCGAGCCCGGCTGCGGCGGCGGGAG
>DATEPP010000586.1:0-5668 GCA_035273165.1 Gemmatimonadaceae bacterium
GGCAGCACGCTTGTTCGCTTCGCGAACAAGCGTTCTGCCATGCTGTGGGCTGCTCGCTTTGCTCGCAGAAGCTTATCCTTAGTCGCTCGTGCTTCGCACTCGCTCCTGTGTGTTAGTTAACTCGCAACAGACGCACGGCACCGGAGCCGCTCTCGACTTTGATCTGACCGCGGCCGTCGCCGATGCGGCCGACGATGTGGTGTTGCTCGAACTTCGTGACCTGCACCGAGAAATCCGTGTCGATGCCGCCGCTGCCCGTTTCGAGATCGACGGTGGCGCTCAGGTTTGCGGGTAATCGGATCGTCACGCCGCCGGAGCCAGCTTCGACCTTCATCTGATCGATCGACGACAGAAGCTCGAGCTCCGTACCACCGCTCCCGGCGTCGACATTCACTCGTGAGGCGCGCACGCGTTCCAGGTGTACGCCGCCGGAGCCGACGTCGGCCTTCAAATCCGACACGTCGATGTCGCCGCCGCGAATGGATCCGGATCCAGTATCCATCTTCAGACTGCCGCCTTTGACTCCTGTGATCGTCACGCCGCCGGAACCGGTGTCGAGATTGATATCGCCCTGGGCGTCGGTAACGGAGACGCTACCCGACCCCGTATCGAGCGCCAGGCTTCCGCGCGTGCGCTCGGCGGAGATCGTGGAGCTGGCAACCTCGACCGCGAGGTCCGCGTCGACCATCGTTATGCGCGCGTCGCCGGCTGCGTTATGAATGACGATACGCTGCCCGCGCGGAACGAGCACGCGCAGGTCGGCATAGGCTTCGAGTCCCGAGCCGGAGCTCGAGATCTCCACCTGATTACGCTCGCGATCGCGATAGTCGCGCGAGTCACGATCGCCACGTTCGCCGCGGTCGCCACGTGACAGCGCGTTGCCCCACGTGCCATCGTCGCGCACGGTGATCGTGCTGCGATTGTTGCGGCCGAGCTCCGGGTAGACGATCCGATCGGAGGGATAGACGATGCGAAGTGCCTCGTAGCCCCGAATCGTGCCCTGCTCGAGGCGAAGGCGGTCGCCATCTCGTCCGCCGCGGGTCACCTCCACGACGACATCGGAGCCGTCGCCGGATTCGACGCGAAGCTTGCCGGCGAGATTGTAGATGGCCACCCGGTCGCCGGAGAGAACACGCCGTTCAGTCTGCGCATCCGCTCGCCCGGAGGCGATCAGCAGCGCGGCGACAGCGAGGGCCGGCGAGGAAGCAGGAAGTATGAAGCGCATGTTGGACTCGACGTCAGCGATTGGTGATCACAGCACCAACGTCGAGTCAGACAGCGAGATTGACGTGACGGTTGGAAATCAGATCAATCGATATTCTCGATTGCCCACGTCCAGTAGACGACATCTTCGGGCGACATATTCCCGCGCGGTACGATCCGAGCGTCCTGGTATCCATACTGGCCGATGTCGAGGAGATATTGCTCCCGCGAGGTGAGCGTTCCGCGGCAGACACGGTCGTCGCTCGGCGGCGCGTCGAGCTCCCCTTGCAGTCGGGTCAACAGCTCGCCGGCGATATGCGGCGGGATGCGATGCCGCTCGGATGGATAGACGAAGTCGAAGAGAATCAGATTGAGGAGCAGGATCTGCCACTGCGGCTCGTACCGCTGCATCAGCCTCGCCCAATCGATGTTCTCGGCGCAGGTGCGGAAGATGTGCATGATGTCCGCGCCGTCGTAGCGCTCGCGCTCCATCACGAACGACTTCTGCCAGATCAGCTCCTCCACGGGCGCGATCTTCACCGGCATGCCAAGAACCTCGGCCTCCACGGCGTGCTCGAACCAGGCGTCGTCGACGCGACCGATTCCATTGCCGGAGCTGAAGACGAGGTCAACGTGATCGCCGCCCTGCTTCGCCTTGGCGAGCCAGTGCGGAAAGGTGATCTGCGTCCAATAGCCCGCGAGAGCCAGTGACTCGAGCGCCTTGTCCAGATCCGATCGGCGGACGAAGAGATCGAAGTCCTTCGTTTCGCGAATGATGCCGGTGTAGTGAAGGAGCGCGTGCGAGCCACCCACCAAAAACGGCACACGTGCGTCGCTGAGGACGTGCAGTGTGCGCCGATAGAAGGTGTTGGTGTCCCGCCCGGGGTCGTCGAAGGTGAGCTGATAGGCCATGATCCGGCAGAAGTGCAATTCCGAGGCTAGGGGCCGGTACGCGGTGCGCTGGCCCGAATCTGTCGGTACCAGGGATTGGCCATGATCGGAGGAAGGAGGATGGCAATGGGTCCCGATGTCGTGCGAATCGCGGCGGTGAGCGACATCCACTATTCGAAGAATTCACCGGGAGCGCTCCAGCCGCTCTTCGCGGAGATCACGGAGAGTGCGGACATCCTCGTGCTGGCCGGAGACCTCACCGATTACGGGCTTCCGGAGGAGGGGAAGGTTCTCGCGCGCGATTTGACGACGACCGTGAAGATCCCGATCGTGGCCGTGCTCGGGAATCACGACTATGAGTCAGGCGAGGAAGCCGAGCTGGTGAAGATCCTCTCCGATGCCGGTGTGAAGATGCTGGATGGAGACACCTTCGAAACGCATGGCGTCGGCTTCGCGGGGGTGCGCGGATTCTGCGGTGGATTCGGCCGGGGCGCGTTAGGCGCGTGGGGCGAGCCGATCATAAAGGAGTTTGTGCACGAGGCGGTGAACGAAGCACTGAAGCTCGAGTCAGCGCTCGCCCGGCTCCAGACCGAGCATCGAATCGCGATTCTGCATTACGCACCGATCCGCGACACCGTCGAGGGTGAGCCGCTGGAGATCTATCCATTCCTCGGATCGAGCCGGCTCGAGGAGCCGCTGACGCGGTACGATGTCACGGCCGTCTTTCATGGGCATGCGCACAAGGGCAAGCCAGAGGGCGCGACGTCCACGGGAATCCCCGTGTTCAACGTTGCGCATGCAGTGTTAAAAGAGGCTTATCCGGACCGGCCGGCGTTCCGATTGTTGGAGCTACGCACCGCCAGCGCGGCCGATTCCGAGGTCACGCCGATCGGCGAGCGGCGCCAGCGGGGCCGACGAAGCACCGACAAGGTTCCCCCAGCGATGCAGGCGACGGGCGAGAACCCGTCGCCGAGTTGAACGTCACGGTGAGTAGACGCTAACTACTCGCTGCCGAGCCCGCCCCCTGCGGCAGCGTCTCGGCGTACTCGCGGAAGCGCTGCAGGTCGCCATCGATCATCGAAAGCGGCGTCAGGCCGAGGTGAGACGCGATGGTGCCGATCGTCCCGGCAAATGGAGGCTCGTAGTCGAAGACGATCCGGACCTCGGTGGTGCCTCCTCCACGCGGCGTGAAGTGCACCGACCCCGCGTGCGAGACGTCTGGATGGCCAATGGTCTTCCAGGCGATGAGCTGACCCGGAATGTCATTGACTATCTCGGAATCCCACTCGACATCCTTGCCGCCAGGTAGATGCGCGACCCAGTGCGAGTGGAGCTCGTCGCGGCAGTGCACCGAGTCGAGATACCGCATGAACCGCGGCAGATTCGAGAAGTCGCGCCAGAGATCGTACAACTCCTGCGCGGGTCGCTGGACCTGAATCGAGCGCTCGACTTTGATTGCCTTACGAGCGTTGACCGTCGCGGCGCGGCCGGTGACATCGTCGCGGTCACGGACGTCGCCCGTTGACCGTGTGCTCACACCAAGAGCGTCGTAGACCTCGCAATGACCGGTGACGCCACGCCGGGCAAGCGCCGCCCCAACGAGAGCGAGTGCCATTCCGGTGACGCCCCGTTTTCGCAGACCCACGGCCGCGAGAGCGCCTCCAGCCGCCACGGAGACCGCGCGCTCGACCTGGCCGACATTGAGGCTCTTCCCGGCCGCGCGCGCGGCAGTCTCCGGCCGCGCCGATATCGATTCAGTGCGCATCGTTCCTCCGTCTGTGAAACGGAGAGACGATGAGCAAGAGCTATGCTGACTGTGCGGCGCTGCTCGCGTCCTCGTCGAGATCGAGCTCGGATGTCGCGCTGCGCGGCTTTCCACGGAGATAGTAGTTCGCGCGTGCCAGATCAGCCTCGAGCTGCTCGGTGCGCGAGACGTCGAAGAGCGCGCGAATCGCGTCTGAGATCCCGGTATGACAGGGATCGTAGTCCACCTCGACACGGAGTCGCGTCCCGCGCGGCGACGGCGAGAAGCGGATGAGACCGTTGCAGTCCACCACCGACCCCGGCACCGAGCGCCAGGCGATGACGACGTTAGGCACGTACTTGGTGACTTGGGAATTCCACGACAGCACCTCGCCGCTCGGCGAGATGACCTCCCAGCACGACCGTCCATCCTGAAAGTCAGTGACGCGACGGAGCGACTGCACAACGCGCGGAAAATTCTCGAAGTCGCGGCAGAACTCGAAGACCTCATGGACGGGCCGGTCGAGCTCGAGCGTCGTCCGCAGATGCACGCGCCGACGAGCGGCGCCGATGCGGAGCAGCTGGCGCGTCATCTCGGGTGCAAAAGCCGCAAGGAGGAGCGCGGACGCGGTGAGTCGAGCAGCAACGCCCCGGCGTCCGCGACCCGCGTCGCCGCGCGCATAGGCAAGCAAGGCGCCGGCAACGAGTGCTTCGACGACATGCTGCCCGGAGTGTGGTCGTTTCTCAGCCATGGTGCTCACGTCGCACGTCAGAGGATCTTGGGAGTTATCCTGTTAAGGCAAGCCGAGTGCCTGCAATAGCCGAGCGCGGCTCGCCGGAGCAGTCAGCCCAGGACCTTGGCGACGAATTGCTCGAGCCGGTCGAGCGCCTGGGGCATGTCGGTGCGTCCAAAGCCGATCCGAAAATGATTGCCCGGGTGGTCGAATTGTGAGCCGGGGAGAAGCAGCACGCCCTCGGCCTCCACGAGACGGGCGCAGAAGTTGTCCACGGCACGCGGGGCGTTCGTGCAGAGGCGGGGAAAGCCAACGCTGCCCGCGCGCGGGCGCACCCACGAGAAGCGAGTCTGTTGGCGCACGAAGAAGTCGTCGAGGAGGGGCAGGTTACCGGCAATGATGTCGCGGCTCCGTCCGATGACCTTCTCGCGCGCGCGGAGCGCCATGAGGGCGAGGATCTCGCTCGGCGCGCTGCCGCAGATGGTCGTGTAGTCCTTCAATCGGTTCATCCGGCTCAGCAGGTCGTGATCGTGAGTGGCGATCCAGCCGACGCGAAGGCCGGCAAGCGCGAACGACTTCGACATCACGCCGAGGCTCAGCGTCTTCCGCCCGCGGTCGACGGCAGCGGGGAGGCGCGTCGTCTCATCGATCTCCAGATAGCGATACACCTCATCGGAGAAAAGCGTGATTCCACGAGCCTCGGTGGCGCTCGTTAGGTACTCGAACGCGTCACGCGGAAGGAGCGCGCCAGTCGGGCTGTGCGGGAAGTTGACGACGATGGCTCGGGTGTTCGGTTGCACTTCAGCGAGGAGCCGGTCCGGATCCAGCTCCCAGCCGCGATCATCGATCGGAACGAGGCTGACCGAGGCTCCAGCCGATCGCGCTACTTCGTACAGCGATTGATACGCCGGCCATGCGACGACGAGGTGGTCCCCCGCGGACAGAAGGGCGTGCATCGCGAGGAAGATCCCTTCTTCAGCACCGGTGAAGGTGAGCACGTCCTCCGCCTCGGCAGTTTCATAGAGCCGCGCGAGCTCCGCGCGGAGCGATGGATGTCCGGCGGATTCCGTGTAGCCAAGTCGGAGCGTGTCCCAGAG
>DATEPP010000587.1:0-11547 GCA_035273165.1 Gemmatimonadaceae bacterium
TTGAACGACGGCGACTGGTAGAACGAGAGATAGTCCTGCACCGGCTCGTGTGCGCCTAACGCGACGACGACGCCGTTGGGGATCTGCGCGAGGAGCGCCGCGCGCCGCTGGGCATAGTCGGCGGCGGTGAATTGGGCGCGCGCGGTGGCGAGGGCGCAGCAGGTGAGCCCCGCGACCAGGCCAGCGCGGCGAATGATCTGAGCAGTCATGCCACGATAGTTCGCCTGATGCCAGCGGTCGCGCCAGGGTTGCGACCAGCGCATGCTGGCCGCGGGCGGCGTTAGAACAAGGATGCGGTCTGAAGGCGAGTTGTCGCTCGCGGCGCGATGAGAAATTCGACGGCGTGCTCGATGATCGGTCCAGCGATCATGAGCCGGCGGAGTGAATGACCGGCGAATGGCACTGTGAAGTAGCGGAGGCGCGCTCCGCCGGAGGCGACGAATGCGCCATCGTGACGGCGAAACTTGTCGCCGTCGCCGCGCACGAGCGCGATGCGCACGTTGGGTGCGATCTCCGCCGTCGCGCGAATGGTGGAGAATGACCAGGGCCCGCTTGCCTCGCGATTCATGAGGTCGAAGGGAGTGACGACGAGATGCCCGGTGCTGCGCGGGGACAGGGCGAGAACACCGGCGAGCTTCGGCGGCGCGCGGTGGAGCGCGATCCAGAGCGCGACCTCCGCCCCGAACGAGTGGCCGCCAATGACGACGGGCAGCGAATCGGCGCCGAGCTCGGCGCGGGCGCGAGCGATGAGGGGACCAATTGCGGCAGCGAAGCTGCTGTCCCGAGCTGGCTCGGCTTCCGGCATTCGGGCGAGGTATTCCTTCACGTCGAGGCCGACGACGGAATAGCCGTTTTCCGCGAGCCGCCACGCCAACTCCTCGTGGGGCTTCCAGAAGCCGACATCATTGCCGAGGAAGAAGATGAAGGCGCGGGGATGAGGAGTGCGCGCCGGGTAGAATAGTACCGGCTCGCGGCGCAGCGACGCGTCACGCGGAACGTACGGCACCGTCGGACCGGACTCGCACGCCGCGACGGTAAGCGCGATGGCAAGGACGAACATCCGTCTCATCTTCGAACCACTCCCTCGTAGCCGCCGGCGATGAGCGCGGCGATGTTCGCGACGACGAGCGGACGGATCGCGCCGCCCGGATTCGCGAGATACCTCGGTTCCCACTGCGGATAGAACCACTCCTTGAACGCCCTCACACCCTGAAAGTTATAGAAACGCTCACCACGTCCATACAGCAGCACACCGAGCTGGTTCCACAACGGAGCGATGAGCGTTTCGCGGATCCCCGAGAGAGGCGCCATGCCCAGATTGAACCAGCGCCAGCCGGTGTTCCTTCCCCAGAGCATGAGCTCAGTGAGCAGATAGCGCATCGTGCTCGGCGGCGCCGCGGCAGTGAAGCGCATGAGGTCGACCTCGAGCTCGTCGTGGCCGCCGGATGGCCAGACCGTCGCAAAGGCGACGATCGCGCCATTCCTGCGCACGACGGCAACCGGATATCGAAGGACGTAGTCGGCTCGAAAGCGACCTAACGAGAAACGCTTCTCGCGCGTGGCCTTGTTCGCGAGCCATTCGTCTGAGATCGCCCGCAGCGTCGGCAGGAGTGGTTCGACGGCCCGTGCGCACTCCAGGACTTCGAAGCTGCAGCCGTCATCCACGAGCTTTCGCCAGGTGCGACGGAGATTCCGCCGCTCGGGACCATCCAGAGAGAACTGCTCGAGGTAGACACGGGCTTCCTCCCCGAGCTTGACGATGCTCAAGCCCAGGTCGAGATAGACGGCGATCTGCTGCGGGCTCACCTTGTAGAACACCGGCCAGCCGCCACCGCGGACCGCGAGCTCGATGAATCGCTCGGCGAGCGCGGGCCAGTCCGCGAGACGGCCGACGGGATCGCCGAGCGCGATCCAACTGCGGCCCGAAACCGCGTACATGAGAAAACACTCACCGCTGTCCGCGAAGAGGAGCGATTTGTCGCCGAGCGCGACGAGATGCGCGGACGCGTCCCGGGACCGCAGAACGATGGCGAGCGCCCGCTCGATCTCCTCGTGCGAAGGCGGCGGTATTAGAGGCCGAGCTGGCCGCAGCAGCCGCGCGAGCGAGAAAACGATCAAGACGATGACGACACCGACCGTGGCGCGGAGGAAGCGGGACGCGTTCTGATCCAGCTCGAACTGCCAGAACATCTCCGCGGGAATGCCGTGGTAGGAGACAAAACCGAGCGCGGCCGAGCAGAGGACGATGAGGCCAATCGCCGCGATCCAGGTCGGCGTGAAGCGCTCCTCGATGATCGACGTCTGGCGATAGAAGAAGCGACGATTCGGAATGAGGAGGGCGAGCATCACTGTGAGGAAGATGGCCTCCTCATAGTCGAAGCCCTTGAGCAGCGTGAAGACGATCGCGACCGAGAGCAGGCCGACCGAGAGGTGATACGCGGCGTCGAGTCGGCGCTGGATGCCGCGCGCGACGAGCAGCAGCCCGACGCCGGCGATGCTACCGAAGAAGTGCGCCGCCTCGACGACGGGAAGGGGGAGCACGTGGTTGATCCAGTACAGCCGATCGCCGATCGGGGGCGTGGCGCCGGAAAAGAGGAGGATGGTGCCGGCGAGAAAGGTCGACACGGCGAGCATGCGTGGAACGACGGCCGCCGCGACCGCGCCGCCAACTCGGGCGAGGCGAGCGATGGGCTCTCGAAGGCGCCGGTAGATCAGCGCCATCACGAGGCTCGCGATTATGATGCTGATCGTCAGGTAGTGTCGCGTCATCGACTCATCGCAGCCGGCGAGGGTGCCTCACGAACTATGAGAACGCGGCGTAATATTCCGCCACCCTCACAACCGTCACGCCGCACTAAGACCTCTCAATGCGCACCCCACCCATGCGTGGACTTCGTATTCTCGCCGTGAGCATGCTCTCTCTTTCAGCTGTCGAGGCGCAGACGACGCCCGTGACGATCCGCGCCGGCCGGCTGCTGGACGGGCGCGGCGCGGTGATCGACAACGCGACGATCGTCCTCGACCGAACGACGATCGCCCGCGTCGACCACGGCGGGGCCGCCGGAAGCGCGGCGACCTACGATCTGAGCCGGTACACGGTACTGCCGGGGCTCATCGATGGTCACGCGCATCCAAGCTGGTACTTCAATCGGGCCGGCCGGTTCCACACGCCTAACGACGGCGACACGCCGGTGCAGTCCATGCTCGCGATGGCGGGGAATGTCTTCGCGACGTTGACCTCGGGCGTCACGACGATCCAGAGTCCAGGCTCGCCGGAGGACAAGGACCTGCGTGACTTCATTGCTTCGGGCGCGATCCCCGGGCCACGGATCCTCACCTCGCTCGAGCCCATCAGCAGCCCGCGTTTGACACCGGATACGCTGCGTGCCATCGTTAGGCAGAGGAAGGCGGAGGGTGCGGACTTCATCAAGATCTTCGCGTCCAGGAGCATCCGCGACGGCGGCGCGCTGACGCTGTCGCAGGAACAGCTGACCGCGATCTGCCAGGAAGCCAGGGCGCAGGGTCTACGCACCCTCGTCCACGCCCACAGCGCGGAGAGCATGCAGGCGGCAACGCTCGCCGGCTGCACGCAGATCGAGCACGGTGTGTTCGCGACCGACGAGGTGCTGCGCCTGATGGCGCAGCGCGGTACGTATTTCGACCCGCAATGTGGCCTCGTGTTCAGGAACTACCTCGAGAACCGCGCGAAATACGAGGGAATCGGCAACTACACCGAAGCCGGATTCGCGGCGATGGAGAAGGCAATCCCGCTCGCCGTCGCCGCGTTCAAGCGCGCGCGCGCGACGCCAGGTCTCAAGATCGTCTGGGGAACGGACGCCGTCGCCGGCGCGCATGGGCGGAACGTCGAGGATCTCATCTGTCGCGTTCAGGACGGCGGTCAGCCACCGATCGAAGCGATCACCTCCGCTACCTCGCTCGGCGCCGAGGCGTTAGGCATGGGGAGTCGCATCGGCACGATCGCCCCCGGATTCGAGGCCGACCTGATCGCGGTGGACGGCGATCCCAGTCGGGACATCACTGCCCTGCGGCGGGTCGTCTTCGTGATGAAGGGCGGCCGTGTCTATCGGTGGGATGGAGCGCGGTGACACGGCGACTGATTGCCACGATCGTTGCCATTGCGCTGGCAAGCATGCATGTGGACGCAAAGGCGCAGCAATGGCGTGAGGCGGCGGCTCACATCGAAACGACGGCGCGCGTCCTGATCGTCGGCACGCGTCCCGAAGACGAAGACAACGCGCTCATCGCCTGGCTCTCGCTCGGCCGCCACGTCGAAACCGCGTATCTCTCCGTGACGCGGGGAGAGGCAGGAGTCAACCTGATCGGCTCCGAGCGCGACGCACCACTCGCGGTCGTGCGCACTGCGGAGCTGCTCGCCGAGCGGCAGCGTGACGGCGCGCATCAGTATTTCACGCGTGCGTATGACTTCGGCGCCACCGCGGCGGACTCGATCGTGAATCGCTGGTGGCCGCACGATTCACTGCTCTACGACGTGGTATCGATCGTCCGAGCGTTCCGGCCGCACGTGATCATCTCGCTCGCCGACTTCAGCGATCGCGATGCGACTCGCCGACTCACGGCGCGGCTTGCGGCGGAAGCATTCTCGATTGCGCCGGACACGGTTCGGTTGGCCTCCCGGAGGACCGCTCGACTGCCCGCGTGGAGACCGGCTCGCCTCCTCACGATCGCTGATTCGTCCGTGAGCCGCGCACGCGGTATCGATATCGACGTTGGGGAGTTCGATCGGACAGAGGGGAGGAGCTACGCCGAGCTCGGTGCCGAGATCCGGCAGCGGCAGCGTACGCAAGGCCCGGTCGCTGCGCCATCGCTTGGACAGCTTCACCGATGGCTGCGTCTGGACAGCACTCGCGTCGGGAACGCGACGACTCTCTTCGGCTCCGTGGACACGACGTTGGCGCGATTCGTCCTCGGGCCGGCGGAGGGCGCGGCGGCGCTGGATACCTTGTTGGGCGTCCCGCTACGCGCACTCACAGCGGTATTGCCTAACGGGGCACCCGACGTGATCGCGGCCAGGCTCGCGCGGGTCACCGAGGCCGCGAGCGAGCTACGGCGTGCGCTCCGATGTGGCGACGTCGACGGGGTGAGCCTATGTCCGGGCGAGCTCGGCGATATCGCCGTCGCGCTCAACACGATTCGGGAGCGGGCGCTGCGAGCAATGCTTGCCGCGGCTGGCATCGTCATCGACGCGACCGTGGGACGTGAGCTCGTCGCAACGGGCGACACCGTGCCGGCCAGCGTCATCGTCTACAACGGCGGCGCGCAGCCGATTGCGATACGGCGGCTGGCGGTCTCCACCGCCCAGACGCTCTCGTTCCTGATACGCGACTCGTCGGTCTCGGTGCCACCTGAGAGCGCGATTCGCTGGTCGAAGATGCTTCGCGTGCTCGAGCCCTCCTACCACTGGTGGCAGATGAATGGACTGGTGGCTGGCACGCTGATTCACAACGTTGCCGGCCCCCGCGCCCGAGCGGCGCTGATCGGTGGCGAAGACCGCCTGTCGACGAGCCAGGTCGAAGCGACGTTAGGCATCGGCGGAATCGACGTCCCCGTCGTGCTCGGGCCATTGGCCTATCGCACCGCGACGACATTGCGCGGCGACGTTCGCCACCCTCTCGCGGGCGTGCCGGAGACCTCGGTGCTCCTCGAGCGCAACGCGGAGTACGAGCGCGCGGGTCTGCCGATCGATCGGCTCTTTCGCGTCTACCTCTGGTCCGCGCGATCGACGCCCGACACCCTGCTCGTAACGCTACGGCTGCCTAACGGCCTTCGCGCGGATTCGGCGACGCGCACGGTCACACTGCCGCCATTCGCGGCACGGAGTGTCTTCTTCCGTCTTCGCGGCCGGCTCCAACCCGGATCGGACACCATCATGGCGACCGCGCGCAGCGTCGCCGCGGATGGCTCGGCGCCGGGAATGGTTCGCGTCGATTCCCGGCAGGAGTTCCGGCTCGGCGTCGTGGCGCACGAGTACCCACACATCCCGACGCAACAATTCGTGCGCTTCTCGAACGAGCGGCTCGAGGCCGTCGACCTGCGCGTTCCCGCGAAACTGCACGTCGCCTACGTGAAAGGCACCGATGAGGTGCCAGCCGCGCTTGGCCAGCTTCAGATCAATCTCCAGACGCTCGAGCCGTCTCTGCTGCCCGTCGTCGACCTTCGCGGCTACTCGACGATTCTGATCGGGAGCAACGCCTTCGCCAACGACGCGCTGGTCGGTGCGGTGCCGGCGCTCACGTCGTTCGCGCGGAACGGCGGCACGGTAGTGGTTCTGCCTAACGGCCGCGATCTCGCGCGGAGTGGTCTGCTGCCCTTTCCGATCGCGCTCGACAGCGCGCGGGCTCGCGTCACGGACGCCGCCACCGTCCGACCGCTCGATCCAGCATCTCCGTTGCTGCGCTGGCCCCACGCGATCGCGGCGAGCGACTTCGAGCGCTGGGCGGGAGATCGTGCCCGCGCTGTGCCCCTCGCGTTCGATCAACACTATCGCGCCGTACTCTCGCTGATGGATCCGGATCAACCGCCGGTGACTGGAGCGCTCCTCGTCGCACCGGTGGGGAAGGGGATGATCATTCTCACATCGCTCGCGATCGACGACCAGCTGTCGGCAGCGAATCCAGTCGCGGCCCGATTGATGATCAATCTCCTCTCGGCCGGTCTGCACCGGGAGTGAACGTCAGCGCGGCCGCGCTTCCTCGGTTGCCGCGGCGCCCGTCGGCTTGTCCTGCCCACGGTCGGCGCGGAGCCGAATCGTGAACGTCGATCCTTTTCCGAGCTCACTCCGCACGGTGAGCTCGCCGCCCATCCCCCGGGCGAGGTCGCGACTGATCGAGAGCCCGAGACCGGTGCCCTGCCGGTGGCCGGCATAGGCGCGCTCGACCTGAACGAAGGGCTCGAAGATCGCCTCGAGCCGATCGGCGGGAATGCCGACGCCGGTATCGATGATGTCGATGAGCACATGCTCATCGTTGACCGCGCACCGCACGCTGACCCGGCCGCCCTGCTCCGTGTACTTGATCGCGTTCGAGAGCAGGTTGATGAGAACCTGGCGCAGCTTCTCCGGGTCGGCGCAGACGCGGACGTCCGGACAACTGCTGCTGACGTCGAGGGCGATCTGGTTTGCGGCCGCCAGTGGCGCGACCAGCTCCTCGACGGACTTCATCGCGTCGTAGAGGGGCGTCGATTCGATCTCGTACTGAATGCGGCCGCTCTCGAGCTTGGCGTAGTTCAGAATGTCCGTGATCAACCCGAGCAGATGCTGCGAGCTCCGCTGAATCCTGCTCAGGTCTCCATGTTGCTCCGCGGTGACCGCACCATGAATGCCGACGTCGAGGAGTTGCGCGTACCCGATGATCGCGTTGAGCGGCGTGCGCAACTCGTGGCTCATCGCGGCGAGGAAGTCACTCTTGGCGCGATTTGCCTCGTCGGCTTCGAGACGTGCGGTCTCCGCATCGGCGCGCGCACGCTCCGCCTCCGCCGTGCGCTTCGCCAGCTCGTCGTTGGCGCGACGCAGCCCGTCGTTCGAGCTCTCGAGGTCGGACGTCACCGTCTCGAGATCGGCGGCCTGGGCCTCGAGCTCCGTCGCCTGCTGCTCGAGGAGCTCGCGTGCCTCCTCTACGTCGGCGAAGAGACGTGAGTTCTCGATCGCCTGCGAGGCACGCGACGCCAGCTCCTCGGCGATCTCGAGATCGCGCGCATCGTAGCGGCGGCCGGATTCGGCGGTGACGAAGGTGATCGCGCCGAGCACCGCCTGACGCGTGCGCAACGGTACCACGATGAACGAGCAGAGTCCGAGGCTCTGGATCAATTTCAGATGCTCCTCGTCGCTCGCCACACCGCGCAGCACCTCGTCGGTGACGTCGGTGACCAGTTGGCTCCGACCCGTTCGAATCGTCCCGCGCGCGCCATGCGGCATCTCGGGCCGGTTCGCATAACGGGCGGCAAGCTCCTTCGCGATCTCGACCTTCTGTGGATCGCGATGCTTGGTCTCGAGCCGGCGGATCGTCTGGTCTGTCTCGACGACATCGACGGTGTACCAGTCGGCGAATGCCGGCACGACGACGTCGCTCAGATCGCAGAGCATGCGGTCTCTGTCCAGATACGACAGGAGCACCGTGCTTGCCCTGAGCAGCAGCTCCTGGGCTGCCTGCATTCGCCGCTCGTGGCTGACGTCGCGCAGATACGCGGTGAAACTGGGCGGACCGCCAACGGGAACACGCG
Organism: Gemmatimonadaceae bacterium; assembly: GCA_035273165.1. Classification (GTDB taxonomy): domain Bacteria; phylum Gemmatimonadota; class Gemmatimonadetes; order Gemmatimonadales; family Gemmatimonadaceae; genus AG2. Next base: position 8,257 of record DATEPP010000587.1, read on the forward strand.
TGATGGCGAGCTCGCAGGGAAAGGTCGAGCCGTCGGCGCGCATCCCCTCGACCTCGATGCGCCGCCCGAGGATCGGGCCTTCGCCGGTCTGAAGATAGTGCGCAAATCCTCGATAGTGCGCGTCGCGATACTTCGGCGGGATGATCGTTTCGGCGAGCTGCCGCCCGAGCACCTCGGACCGCATATGGCCAAAGGTGCGCTCGGCGGCGGGATTCCACTCCAGGATTCGACCCTCGTGGTCGATCGTGATGATGCAGTCGAGTGCGATCTCGACAACGGCCGCGTTCCGGAGACGCTGGGCGCGCGCGGCCTCCTGAGCGCGGCGGCTCTCGAGGAAGACGCCGAGCTGGAAGCCGAGGCTGACGGCGGTGTTGAGCATATGCTCATCGGGCGGCTCGACATGACTGCTGTAGAGCTCGACGACGCCGATGACGTTCGTTCGCCGCTCGCTGGCTCGTGTCGGCGCCGGGCCTTCGGCTATGCCATAGACAGGGAATGCGAACGCGGCGCGCAACCCCTCACGACGCGCCACCTCCTGCCGCGGCAGCCGCTCGAAATCCCGGATGTCCTTCATCCAGATGGGCTCGCCCGTCTCCCACACTTTGCCGGGAACGCCCCAGCCCCGCGGAAAGGTCCTGGCGCGCGTCGTCGCCTCGAAGGCGTCGTAGCCGCCGGATCGCCAGACGGCGGCGCATCGCAGTTGCTCGCTTGCATCGTCCAGCAGCCAGAAGGCAGCGAACTGCCATTCGAGCTGGGTCCCCAGCTCGTTCAGGACGCGCCCGAGAGCGTCCTCGACGGTCTCCGACTCGGCGAGGGCCCGGCTGATGGCGTACTGGACGAGAAGACGACGGTCGAGGTCGTCGCGATGCTGTATTGGCGTTGATGATGGGGCTTGGGTTCAAGGGGCAGTATGGCAGAGCGCGTACCAGCCTCGGGAAGGACAGACCACCCTCATGAGGCGAAGGGATGGGAAAGCAGATCCCTCGCCGTTCGCTCCTCGGGATGACAGTATGCTTCCCGCGCCCCGCCTCACACCCGCTCGAGCTCTTCGTGCCTAACGACTGCGCGGGGGTGAGAGGGGTCGCTGAAGTCGAGTCGCTCCCACGGGACGCGACGGCGCTCGCCGAGACGGTGCTGGAGTGCGCTGACGAGCGGGACGAGCGACGTCAGCTCGGTGAGTCGCTGGAGGAGAGCGCCACGACCGACATGAACCTCAACCACGATCCAGTCCGTGCCGCGGATCTCGGCGACGATTTCCTCGATCCTGCCTAACGACTTGCCGTCCGCGCCGCGCAACCGATGGCCGAGCAGCGACTCGACGCGGAGCTCGCGGACGGTCGTTTGGGAGCTGGCGACGGGTTGGCTGGGCATCATGACCAGGGGATTTTCGCGACGATGTGTTCTCTCAGCCAGCGCTCGAACGCCATTATCGGCAGCTTGTCGACGGCGAGATCGAGCCGGAGCGAAGGGGCATCGAGGGTCAGCCGCGAGATGGGAATACGAATCGGTGCGCCGCGTCCCGCACCGAAGCGCGCGTCAAAACGCGCGTACCAATCGCCCAGGCGGCGATTGAGCCGGCGGAGGAGCGTGATCGGCCCAACCTCCACGTAGTGAACTCGCGTCGGCTCGCCCGGTCGCATCTCGAGCACGATGCCGTCGACCTTCCCCGCATTCTGGTTCGTGGCGTCGAGCAGCTGGTTGTCGAGAATGTCGCGAACGAGGTGGACGCGCATCACGAACCTCCCGCGATCTCGAGTGGAATCGAAACGAGCGCGACGACGGCCGCGAGGACGCTCACAATGAGAATCGAGAGATTGCCGAGCCACCCATTGGTGTGCTCACCCAGATAGCTGCGGTCGTTCATGAGCACGAGAAAGGGCACGATCGACACCGGTAGGGAAGCCGCCGTGAGCGCCATCGAGAGCGTCGTTAGCTTGAGTGGATCGAGCCCCACGACGACGAGAATTGTCGCCAGCAGGAGCGTGACGGTGTACATGAGGCTGAACCGTGCATCGTCCTTGGGCTCGATGTCCTCGCCCCAATTCCAACCGAATCCCTGCGCGATCTGATACGCGAGCGCGAGAGCGATCTCGGTCGTCGCGCCGAGGCAGGTAATGAAAAGGCAGCCGGCAAAGAGCGCGAGGCCGAGGCGGCCCCACGGAGTGGTGAGGAGCAGTGGCAGCTGCGCATACTTCTCGACGCTGATACCACGCGGCGCAAGGACGAGGGCGGAGACGACGAGCACCGCGATGTTCAGAAATCCGCCGAAGCCCATGCCGACGGCGGCGACTGTGCGATTCGCGGCGAGATAGCTCACGTCCCATTTCTCCTCGATCGCGCCTGATGAGTAGAAGTAGAACAGGTATGGCGATATCGACGCGCCGAGAATGCTCACCGCGATGAACCAGTAGTGCGCCGGCTGCTTGTCGGGCAGCGTCGGCACGAGCCCGGCGCCGAGCGCGTGCCAATCGGGACCGAGCTGCAGCGCGGCAACGAGAAAAGCGATCGTGATGAGACCAAGCATCGACACGCCGTTCTCGATGACGCTGAATGTCCCGTACCAGAGCAGCCCCCACGCGAGCAATCCGACCGGAAGCCCCCACAGCGAATAGTGGATGCCGGTCACCAGCTCGAGCGCGACACAGACGCCGCCAATCTCCGCCGCGAGCACGAGCAACGATACGAAGAAGACGAGCACCACCGGCACCATGAAGAAGTGCAGCCCGAAGCGCTCGCGCATCGCGTCGGCGATGGTGTGCTTGCTCACCGCCGCGAATCGTCCCGACATCTCGATGAGCAGCGCGATGCAGAGCGTGCCGAGAACGACGGCCCAGATCAGTTGATAGTGAAAATCGGCTCCGGCCTGCGCGGCCGTCGTGATCGAGCCGATCTCAAGGAAGCCGCCGATGCTTGTGACGATGCCGAGGGCAATGCCTAACAAGCGCTTCACGCGGATTTCTATTGGAGCGTGTAGAGGTACGCCGCGATGTCGCGCGCGTCCGTGGCCGTCACGTGGAGGTTGGGCATCGCCGTCTTGTCGTCGACGCCCGGAGGATTCATGATCCAGCGGATCAGGTTCTCGGGCTGATTGGGCAGGACGCCGGCGATGTAGGCGCGGGTCGCGATCCCTTGCAGGCTAGGGCCCACCGACGCGTCGGCGCCGGTGACACGGGGAATGGTGTGGCACGAGCCGCAGCCATACGAGCGAATGAGCTCCTTCCCACGAGCGGCGTTCCCGCCATGCGTGAGGGCCATCGCGTCTGCTTCACCGTGCGTGCACCCGCTCGTCGC
>DATEPP010000588.1:0-1534 GCA_035273165.1 Gemmatimonadaceae bacterium
CCCTTCGGCGGCAAGGACGTGCAGGCGTGGACGCCGGGCAAGGCGCCGACGAAAATCGCCGACGGCCCGGGACAGTACGATGGCATCGAGGTCCTCCGCGACGGCCGCATCCTCGTCTCGAGCTGGGCAGATTCGTCAGTCTACGCCGTGCGCGATGGCAAGATGAGCAAGATCGTATCGATGGTGAGCGGCCCCGCCGACATCGGCGTCGACACCAAGCGCGGCGTGCTCGCGATCCCGCGCTTCGATCAGAATCAGGTGGAGTTCTGGAAGATTCCCTGAGCGGGTCCGTCGCGTCGGGGAAGACTCCTCTTTGAGCAAGCATCAATTGCTTTCAACAACGAAACGGCCGGAAAAGGCCTGAAAAATCCGGATCCTTCTCTCTTGGCGTTAGGCATGGTGCGCGGTGCTTTGGCCGCTAGAGGAGAGGATCCGGCACGTTCAGGCCGTTTCCGGCTGTTTCGTTTTTCCAACAGTTGATCCCTGCGTATCGGGGAGCTTCCTGGGATCGAGTGGGGGGCCCGACTCCTGCACTTCGAGCTGGTGATGGAAACCAAATCCCCGGCCTACGAGCTCACCCAATGCATCGCCTGCGGCAGTAAGGAAGGTCGCGAAATCGCAGACGCCGATGCCGTGAAGCGAGAGGTCGAGCTGCTCTGGGAGTTTCATGGCAAGCGTCTCCGCCCAACGACACCGCCCGAGCGGCTCATGGACCGCGTCGCCTTCTCGGAGCATCCGCCCTTTCGCCTCGTGGAATGCGAGCGCTGCGGGCTCGTGTATCGCAATCCGATCGAGCGCGCGTACGAGCTCGACTCGATCTACGCCGACGCGACGCCGTCGCGCGACCTCTTGCAGGGGCTGCACGATACACAGCTTCCTGCCTATCGAGCGCAGGCGCGCCGCCTCTGGCGCGTCCTCGGCCGCCGTGGCGCCGGGCTCGAGCTCGGGAGCTACGTCGGTGGCTTTCTCGCCGCCGCGCGCGAAGTCGGCCTCCACTTCGAGGGCGTCGACATCAACGCCGAGGTGAACGCGTTCACTCGCTCGCTCGGTTTCACCGTGCACGACGGCGATCTCGAGTCGCTCGAGGTGCGCAGCCCAGTCGACGCCATCGCGATCTGGAACACCTTCGACCAGCTGCCCGATCCCCGCGCGGCCGCCAACGCCGCCTGGCGCCTCCTCCGTTCGGGTGGAGTGTTCGTCGTTCGCGTGCCTAACGGCGAGCTCTACGCGTCACTGCGGCGCGCTGTAAACCGCCCGGTCACGGGAGCGCTGGCGCGGCTCGCGCTTGCACACAACAACCTGCTCACCTTCCCTTACCGCTATGGCTTCACCATCCGCTCGCTCACACGACTGTTCGATCGAATTGGCTTCCGCGTGACGCACGTCGAGGGTGACGTCCTCGTCCCCATCGCCGACGAGTGGACGCGCCGCTGGGCGACGGTGGAGGAGAGGGTGGTGAAGCTCGCGTTAGGCGTCGCCGCCCATCGGCGTCCGCGATGGGCGCCATGGATAGAAGTGTACGCTCAGAAATGAA
>DATEPP010000589.1:0-1508 GCA_035273165.1 Gemmatimonadaceae bacterium
CGACCTCGCGCCAGAGCGCATTCGCGTCCGAGCGGAATGTCGGCACGCCGCTCTCCGCGGACACGCCGGCACCCGTGAAGACCACGACATGTCTCGCCTCCTGCAGCAGCGCCGCGACGGATTCGATTGTCATTCGACTGCCTGGCGCCAGTAGCGCAGCGTCACCTCGTCGATGCCGGGCAGCCCCTCGAGGCACGCCAGCAACTGCGTCGCGCGGTCGTGGAGTCCGAGCAGCGACAGCGATTTGAGGATTCGCGTCAGTCGAAGAAAGTTGTGATTGTGCGGCGTGAGCCAGACGCGCGAGCGTGGACCGAACGTAGGCACGCGAAGAATCTCGTGCCCAGCGATCGCCAATCCGTAGAAGTCGAGCATCACGCGCAGCGACCGCTCGAGATTGGCGCGCATCACATCGTCTTCCCGAAATCGCGCGATCGTCTCGTCATCCAGCAACGGCGCGCCAGGATTGAACGCGCTGCGCTCGGCGAGCGGGAAGAGCCACTGGATGTAATCGTGTACCGCCTCGAGCTCCTCGTGCGAGAAGCTCCAGATCTCGCCGATGCGGCGGCCGCGATCGTCGGTGCCCTTCTCTGAGTAGAACGCGATGAGCTTCTCGTTTGGCATTTCGACTCGAGTCACACTTCTGTGGCCAGCGCGGAGAGTGTCTCAACCTGGGCGGTGTGACAGAACTGTCACAATATCCTCCGTAACCGCAGGAATTCGACCTTCCCGGTCGGAATGTGACGGAACTGTCACACCGGCGATCTCGCAACACCGGGTCGCCCGCCGCCCAGCCGGCGCCGTCCGGGAACCTTGCGCCTCCAGAGTCAATTACTTATCATAGCAACTATTCGCATGAGCACTATACTCGGCGTCCGCGGAGAGATCCGCCAGAACAAACCCTTCCGCTCGCGGAAGCAGGAAGGCGCCATCGCCCTCCTCCGCACGGCGTCCGTCGTCCGGCGCGCGATCGCCCGCGTCATCGAGCCGCACGGCCTGAGCCTCGCGCAGTACAACGCGCTCCGCATCGTGCGGGGCGCGGGCACGGGCGGCGTGGCGACGCTCGCCATCCGCGACCGGATGATCGAGGAGGGGACGACAATCACGAGGTTGCTCGACCGCCTCGAGAGCGCGGGCCTCATTCGCCGCGAGCGCTCGGTACCGGACCGCCGCCAGGTCGTCTGTCGCGTTACTGATGCCGGCAAAAAACTCCTCGACAAGCTCGACCCGCTCGTCGACGCCGCCGACGAGGCAACGATGGCGTCGTTGAACAAACACGACCTTGATCAGTTCATCACCCTTCTCGACCGGATTCGTTCATGTCAAACACAACCACCCGCGACCGTGTAAAGCAGTTGATCGCCCGAGCAGAGCGCTGGCAGATCCTCGACGCCATGACGGAGTTCTATGACGAAGGCGTCGTCATGCAGGAGAATCTCAATCCTCCCACCGTCGGCCTCGCGGCGAACATCGAGCGCGAGCGCGCGTTCGTCGCGTCGATCGCGAAGGTG
>DATEPP010000590.1:0-14959 GCA_035273165.1 Gemmatimonadaceae bacterium
GCGTGGGAGTCGATCCCTGTGCGGCACTTCGCTGCGTGATCGAGCTCGCGCCTGGCGAGACTCGCGACATGGTCGTCGTTCTCGGCGCTGCCCGCGGCGCGGACGCGGCGCGCGCCGCCGTACAGGAGCTGCGTGACGTCAACCGTGCGGAAGCAGCCATAAAGGACAATGTCTTAAGTTGGCGAGAACGGCTCTCCGTCATCTCCGTACACACTCCCGAGCCAACGTTCGACGTCATCATCAATCACTGGAGTCTGTACCAGGCGCTCGCCTGCCGCATGTGGGGCCGCACGGCTCTCTACCAGAGCAGCGGCGCGTACGGCTTCCGCGATCAGCTTCAGGATTCGATGGCGTTCGTGTACGCCGAGCCAGCTCTCGCACGCGAGCACATTCTGCGCGCGGCAGCGCGTCAATTCATCGAGGGCGACGTGCAGCACTGGTGGCATCCCGAGAGCGGCCGCGGCGTACGGACGCGCTTCTCCGACGATCTCGCCTGGCTGCCATATGTCGTCGATCACTACGTGCGCACCACCGGTGACGCGACGGTGCTCGACGAGAGCGCGCCGTACCTGACGATGCGGTTGCTCGAGCCGCATGAGCACGAGGTCTATGACCTGCCTCGCGTCAGCGAGGAGCATGGAACGATCTACGATCACTGCCTGCGCGCGCTGCGCAAGGCGTGCACGGCTGGCGAGCACGGATTGCCGCTCATCGGCATCGGTGACTGGAACGACGGCATGAATCGCGTCGGCGTGGAGGGACGGGGTGAGAGTGTGTGGCTCGCCTGGTTCCTCGTCGCGACGCTGCGCGCGTTCGCCGTCCATGTCGAAAAACGAAACGATGCGCCGGTGGCAGCCGAGCTGCGAGGGTGGGCGGACCGCTACGTCGCGGCGGTGGAAGCGCGTGGCTGGGACGGCGCCTGGTATCGGCGCGCGTACTTCGACGACGGCACGCCGTTAGGCTCACGCGAGAACGACGAATGCCGCATCGATGCTATCGCGCAGAGCTGGAGTATCATCTCGGGCGCCGGCGATCCGTCTCGTCAGGCGGAAGCGATGCAGTCATTCGAGGAGAAGTTGGTGCGTGAGGACGCGCGGCTGCTGATGCTGCTCACGCCAGCCTTCGACAAGACGACGCACGATCCGGGGTACATCAAGGGCTACCTGCCTGGCGTGCGGGAGAACGGCGCGCAGTACACGCACGCGGCGCTCTGGTCGGTGCTTGCGACCGCGATGCGCGGCCATGGGGACCGCGCCTTCGAGCTGTTTCAGATGCTCAACCCGCTCACCCACGCGCTGACGGCGGAAGATGTCGCCACGTACAAAGTCGAGCCGTTCGTCGTCGCCGCCGACGTCTACACTGCCGCAGGTCACCTCGGCCGCGGCGGATGGACGTGGTACACGGGATCGGCGAGCTGGATGTATCGCGTGGGGCTCGAGGCCATTCTTGGCTTCCGCAAACAGGGCGATCAGCTGACGATACGGCCAAGCGTTCCCGCGTCGTGGCAATCCTTCACGATCACGCTTCGCCATGGCCGGAGCAGCTTCGAGATCGTTGTCGTCGATCCCGGGAGACTCCGCGACGCTGACGTCCAGCTGGAGATCGATGGGCATGCCGTATCGGGGGATGCGATCGCGCTCGTGGACGATGGCATGCGGCACGTGGTCCGTCTCACACCGCGGTTGTCATAAGCGGCGGTTTCGGGCCCATTCTTGCACTCTTTTTCGGCGCATGACCTCGCGGCGGCTTCGCGCCGGCGCCCTCCGAGCGAAAGCGAGCGTTTCCCACCTGCCGCTCGCCATGCATTTCCCGCCTGGAGGCTCCCATGTCGAGTTCGGTCACCGTCGCCCGCTCTGAGTTTCGTCGCCTCATCGTCCAGCGCCGAGAAGAGGTTCTCACGGCGTGGGTCAAAGAACAGCTCAGAGATGGACGAGCCGAAAGTCTTCCTCCTGACGAGCTTCGCGCGCAGGGCGACGAGTTCCTGACCCTCATTGCCGATCCCGCGGACGGAGACTCCATCTTCGACGCCAACTCGGCAGCGTGGCGCCCCGCTCGCGCATTCCTTGCCGATCTCTCTCGTACGCGCGCGCGCCAGGGATTTTCGCCGTCGGAAACAGCGAGCTTCGTCTTCGCCCTGAAGCGTCCGCTGTTCGCCATGCTTCGAACCGAGTTTGCCGATGACGCGGCGCAGCTCGGTGAGGAAATTTGGAACGCGACCGAGTTGCTCGACCAGCTCGGCCTGCTCACGATGGAGGAATATCAGCGCGGCCGCGAAGAGGTGATTCGGCGCCAGCAGCTGGAGATGCTCGAGCTCTCGACGCCGGTCGTGACCCTCTGGGACGGCGTGCTGGCGCTTCCCATGATCGGCACCCTCGACAGCGCGCGGACACAAATCGTTATGGAGACGCTGCTGCAACGGATCGTCGAAACCGGGGCGGCCATCGCCATCATCGACATTACGGGCGTCCCAACGGTCGACACGATGACCGCTCAGCATCTACTCAAGACCGTGACGGCGACGCGTCTCATGGGTGCCGAGTGCATCATCAGCGGTATTCGACCTCAGATCGCGCAGACGATTGTGCATCTCGGCGTCGACCTCGGAGACGTGACGACGAAGGCCACCCTCGCCGATGCATTTCGCGTCGCGTTGTCGCGCACCGGCCGCAGGGTCACCGGTGCCGTGCCGGCGGATGACCGCCGATGACGAGCGAGCGCATTCCCATCCTGCGCATGGGGACCTGTTTGCTCGTGACGATTCAGGTCGACATGGACGACCAGTTGGCGATGACGCTTCAGGACGATCTCGCCACAGCCATCGCTTCCCGACAGTCCACCGGGTTGCTCATCGACATTTCGGCCCTCGAGATGGTCGATTCCTTCATCGGGCGAATGATTGCCAATACCGCCGCGATGTGCAGTGTGCTGGACGCCGAGACGGTGGTCGTCGGCATGCGGCCGGCCGTCGCGATCACGCTGGTCGAGCTGGGACTGTCGCTGCCCGGCGTTCAGACCGCGCTGGACGTGGAGCGCGGAATGGCGTTGCTCGAGCGCTCCGCGGCAGCGCGGGTGTGAAAGGCGCTCCGATCGTCGCCAAGGAAGCATCCTTCCAACTACGCTCGACGGTCGATGTCGTCGCTGCTCGGCGCGGTGTCCGGGAGTGGGCGCGGGAGCTCGAGCTCAGCGTGCTCGACCTGACGAAAGTCGTGACCGCGGCGAGTGAGTTGGCGCGTAATGCGGTGGTACACGGCGGCGGCGGCGTCATGCGTCTGCAAGTCGTACGCGTGGGCGATCGCGAAGGACTTCGTGTGATCTTCACGGACCAGGGCCCAGGTATCGAGGACATCGATCTCGCGATGCAGGATGGGTACACCAGTGGCGGTGGCATGGGAATCGGATTGCCTGGAGCAAGGCGGCTGGTCAACGAGTTCGATCTGTCGTCGACGCCGTCGGAAGGCACCTGCGTCACCATCGTGCGATGGAAAGCGTAGCCCGACGCGCTGCACCCGTCCCCGGTTTGTCGACCCTACTCGTCATCGATGAGCAAACTCAAATCGGTGCCGCGCGGCGATCGGCCGTGGAGCTCGGCCACGGGGCCGCGCTTGGGCCTGACGCCGTAGGCCGGCTGGCGATCGGAGTCACCGAGGCAGCGACGAACATCATACGGCATGCCGAGCGGGGCTTGATCGTTCTGCGAACGCTCAACTCGGAGAGCCATCCCGTCATCGAGATTCTGGCACTCGACAACGGGCCCGGCATCGCCGACATCGCGCGCGCGATGCGCGACGGCTTTTCTACGTCGGGCACCGCCGGAAATGGACTGGGCGCGATCCGTCGTCTCGCCGACGTATTCGAGATCTACTCGCAACCGGACCAGGGAACGGCGCTACTGGCGCGCATCGGTGATAGACATGCATCGCCAGCGGGAGCCAAGCGTCCGCCGTCGCTGGACGATCGCGTCGGTGTCATCTGCGTACCATTGCAGGGCGAAGCGGAGTGTGGCGATGCCTGGCGCATCGCCGTTGGCCCACATCGCACGTCGGTTCTGCTGGTGGACGGCCTCGGTCACGGCCCTGGCGCCGCCGCGGCCGCGGAGATCGCGACAGCGATGTTCCCGCGTAGCGCGAGCGACCCGCCAGAAACCATGCTCAAGGAGATGAGCAATGCAATGCGCGACAGCCGTGGCGCGGCAATTTCAGTTGTGGTTCTCGATGACGCCGCTCACCTCGCACAATTCGCCGGGGTCGGCAACGTGGACGGGCGCGTTCTCATGAACGGGGAGACGGAGTATCTCGTTCCCCAGAACGGAATCATCGGTCATACGCTGCCCGTGATCCGATCAACGAGCGCTCCGTGGACAGTGGGCGCCTCTCTCGTTATGTACTCCGACGGAATTTCGGCACGTTGGCGTGCGGATACGTATCCGGGGCTGTCCAAGGCGCATCCAGCGTTGGTGGCTGGTGTCATCTACCGCGATTTTAGCCGAACTCGGGACGACGCGACTGTTCTGGTCCTTCGCGCAAGCACTGCCGAGGAACGCCAATGATGCGGCCACCCGTTTCGTTACTCACGGTGACGCTTCGACGTGATGGCGACATTCTGCTCGCACGCCAGCGCGCCCGACACATCAGTCAATTCCTCGGCTTCTCGATTGGAGACACGACACGGATCACCACCGCGCTCTCGGAAATCGCGCGCAACGCGCTCGAGTATGCGAGAGGCGGCACGATCGAGTTCGGAATCGAGGGCCGAGCCCTCGATCGTGAGGATCTGGTGATCCGCGTGGCGGATGAGGGAGACGGAATCGCTGATGTTCCAGCCGTAATGTCGGCCCGATTTCGATCGCGCACAGGGATGGGCATAGGCATCAAGGGCTCGCTCGCGCTGATGGATCGCTTCAAGATCACCTCGACGGTGGGCCGCGGCACGACGGTAGTCATGGCAAAGACCCTTCCCTGGTCCGCGAAGAAGGTCGGCCCGACAGACGTCGCGCGACTCGTGGACGAGTTGGCGAAGACTGCACAGGCGACGCCGCTCGGTGAGCTGCAGGTGCAGAATCAGGCACTCCTGACTGCCCTTCAGGAATTGACGCAGCGGCAGTTGGAGATCGAGCGACTCGGGGTTACGGCTGGCCAGGCGCGTGACCGGGCGGAAGCCGCGCAACTCGTCGCCGAGCGATCGCTGGTGGTGCGTGAACGTTTCATGGCCCTGACGACACACGAGCTTCGCACGCCGCTCAACGCGATTACCGGATACCTCGAGTTGCTCGAGATGGAGCTGGCGGGAGCCCTCACCACGAAGCAGAGCGATTATTTCGGACGTGCTCAGCGTGCATGCAAGCATCTCCTCGGCGTCACGAATGACTTTCTCGATATGGCGCAAGGCGACGCGGGCCGACTCAAGGTCGCGCATCACGACGGCGCCGCGCGCCATGTCATGAGCGAAGCATCAATGCTCGTTGCCCCGCAAGCGACCGCACGCGATGTCACGGTGCACCTCACCGAGACGACGGACCACGTCATGTATCTCGGCGACGTCGACCGCATTCGCCAGGTTCTGGTCAATTTGCTCGGGAACGCGGTGAGCTTCACACCACGCGGCGGAAGTGTGGCACTCGTCGCTGCGAGAACTACAGAGAGCCCACCTGGCAGCGCGCTGGGAAGCGGACCGTGGTGCGTCTTCCGAGTGGAGGATAGCGGTCCGGGCATTCCGAGCGACAAGCTCGCTCACGTCTTCGAGCCATTCGTCCAGCTCTCATCTGCGGGTCAAACCTCACGCAAGGGGAGCGGCCTTGGTCTGACGGTGAGCCGCCAGCTCGCTCTGCTCATGGCCGGTGACATCACGGTGACGAGCACCGGACAGGGCGCCGTATTCACATTGTGGCTGCCCGAAGGTCGTCGCCGAGGCGAGGTGACGGCGCCGCTCGCCAAGGAGGACGAGATGGGGGAGACTGCGCATCCTTCTCCCACGCGGACGCACGATGCCCGCGCCTGAGCGAGTCGCGGGACCTCAGCTCCTCAACGTTGTGCGCAGCAGCGCGAACAGTGTTTCGTCGTGCCGCCCCGCGGCCGCTGGATCGTAAGTGGGCGTATCCGGCGGCACGAACCCGTGCCGCGCGGGATAGTCCTCGATCGTGTGCTCGACGCGCGCATCCGACAGCGCCCGATCGAATCGGTCCTTCTGCGCCTCATCGAAGCTCGGATCGTTCATCGCGGCGCCGACGTAGATCTTACCCTTCATCCCCGACGCGAGCCGGTGCGGGCTGTCGGGTGAGTCGGTCGCAAGGCCGCCCGGATGGTAGGCCGCCGCGGCGGCAATGCGCTCGCCGTAGTGCCCCGCCGCATACATCGCGAGCCGCCCACCCATGCAGTAGCCGGTGATACCAATCCGCTCATCACGAACGTTGTCGTGCGCGTGCATGACCTCGAGCAGGGCGTCGGTGTCACGCATGACGTTGGCGACGCTTGCCGAGGGCATGATGCGTGTCATGAGGTCGGCGCGCTTCGCGGGATCCGTGAAGACATCGACGCCATGCTCCGCGTTGTAGCCGACCCGATAGAAGAGATTCGGCAGGACGACGAAATATCCCTGCGCCGCAATGCGAGTGGCGATCTCCCAGAGCGCGGGACGCATGCCGATCCCGTCCATGTACATGAGAACCGCGGGCCAGGGGCCTTCGGTGTCCGGCTCGAAGAGGTGCGTCGGACAGAGTCCGTCTTCTGTCTTGATCTGTCTCTCCGTGCGAGTCGGCATCACCCCTCCAGCGTATCCTCGACGAAAACCTCGATGGGCAGCGGATAGTTGATCACGTACGTCCCGAAGTTGGCGTCATGCTTGTTCGGTTGGACGCTCCCGTCCGCCGCGGTGGCGCGTGACATCAGCGTGTAGGGCCCGGACTGCGGTGGCGTCACCCAGTCGAATGTCCAGCGTCGCCAGGCATGCCGACGCGGTGGATCGACGAATTCGCCGTCGGACCAACTCTTGCCGCCGTCGGTGCTCACGGCGATTCCCGTCACCTCGGTCTCGCCCGCCCACGCCATCCCGACGATGGTGTATTTCTCGTTAGGCGCGAGCGTCTCGTACACTCTCGGCCGGATGATCTCCGACTTCACCTGCATCTCCGACAGGGCGCGTCGCACCGGAGTGCCGTTCAGGCGCGCCCAATAGGCGTAGTCCGTCGTCTGCCAGTAACCTTGAAACGGCTCACGCACCGCCTCGATGCGCGTCAGCCATTTCACGGACGCCATGCCGTAGTGACCGGGAACGATCGCGCGCACCGGATACCCGTGATTCAACGGCAGATCGCGCCCGTTCATCGCGTACGCGACGAGCACTTCCTCCTTCATCGCCTTGGCGCGGTACAGGCTGCGTGCGTATGAGATGGGCTCGGGCGGAATCGGGGTGTGGTTCGGCGTGCCGCGGTCGGCTCCCTCGAGCACGATCTGGCACGCATCGTCACCCAGTCCGGCGCGCTCGAGTAGCGTACGAAGCGACACCCCGGTCCATTCGGCGTTGCCGACCGCGCCGAGCGCCCACTGCGCGCCGGATACTTGCGGCACGAGGAAAACTCGTCCATTGCCGGCGCACTCGAGCGTCACCGTGCGCGTCTCCGATGGCAGCTCTCGCAATTGGTCGAGCGACAACGACAGAGGATTCCTTACCGCACCACCGACTCGCAGTCGATACGAGACGTCATCAAGCGTCGGTGCGCTGAAATGGCTGCGGATGTAGAAGAGCTCCGTCGGTGTGACGTACGAGTCGACCTGGCCTAACGGCGTCTCCAGGTTGGCCGGCTCCTTCTGTCGAATGATCATCCCCGCGGACTCGATCTGGACGGCCTTTGTCATGAGCTCTGGTTCGTCGGTTCGGCGTGCTGCTCGGTGGCGTGCTCCACTCTCAGATACGAAAGCTTTCCTCGTCACACGCTCCGGGCAAGCACGGCCGCCGACATCCGTCACCGCGATCGATACAGCTGTGTGTACTCTCTCCGCGTCTCGGCATAACACTCACACGCCGCCTTCTCGAGTGCGGCGCGATCGAGGATGGCGATGCGCCCTCGGCGATACCGAATGACCCCGCGACGCTGGAGCGCTCCCGATGCCGCCGAGACGCCTTCGCGCCGCACGCCGAGCATGTACGAGAGGAATTCCTGGGTCAGGTCGAAGGTGTCGCCGCCACCAACCCGATCGTGCGTCATGAGCAGCCAACGTGCGCACCGCTGATCGATCGTGTGCAGCCGGTTGCACGCCACCGATTGTGCCAGCTGGTTGATGAAGGCCTGCGTGTAGCGACGCAGGACCACGTCCAGACCGGGTCGATCGGCGATAGCCTGGACGAGCACCGCTACCGGAATGCGCTGAGCGTCGCCCGCGATCTGCGCCAGACAGCGCGAATTCATTGCGCCGTCCCCGAGCGTGGCCGAGAGCCCGGCCATCCCTTCATTGCCGACCGTCGCCGCCTCGACGGCGTCCCCATCCTCCATGTCGATGATCAGCGACAGGACCGCGGTTTCGGGGAAATACACGTGCCGCGGTCGGGAATGGGATTTCGAGAGCAACTCGCCCGCGCCGAGCGCAACCCGCGTGAGCTGCGGGACGACCATCGCGTAGTCCGGCGCCGACAGCGCATGCAGCAACTGATTCGACGGAACGGCTGGTCGATCTGGTCGCCGCGGCGGCGGTGAAGATGCGGGCACGAGACCTCCTCTGACGCGATGGGAACACCCAGGCTAGCGGCAGAGGCAGGACGGCTCGTCCAGCACGATGTCGGAGTCGAATGCGCGGCTCCAGCTTCGAGCCTCGTCGTGCATCGCGATGCACGGACCTTTAAAAGATACTCGCTCAGTTGACCGGATGGTCAATGCCAGACTCGCGCCGCCTTGCGCGCTGTCACTAGGAGTGGATCTGCTCCTCGAGGAGGGCCAGACATCGCGCGGCGAGCGAAGCGGTGTCGAATCGACTCCCGTCGGTCGCCTGCCAGACGCAGTCATCCGCGGGCGGCTCGAGCGGCCGGAGAATGAGGTCCGCGACAACCGTTGCGCCCTTGGGCGGCCCAGAATGCCCTCGACGCGTGACCTTGCCGCGCCAGACCACCACGTGGAGCTCGCCGAGCACCGCTTCCTTCGTCGCGTCGGGGAACCAGGAGATGCTCACGGCACAGTCTGCCGCCTGTAGTACGCACCCAGTTGGCGTGCGATGCTGTTCGACTCGGCCTTTCACCTCACCAACACGTTTCACCACGCGTTCGGGCGCCAGCTCATCGAGGAGCTGCGTGACCGAGCGTTGAACCGTGCTCTTCTCCTTGATGGTCGGCGACGAGTTCCATTGCAGCTTTTCGGGACTGTTCGAGTCATTCATATCGCGGGTCATATCCGGCAGAGAGGGGCGCGCAGCGTTCGAACGCGAGCGATACGTGACATAGCCGGTCCGGAACGAGAAAAGAAGGGCCCGCCGGTCTGGCGGGCCCCTCCGATTTCAACCTCACATCGCCGCGACACTCAATACGACATGACACAGCCGCCTTTGCCGCTGTTGAACGCGTTGCTCCAGAGCGATTGCACGGGGAACGTACCAGTGCTGATGCTGATGTTCCCTGTCGCGCCCTGGCCCGAGGAGATCCAGGCGCACTTGTCGCCATTTTCGGCGCCGCTGCCGTCGAGCCACCCACCATTCGGGAACTGGTCGGTGATCGTCTCGGCGAGCTCGTGTCCCTCGACGATCGTGACGCCGGCGTTCGGGCCGAGGCCATTGAAGTTCGCACCGCAGCTCGCGCCGCCGTCCGTCATGTACGGAAGGTTCGTGTAGGCGACGTAGCCGTACGACGACGAGGTCGAGCTGTGGTAGGCGCAGTACTGGCTGACGAAGCCCGAGGAATTGTTCCCGTGTGCCGTGGCGATCACGTACTGTGTGGTGGCGTTGCTACCGGATGCGGTGTTGCCGAAGTGCGCGGCGGCGCGGACGGCCTCCGCGGCAAGATCGGATTGGGCGGGTCGCGACGGCGCCGCCGAGGTATTGTCGAACCAGACGCCGGCGAGAATTCCACTCGGATTGCCCGCGGCCGTGCCGGCGCCATTGCAGAAGGTCGTGCCGCTGGAGACGCCCTGACAGTACTGGGTGACGCTATTCAGCCAGCTGCTCCCGCCGACACCCTTGAGAAAGTTCTGAACGAGGGCCGCTTCGCCAGATGGATCGCTGCTCCATTGCGATCCGTAGAAGACGACGTAGACGCGTGGAGCGCTCTCGATGCCGATGCCGCCGACACCACCGTGGTAGTAGAGATTGCTGCTTCGCGTCGGGCGCGCCGCGTGCGCCGCGTTCCCATGCGCGGCTGCTTCCACGGTGCCGTGGATGACGGCGCCGCGCAGGACTTCGACGCCATCCGGGCTCCGCGACAGCGAGGGATCTGACGGTGCACGTGCGGGCGCCGTCGGATTACGGGTGACGTCCGAGCAGGCGGCCGCCACGAGCACGGCGGCGATGGCCCAGGTGAGTCGCAGGGCATTGCGCTGGTGATTCACAATTCCTCTCCTCGGTAGTGGTGAATCAAATGTTTGCGGCGCCGATCATACACGCCGACTCGCCCCTCCGCTAGAGCAGTCTGCGTATGGTTGTGGCCGACTGCCCTGATGGCGTATTTCCCTTTCATGCCTATGACTGCCGTGCCGCGCCTCCCTGCTCTTCTCGCCGCATTCGTCGCGACGATGGCGTCCGCGCAATCGCCTCTGCCCCGCGCGCCCAGTACGCACGTCGTCACCGTGACGACTGCGCCGGGTCCGTGGAGCGAGCCGGGGATCGCGCTCGACCCCCGCAATCCGTCACGCGTGTTCGCCGTCTTCCAGGGACCGGCGACTGGCGCGTATTCGACGGACTCGGGACGCACCTTCAATCCCGCGGGCACGATCGCTCCAACCGATTGGAAGCACGCTGGCGACGTCTCGACGACGTTCGACGACAAGGGGAATCTCTTCGTGTCGTATCTGGTCTTCGATCGATTGGGCTCGGCGTCGTACTGGCGACACGGCGCCGGTCGGAACGGCATCTACGTGCGCCGCTCGCGGGACGCCGGCAAGACGTGGGACCCTCCCGTCGCCGTGCGCGCTTGGTATACGGGGAACGAGCCGGGCATGCAGTACGAGGACATGCCCCGCATCTTCGCCGACAACTCGCCGCGGAGCGCGCATCACGGCTCACTCTACGCCGGCTGGATCGAGTGGCAGCTCGACAAATCGATCATGCTCTTCTCACGATCGACCGACCAGGGGCAAACGTGGTCGCCGCCCATTCGCATCAGCACGCAAGCAGGCTATCCGCGCGACGACAATGGTGACGTCGTCGGCTTCATCGGCACCGTCGCCGATGATGGGACCATCTACGCGATCTGGAACTGGCGTACGACCATCACCCTCGCCATCTCCCGCGACGGCGGGAAGACGTTCACACCGTCCCGCCCGGTGCTCGATGTCGGGCCACCGTACTTCGGTGGCACCGGCGCGGTGCCGGATGTCGGACGCGTGTTCGGCTTTCCACAAGTTGCCGTCGACTCGCGTGCCGGGCGCTCGAGGGTATACCTCTGCTGGAGCGATTTCCGAAACGGCGACATCGACGTCTTCGTCGCCGCCTCGCGCGACGGCGGCAAGAGCTGGGCTCCGCCCGTGCGCGTCAACACCGATTCCGTGCACGACGGCCGCGATCAGTTCCTGCAATGGATGGCTGTCGATCCCGTCACGGGCGATGTGTACGTGCAGCTCTACGACCGTGGCGCCGACGCCGAGAACCGCCTGACGAGCATGACGCTCGCCCGCTCGACCGACGGGGGCCGGACTTTCACGAATTATCAATGGTCGGACGCGTCATTCGAAGGGCGCGGCGCGTTCCTGGGTGACTACACGTGGCTCACCGCGTACGACGGCCGCGTATATGGCGTCTGGGCGGAGCCGTCGCCGCCAGACGACTCGACGCGTGCCGACGGTAGGGGGGCACCAGCCCGCACCCGCACCGTGATCAAGGTCGGGTCGGCGCATTTCGGAGCCATTCAAGTTCCGTAGCGCGCGTGCTACCGAAGTGGTAGCACGCCGAGCTGTTTGAACACGCTCAGGAAGCCGACTTCGCTGTTGTACTGGACGATGCGATCTCCGACGACGCGGCAGATACTCAGATTCTGGAACTGAACTGACCGTCCCGTCGGCGCAATTCCGTAGAGGTCGCCGAGGTGCGTTCCGCGGAACATCCATTGCGACGCGACGCGGTCGTCCTCCACGAGCTGTTGTTTGAGCTCCGCCGAGAAATCCGGGAAGGCCGCGCGCAGTGCCGGGAGTGCCTGACGCAGCTGAGAGAGCCCGGGGTGCTCGTCGAGCAGTGTCGTATTGCCGGCGAAGATCGCCATGAACGTGGCGCGAACGATCGCCGCGGGATCGGAGCCGGTCGCGACCACGTCCTCGTTAGGCATGGTCATCTGACGACGAAGTCATGAATCATCCCGTGCGCGATATGGGGCTTTCCGTCCCTGGCATCGGGGATGAAGCAGAGCATCACATAATGCCCTGGCGTGAGGGTGAGTGACAGCTCGTTCTGCTGACCGGGTGCAAGCGGGCTGACGCCGCCCAGAAAGCTTGCCGGTGGTGGGCCCTGCATCTTTTCGATCCAGCGGGGAATGTCACCCGGAGATTTTCCCGGCGCGAGTCGCGCGAGTTCGAGCTCGTGCGACTGCTTCCCCTCGTTGCGCACCAGCAGTCGATGATAACCAGCCGTGAGCGGGGTCGAGGTCGCGTAGCCGTAGTCCTGGAGTGTCACCGTGACGTCCGGAGACCTCGGGAGCGACGTTTGCTGGGAGCCTGGCACGACGGTGACATCGGCGTACATCCCCTTCATCACGTGCGGCACACCGTCGGCGCTCGGAATGATGCACAGGGCTGCATAATGGCCGGGCGTGAGCTGCACGGTGACGTCGAAAGCCGTGCTGCCAGGATCGACGCCATTCGGACCACCGACGTCGACTGCCCAGGACGGCGGCGGACCACCGGCTTTGATCGCGGTCACGAGATCCGCGGCCGACTTTCCCGCCGTGAGTCGCGCGAGATAGAGTTGGTGCAGCTCGCGGCCGTGATTCTCGAGGCGAAATGTCGTTGGCCCCGCGTGAAGCGAAGTAGGCAGCGTGAGCCGATAGTCGGTAGCGACCACGCGCACGACAGGATCTGTCCGCCAGTGCACGGGCAGGCGTGCCGGCCCCAGCGCCGGAAGGACGAACACACCGAGTAGCAAAGACGCATTGATCATCAATAGATTCTCCTCGGAACCGATTGTCAGCTTTCGCGACGAAGAATCATCCGTGACGCGATGCCGCGCCGTCCCCAAAAAGGGGGACATCGGACCCTGGAGGAGCGAGATGGAGGAGCTGATTCGCAGTGTGAAGCGTGTCTGTCACGCCGGTCTGGATTCGATATCGCTGCGCCGGCAGGTTGCGGCGCGCGTGGTCCCGCGGCTCGGTTTCGATGCCACCGCGTTCTCGACGTGCGATCCGGAGACGAGCCTGATGACGCACGCCGTGGCCGAGGGCGTTCCCCATCTCCTCGCGAAGGCGTACGCCGAAGTCCTCTATCCCGATCACTGCGCGCGTCTCTCCATGGATCTTCCTCGCGCCGGCCTGACGGTCTTCTCGATGGCGGAGCACTCCCGCGTCGCGAGAGCCGAGCTGCGCGCGCACGGCATGCGCGAGCAGTTGCATGTCTCCCTCATGAGTGGCGGAAGGTTGTGGGGGACGTGGTGCTTGATGAGCGATCACGAGCCTCGATCGCGGAGCGGAGAGCGGCTGAGCGCGTTGCGGCGCATGGTACCGCACCTCGTGCGCGGGCTTCAGGCGGCGGCACTCGTCGATCGTGGACTGGCCGCGGTCGGCGAGGACGACGCGCCCGGGGTGCTCGTGCTCGACGAGCGCGGCCGACCGACCCTGCGGACGCCTGTGGCCACGCGCTGGCTCGGCGAGATCGCTGACGTCGGTCTCCGCATGCCTAACGAGGTTCCGCTCGCCGTCGTCGCGCTGGTGGCGCGCTTGCGTCGCCTGCGCCGCGACACACCGGCCACGCTCCACATCCGTGCGCGCGGTGTGTCGGGGCGCTGGTACACGGTCCGCGCCTCCCTTGCCGAGCCGGACGCCGCCGGGGAGTCCGCGGCGATCGTCGTCATTCAGCCGGCGGTGCCGCGCGAAGTCGGGTCAATGCGCACCACGCTCTACGACCTCTCCGCGCGCGAGCGCGAGGTCGTTGCCGCCGTCGCGCGCGGCGAGAGCACGAAGGCGATCGCCGAGTCGTTAGGCGTGTCGCCGCACACGGTCATCGAGCACATCGATCGCGCCTGCCGCAAGATCGGTGTCCGCGGACGCAAAGCGCTCATCGCCAAGCTCTTCTTCGATGGCTACGCGCCCGTGCTCGCGAGCACCTTGCCTGCGGCGGTACCTCGATTCAGCGCATCGTCATGAGCCCGTGCTCCTGACGGCGCGGACCTCGGGCGCGCCGCTTCAACGCATACTCCATGACTTTGTTCTCTTGCTCTCTTCTGCGCGCGAGCATCTCGCTCGTATGCGCCGCATCCGTAGCTGGCGCTCAGCGCGCGACCACCGAACCGCACACCATCCGCCTGACGTACGCGCCGTACGCGGGCGACACGACCGGCAAGCCCAGGCACGTTGATGTCCGCGTCAGCGGCGTGACGCCCGGGCTCCGGCGATTCGCGCTGAGCACCGACGAGCCGCAGCGCGAGGGCGATCCTCAGCTGCGCACCGTGCAGGAAACCGCCGGCACGCCCTTCGTCGCGACGGGAAGTCCCCTCTTCGATGCACTGTTCGCGATGGCCGTGGACGATGCGCATCAGGCAAGCGTCAGCGAGATCCGCGACGGCTCGTACAACGACGGGCAGCCCATCCGCTGTCACTGTTTCGAGACGGGCGAGAAGTGGCACTACGTGTGGAC
>DATEPP010000591.1:0-12093 GCA_035273165.1 Gemmatimonadaceae bacterium
TCAGTGGGCGTTGACGGCGATCGTTCAGTCGTTAGGTCCGGGCCGCGGTCTGCCCGCGCTGCGGAGCATCCGGCCATCCCTCACGCACGCCGACACCCGCGCCGCGGTCGATCGTGCGATCAAGCAGCTGGACGAACAGGCATCGCGGAGCGGCAGCCAATGAAGCAGTCGTTCGCCATCGCACTCGCGGCCGCGCTCATCGCCGGCTGCAGGGGTCAGGAGATCGTCTGCCCGCTCCTTCTGAGCCCGGGCGTGGCCGTGGAAGTTCGGGACGCATTCAGCGGCGCCACCATCGCATCCGGCGCGAAGCTCGTTGCCCAAGCCGGATCCTACGCCGACTCGATGTCCTTTCCCGCCGGCCAGCCCGATTTCAACGATTCGCATCTGAGGGGCGCCTATCAGCCTGGGGTCTACACGCTGACGGTGACGAAGACGGGCTATCAGCCCTGGGTTCAGGCGAACGTCATTGTCACCGCCGCGCAGTGCGGGGTAAATCTCACCAGTCTCACGGCGACGCTCCACGCGGCGCCGTAGCGGTCACCCCTCCGGCTGCAGATTCGCGCACATCATGACGTCGTTCATGTCATTGGCACGCGGTATCCAGTAGATATTGGCGTGATAGCTCGCCTTGGGATCGAGCGTGAAGGCAATCTCGGTGCGAAGATGCGCATCGCCGCTGCTCGACACGGAGATCGGCTGGAACTGATTCTGCCCCGCGACCATCGGTCCGGGTGAGCCACACCCGCCGCTGAAGATCGCCCACCCGTTCTGACTCGCTCCCGCCCCGGTATTGATCGAGAGGTCGACACGCATCTGCGATGGCGTGCCTCCGAGCTGTGTTACGGTGATCGTGCCCGTGCCCCGGTTCGGCGTCGCCGGAGCGAGCGTTGCATTCGTGGCCATCGTCGCCGAGCGGAAGCTTCCGCTCCATCGTGTGACAGGGCCACCGCTCCGTGACGCGCTGCTGCTCGCGCCGCTCGACGCGCACGCGGCAACACCGACCAGACAACAGAGAACGCCAAATCGCGCGATCATTGAATGCTCGCTGTGGAGGTCGGCCATAACGATAAGGCCGTCGGCGCGGCTGGCTAGACCCAGGTCGCTAGGAAGCCCCTTTATCGGGACCCGCTGAAAAAGCTGATCACGAATTCCGCGAATGAAGCGAATCGGTCGTACAGGCGGGAGAGCTCCTCGCCGGACGCGGCCAAACTCCTTTTTGGAACTACCTCGGGAAGCCCAAGAGTCACAGCCGTACGGAGGCCGTTGGAGCCCTCCGCGTCAATCGGAGAAATTCGCCCAGATTCGCGTCATTCGTGATCAGTCTTTCAGCTCCTCCCGATAGAGTGACGTCCTGGCGATAGATCAGTGAGTGACGCGAATGAACCACGCGCCAATGACGGGTCCACGCGGGCCGCGGCGGCCCGGGGTCGGAGCCGGCGCATTCGCGGGGGGTGGTCCGTACTCCGGCGTGAAGACGTACGCCACATGCCGCGTGTCGTCGACGGAAATCGTCTTTGCGCCGACCATCGTCGGCACCGTGGCGACGACGCTGTACTTGTCCGGCGAGTCCTCGTGCACGACGGTGATGTTACCGTCGCGGCCGGCGGGGATGTACATGAGCTTCTGGCTCTGATCCCAGCCTAACGCGTCCACGCCCTCGCCGTTCGGAATCTGCGCCACGACCTTGCCGCTCGACGCGTCGACCACGACTGACGTCTTGCTGCACCCCGAGAAGATACGGTTCGTCGACCGATCCATCGCGATGCCCGTAGGACCATCGCACGGCGCGATCGGCCACGTCGCGACGACCTTCCACGTCTTGGTGTCCACGACGTCGATCGCGTTCTTGTCCTCGATGTTGATGAAGAGCCGTCCTTTGCCATCGCTGACGCCGCCCTCTGGCGCTTCACCGGTGAGTTCGACCCGTCCCACGACGTCACCGCTCGTCGGATCGATCACAACCGCCGTCCCATTTGGCCGACTGTGGTCGATGGTCAGGATCTTGTCCGTCGCATCGTCGTACATGATGCCGTCGAGCCCAGACGCTCCGGCATGCACTTTCTTGATGACGGCCATCGACTTGAGGTCGAACATGCTCGACGTCGAGTCGCCCGCGTTCGTCGTGAAGCCGTGACCGGAGCGCTGTGCGAGCGCGATCCCGTGCACGCGCGGTGTGTCCGGTATGTCGCCGATGACCTTCCCGGTCGCCTGATCGACCACCATCACGTGTGTCGCGCGCGAGATGTAGACGCGTCCCGTCGAGGGATCCACGGTCAGGTAATCGGTCCCCCCGTCACCACCGATGTTGAATTTCTCCGTCTTGAAGCTCTGTGCCGACAGCAACGCGGGCAGCAGCAATCCGAGAATGACTGATGGTGCGCCTGGACGAACGTGTGGCATCTTGACCTCGAGGGAGTTAGGATCGACCTGGGAGCGGTGCAGCGTACAAGATGAGCCGATGAATCTTACGGCACGATGACAATCCCCGGTGCAGTGATTCGCGAGGCAGATCCGCCGCCAATCGAAGCACCCTTGCACCTGCCGTCGCCGTCACAGCGCGAGGCGATCGAGGCCGGCGTTGCCCCACTGCTCGTCCTTGCTGGCCCCGGAGCAGGCAAGACCTTCTGCCTCATCGAGCGCATTCGCTTCCTCATCGAGCAGGTCGGTCTCCGCCCCGAGCGGCTCTGTGCCTTCACCTTCACCAATAAGGCCGCCGGCGAGATCGCGGAGCGACTCGCTCGTTCGTTAGGCGCGGCCGCTGTCGGCGTGAAGACCGGCACGATCCACGCTTTCTGCGCCGAGCTGCTGCGCGAATTCGGCGCTCGCGTCGGCCTCCAGCGTGGCTTCGGCATCGTCGACGAGCGACAGCAGCGCATCGTCCTCAAGCGCCTCGGCGTGCCACCGCGGTGGCACAGCGGGCTCCTCTCGCGCTTCGCCACCAATCGCTTCTGCGGCACCCCGTTCCAGTACAGTCGCGACGGCGACATCTTCGATCGCTACCGCGCGTTCCTCGACGAGCGCAACCTCGTCGACTTCGACATGCTCGTCCTCAAGACGGCGGAGCTCCTCGGCGACGCCGGCGTCGTCAAGCGCATTCAGGCGCGCTGGGACTGCATCCTCGTCGACGAGTTTCAGGATCTGAATCCGGTGCAGTATGGCGTGATCCGCGATATCGGGCGCGATCACGGCCATGTCTTCGCCGTCGGCGACGACGAGCAGTCGATCTACTCGTGGGCGGGCGCGGATCCACGCGTCTTTCTGAATTTCATGAACGACTTCTCGCTGCTGGGTCACGTCCAGCTCCGCGAGAACCGCCGCTGCCCGCGCTCGATCGTCAGTCTTGCCCGCAAGCTGATCGAGATCAACGAGCCGCTCCTCGGACGCAAGCAGCTCGATGTCGACCGTGAGTCGCCCTACGACGTCACCGTCCGCGGCTTTACGGACGAGGACGCCGAGATCGCGTGGGTCATCGAGGACGTGCGTCGTGACCGTGAGGAGCATGGCCTCACGTGGGGCGACTACGCGCTCCTCTATCGCAAGCATCAGATCGGCGACCTCGCCGAGGCAGGCTTCCTCGCGGCCGGTCTGCCCTGTCGGCTGGCCCACGGGCGCGCCCTTGGCGAAGACCCGGTCTGCGCCTACGTGGTTGCCGCGCTGGGCGCGATCGCGTTTCGCGACGACCTGCACGACGACAACTTCCTCGACGCGGTGTTGCCCGGCACGATCGTCGACGACGCCCGCGCCAAAGCCGGAACATCGCGACCGCTCGTCGATCAGCTGCAGCGCATCGCCAACGCCATGCCCCGCGAGCATGGCGACGCGAAGAAGATCAAGCGCGCGCTCTACACGTTGCGCAACCTCTCCGCGTTAGGCAGAAAGCATGCGTCGCTCGGTCCGCTCGTCGAAGAGATTCTCTCCCAGCGCGTCGGCGTCCATCGCACGACGCTCGAGGAGCACCACGACAGCCTCACCGATCCCGCCGGACATCCGGAGGTCGTGCGCATTGCCGCCCTGCTCGCCGACGCCGCGCGCGATCGCCGTCCGATCGCCCTGCCACGCCTCGGCGGCGCCGAGATCGCGCTCAAAGGCATGCTGGCGGAGGTAGGCGTAGCCTGTCATTCGGAGCGAAGCGATCCCCATTGTCATCCCGAGGAGCGAAGCGACGAGGGATCCGCTTTTGATTGCGATAGGAGCAGGAGCGCACGCGAGGCGTGCCCGACACCAACTGAGACGGATCTGCACGCGCAAGCGTGCAGATCCCTCGCTTCGCTCGGGATGACAGCGTCGCTCAGTCTCCCCCTCGCCCTGTTCAAGGCCGCGCAGCTCTGGCGGATGGGCGAGTTCCGGAACGAGTTTCGCGACTTCACGACGATCGACCTCGAGACCACCGACAACGACGTCGCCACCGCCGAGATCATTGAGATCGCCGCCGTACGCGTCCGCGATGGCATCCCCTGCGACGAGATCAGCTTTCTCGTCAGGCCGAACGGACCGATCTCCCCCGCGGCGACGAAGGTCCATCACATCACCGATCGCGACGTCGCGAAGGCGCCGACCTTCGACGAGATCTGGCCGCTCGTCGCGACATTCTGCGGCAGCGACATCCTCGTCGCCCACAACGGCTATCAGTTCGACTTTCCCGTGCTGAGTCGCGTCGCCCGCACCGACTTCTGCACCTTCGACACGCTGCCACTCGCGCGCGAGCTCCACTCGGGGAGCGCCCGACTTGGCGACCTCGCCGTGCGATTCGGGGTCGACGCCGGCGTCTCGCACCGCGCGCTCGACGACGCGCGGACACTCGCGCGCGTCTGCGTCGCCCTCCACGACCAGAAGATCATCCGCGCCCGCAAAACGTCGCTCGTCCATCTTCTCGACTACCTCGGCGTCGCCCTCGCGCTCTGGAACGCGACCGATCTCGATGACGAATCGCAGCTGCTGCGCCGGCTCACCTGCCCATTTTCGCTCGGCCGCTACAGCGACTGCCTCGAGCAGTACCGCGCCGAGCGCGACGCCGCTGGTGATCCCACGCTGCCGACCGTTCGGGACCTCATCGAGCGACTCGGCGGCGAGCAGACGATGCAGCGGATCCGCGCCGACCGGAGCGCCGCCGAACGCTATCCGATGGCAATGACGCGGCTCCGGCGCCTCATCGAGCTCTCGCGCGGTGCATCGTTAGGCGATCAGATCGCCGAGTTTCTCGAGCGCGTCGCGCTCTCGAGCAAGGACGGCGTCGTCCCCGCGCGCGAGCGCGTCAACCTCCTCACCCTCCACTCCACGAAGGGCCTCGAGTTCTCGCGCGTGTACATTCTCGGCGTCGAGGACGCGGAGCTTCCCGGCGGCACGCCGCTTCGTCCGGCAACGCCGCTCGAGATCGAGGAGGCGCGCCGACTGTTGTATGTGGGTATGACGCGGGCGCGCGATCGGCTTGTCTTGACGCGCAGTGAGCGACGCGGCGGTCAGCGCACGGGCGGCCATCGCTTCATCGACGAGATGGGACTCACCGTCCAGTGAGCCGCTCCTGGAAGGTCCGCGTCGGCGACGGCGAGGTGTCAGTGCTCCACGAGTCCGCGACGAGCGGCCCGTCGCTCGCGACGTTCGTCTGCGCGCACGGCGCCGGCGGCAACATGCAGGACCGTGGCATGCAGGCGGTCGCGAAAGAACTGCGCGGGCGCGGCGTCGATGTCGTCCGATTCAATTTTCCTTACTCGGAGAGGAAGAGCGGACGACCCGATCCGATGCCGGTTCTGCGCGCGTGCATCGAGGCGGTGATGGCCGAGGTGGAGCATGAAGGTCCGTTGCTGATCGGCGGCCGGTCCATGGGCGGCCGCGCCGCGTCGATGATGGCGGCGGACCATGTTCAGGCGGATGGTCTCTTGCTCCTCGCCTATCCGTTGCACCCCGCGGGGAAACCAGACCAGCTACGCGACGCGCATCTGCCGAGCATAACGATACCGACGCTCTGTCTGAACGGCACGCGCGACGCGTTATGCCGCCGCGACTTGATGGACGCTGTGCTACCGCGGCTCGGGAAGAACTTCCAGATGCACTGGCTCGAGGGGGCGGATCATTCGTTTCACGTCCTGAAATCGTCCGGGCGTACGGACGCCGAGGTCATGGAAGAGATCGGGGCAGCGACGGCTTCCTGGCTTGCGAAGATGCTTTGTCGTTAGGCATTCGGTGCACCGGGCGAACAATTCTGCAGGGTCAGGAAAGAGCAAACGGTTACGGATTTTACGGATTGAACCGATGACACGGATCGCCTTTCAGCATCGAAAGCTCCGCTCGCAACGTCCCGAATGAATACTTTGTGAACGGCACACCGGTCGAGTCTTGGCGCCAAGAGGCTTCCCAAACAGTTCACAACAAGTCGTGCCGACCCGGGCGAGAAGAAGGGTCGCGCTCACAGGATCGATCCGTTCAATCGGCAGAGGGGCTCTGGCACCGAATATCGCGCCTCGCTGCGAAGGTAGCCATCCCGCCTAACGGGGAGGTCCGCGATTTGCCAGCGCCCTGTCTGGCACGGTCCGCGTTTCCAGCAATAGATGCGTGTGCGGCGATGTAGCTATCGGGGCACCGACGAACTCCAGGCTTCCACGAACGCCCCCACCGCCGGAGGTCCGGATCCCACGCCCTCATCGTGCTTGAAGTACACGTAGGCATCCGACCAACCCTGCTCCTTCACGCATGACGCCCATCTGCCTAACGCGGCAGCGTCGTAGTCCAGGCGGTGCAGTCGCAGGTAGCCCCACGACGCCGTCGATTGCACGGGGCAGGCGAAATCTTCCTGTTCGGCAACGCATAACGCGACGTCGCGCTCGCGGAGAGCGTCGAACACCTCGTCGTCGAACCAGCTCTTATGCCGGAACTCGATCGTGAACCGCCGGCCGGGCGGCAGGAGACCGAGGAAGCCGCGGAGTCGCTGCGCGTCCTTCTCCATGTTCGGCGGCAGCTGGAAGAGAATCGGTCCGCATCGGTCGCCGAGAACGGACGTGTTCTGCAGCAGGAAGTCGAGCGCGCTCGCGCACTCCGGCTTGAGCCGCGCGTGGTGCGTGATGCGCATGCTCGCCTTGATCGCGAACGTGAAGGACGTGGGCACCTGCTCCGCCCACTGCTCGAGCACGGGCTGCTTCGGCAGGCGGTAGAACGTGTTGTTGATCTCGACCGTCGGAAACTTCCCGGCGTAGTACCCGAGCCAGGCGTCGTCGCTGACGTCAGGCGGATAGAAAACGCCCTTCCACTCCTTAAACGCGTAGCCGCTCGTGCCCGCGAGCAGCCTCACGACACCATGCGCTTCGGCGTGATGTCCTCGTCAGGCTCGGTGCGGGCGAGACTCGCCTTGAGCGCTTCCATGAGGTCGACAATCTTGCCGCCCGACTCCGGCGCGACGTCGGACGAGGTGATGTCCTGGCCCTCGACCTTTCGCTGGATGGTCTCGAGCACGCGCTCGCGGACGGTGTCCTTGTACTTCTGCGGCTCGAAGCTGTCGTTCGTCGTCTGATCGATGAGCTGCTTCGCGAGCGCGAGCTCGGCGGGCTTCACGTCGCCCTGCGGCACCGGCACCTCGCTCGTCGATCGCACCTCGTCCGAGTAATGCAGCTGCTCCATGACGAGGCAGTTGTTGAGCGGACGGAGGAGAATCAGGTACTGCTGGCCGCGCGCCGAGTACTGGCCGAGCGCCGCGCGCCCGGTCTCGCGGAGCGCCTCGCAGAGCAGGCGATAGGCGCGCTCGCCGCCCTTGTCCGGCCCGAGATAGTAGACCTTCTCGAGGAACTCGCGATCGACCTTCGCCAGCGGGACGAACTCCACGACCTCGATCATCCCCGTCGCCTTCTCCTCGAGCGCCTTGAGCTCCTCGGCGGTGAAGACGACGTACTGGTCTTTAGCAAACTCGTAACCCTTGACCGTCTCCTCGCGCGTGACGATCTCGTTGTCCTTGGGACAGGTGTACTGCTGCTTGAGGCGCGAGTTGCACTTCTTGTGCAGCATGTTGAACGAGACGCTTGTCTTCGACTCGGACGACGAATAGAGATTGACCGGAACGGAGACGAGGCCAAAGGAGATGGTGGCCGAAGCGATCGAGCGCGCGGGCATAGACGGACGGGTTGGGGTACGGCCGACAAGGTATAATCCGGCAGCCGGGTTTTCCACTTTCCAGATTGGAATATCAGATTTGTGATCTGGCCATTACCAACCACCAGCCACCAGTCACTAATCACCCATCGGGACGATCGTGGCTGATCAACGTGACGCGAACTCTCCGGCCGAGTCCGGTGATTCGCTCAGTAGCTACCGAGCCAAGCGATCGCCCGATCGCACGACCGAACCTTTCGGTTCGGTCGTGCATCCTATTGGACGCCTCTTCGTCGTGCACAAGCACGCGGCGCGGCAGCTCCACTTCGATCTTCGCCTCGAGATGGAGGGCGTGCTCCGATCGTGGGCCGTCCCGCGTGGACCGTCGTACGACATGAACGACAAGCGGCTCGCCGTCCGCGTCGAGGACCACCCGCTCGAGTACGGCGACTTCGAGGGCGTCATCCCGCAGGGGAACTACGGCGCCGGCGGTGTGATCGTCTGGGACCGCGGCGAATGGTTGCCGCTCGAGGATTGGCGCGAGGGACTGGAGAAGGGGAAGCTCCTCTTCGAGCTCAAGGGCTACAAGCTCCACGGCAAGTGGACGCTCGTGAAGATCAAGAAGAGCGAGAAGGACTGGCTTCTCATCAAGGAACGCGACGCGTGGGTGAAGAGCCCGGGCGACCAGTTCCCGGAAGAGTCGGTGCTCTCCGGGCTCACCGTCGAGCAGATCAAGGCCGGTGTCACACCGGCGACGCGACTCCACCATGCGATCGCCGAGGCCGGCGCCGTTAGGCAGACGATCGACGTCGGCAGCATCAAGCCGATGTTGGCCGAGTCGCAGAACGAGGCGTTCACGCGCGATGACTGGATCTTCGAGCTCAAGCTCGACGGTTATCGTCTCCTTGCCGGCAAGCAGCATGGCGAGGCGCGGCTCATCACCCGCAACGGCAACGACTACACCGACGTCTTTCCCGAGATCGCCCGCGCCATCAAGGCACTCCCGCTCGACAATTTCATCCTCGACGGCGAAGTCGTGTGCCTGGATGCCGAAGGCATTCCGCGCTTTTCCCGATTGCAGCAACGCGGCCGCCTCAGCTCCCCCCTCGACATCAAGCGCGCCGCGGTCGAGTTGCCCGCGACCTACTACGCGTTCGATCTCCTCACCCTCGACGATCTCGATCTCCGACCGTTAGCACTCTTGAAACGCAAGGAGTTTCTCCGCGAGGTCGTGCCGAAGCTTGGCCCCGTGCGCGCGCTCGACCACATCGTGCGCGATGGCGAGGCCTTTCTCGCGCAGGTCGCGAAGCTTGGCCTCGAGGGGATCATCGCCAAGAAGGCCGACGCGCCCTACCGCGCCGGCCGCACCGACAAGTGGATCAAGATCAAGTCGGAGCCGACGAGCGACTTCGTCATCATCGGCTTCACTGCGCCCAAGGGCTCCCGCAGTCACCTCGGCGCTTTACAACTCGCTAATTACGTCGCCGATACCCTGGTCTACGCGGGACGCGTCGGTACCGGCTTTGATGAGGAAACGCTCACTCGGCTCGACGCCATGCTCGCACCAATCGTCCGCGATACGGCGCCGTGCACGGGGCCGATGATCGAGGGCGTGCTCATGGATGACGTCCCGGAGGCAAAGACGACGACGTGGGTGGAACCGGTGTACTGCGCCGAGGTGCGCTTTCGCGAATGGACGCCGGACGGGCTGTTGCGCCACGCGACCCTCCTGCGCGTTCGCACCGACAAGCCACCGGGCGAGTGTCTCCGGGATGAGGTTGACGGTCGCTCGACAGCTCGAGTCGAAAATCCGGGCGTCGTGCATCAAACCGCAGAGGACGCAGAGGGCGCAGAGGAACTCATTGAGAGTCCCTCTGCGTCCTCTGCGTCCTCTGCGGTTGATCAGAGCACGCCGAAGAGAACCATCAATTTTTCCAATCTCAAGAAAGTCTACTGGCCTGACGAGAAGTACACGAAGGGCGATCTGATCGAGTACTATCGCGCCATTGCCCCATGGATTCTTCCCTATCTCCGGAACCGGCCCGTCGTCATGACGCGCTATCCCGACGGGATCGACGGGAAGATGTTCTATCAGAAAGATGCCCCCGAGTTCGCACCCGAGTGGCTGCGCACCGTCAGCATCTGGAGCGAGGACACCCAGCGCGAGATCCGCTACTTCGTCTGCGACGACGAGGACGCGCTCGTCTACATCGCCAACCTCGGCTCCATCCCGCTTCACCTCTGGGCCAGCCGCGTCGGATCGCTCGAGCTGCCCGACTGGTGCGTCATCGACCTCGATCCAAAAGAGGCGCCCTTCGGCGATGTCATCCGCACGGCGCAGGTGCTGCATCGCCTCTGCGACACGATCGCGTTGCCCCATTATGTGAAAACGACCGGCAAGACCGGGCTGCACGTCCTCATCCCGTTAGGCAGGCAGATCACCTATGCGCAATCGCGGACGCTGGGTGAGCTGCTCGCGCGGTGTGTCCTCCGTGAGCTTGGTGACATCGCGACGATCGTCAGGCACGTCACCAAGCGCGGCGACAAGGTCTACCTCGACTACCTCCAGAACCGGCACGGCCAGACGATCGTCGCGCCGTTCAGCGTGCGGCCGCTTCCGGGCGCGACGGTCTCGATGCCGCTGCAGTGGGACGAAGTCGTCGATGGGCTCGACCCGCGCGACTACACGATCAAGAACACGCTCGAGCGCATGGAGCGTCTCGCGACCGATCCCTGCCGAGAGGTGCTCGACCAGAAGCCTGACCTGCAGGCGGTCTTGCAGAGGTTGGCGAGAGAGCTTTCGGGCTAGCGAAACTGTCCGCGCTGTGCTTTCGTCTCACCGGTCATGACCTCACCCACTTCCTTCCCGCCCGCCATTCAACGCAACGCACACCCGACCCTCGAGGCGCACCTGGTGCCCGAGCGTCGCGGAGCGGTCGCGGTCTTGTCGCACATGCGACGCGATGCGGACTGGATCCTGCCGCGACTCTTTCGCGTCTTCGCGTTCTGGGGCAACGCCGAAATCGATCTGACGCAGGCGCTGCTCGCGGCCGGCACGTCCGAGATCGAGATCCGCTGCATCATGGGGAGCGTGGAGATCATCGTCCCGCCGGACGTGCGGGTCGAGAGCGAGGTCGATGCGGTGCTGGGTAGTGCCGAGGTACAACGCCAGATCGCGAGCACGACGTCGCCGGACGCGCCCACGGTGCGCATCACCGGCTCGGCCTTCATGGGATCGATCGAGATCAAGGTCGTCGATCCCAATGCGCCCGGATTGATGGAGCGCATTCGGCGGAAACTCAAAGGGACAGGCGATAGCAAACAATGACGGACAACCAGTATCCGCGTCGTCGTCAGTTCATCGGACAGCTCGGGGCGATCGCCATGGTGGCGACGGTGCCGGGCGCTCGCGAGCTCGACGCGGCGCGTCACCGTATGGCGTCACCGGCGTGGGATATGTCCTGGGTCGATCGCGTGACGGCGGCGCCCTACAAGGTCGCGATCGACACGACGAAGGTCGAAGGCGACGGGCTGTACACCGCGCTCGACATCCTCGACACCTTTCACGAGGTCTATGGCGGCAGCGGCAGCACCGGCGAGTCGATCCAGGTCGTCGTCGTGCTGCGGCATTTCGCCGCGGCGATGGCGCAGCGCGATGCGATGTGGGAGCGGTATGGCATCGGCGAGGAGCGCAGCGTCACCGATCCGGACACCAAGGCGCCGGCGAAGCGGAATCCCTTCCTCCGTGCAGCGCCTAACGCCAAGGAGAGCTGGGAGCTCAACGGCAAGATCGAGCCGCTCGTCGCCCGCGGCGTCATCTTCCTCGTCTGCAATCGCGCCACGATGGGGCTCGCGACGTCGCTGGCCAAGCGCGCGAACAAGCCCGTGGACGAGGTGAAGGAGGATCTGCGCACGAACGTCGTGCCCGGCGCCATCCTCATGCCTAACGGGATCTTCGGCCTCGTTCGCGCGCAGAACGCCGGCTGCGCCTTCTTCCGGCAAGCGTGATGGCTCGATCTCAGC
>DATEPP010000592.1:0-8134 GCA_035273165.1 Gemmatimonadaceae bacterium
CCTAACGAGTCCATGCAAGACCGCCGCGACCGGCGCCGCGGCGGCGCCTTCGACGACGAGCTTGCACCGCTCCATGATCCAGATCATCGCGTCAAAGATCTCGCGGTCCGGGAGCGCGACAATCTCGTCGACGAAGCGCTGGACCACCGAGAAATTCAGCTCGCCGCAGCGGCGCACGCGGAGGCCGTCGATGATCGTCTGGCAGTCGATCGTCTCGAGGTGGCCGGCCGCGAGGCTGCGCTGCATCGCCGGACCGTCCGACGACTCGACGCCGATCACTTTCGCACTCGCGTTGTGGCTCTTCACCGCCATCGACACACCGGAGATGAGCCCGCCGCCACCGATGGGGACGATCACCGCATCCACTTCGGGCCAGTCTTGAACAATCTCTAAACCGAGGGTGCCCTGCCCCGCGATCAGCTGCGCGTCGTCGAACGGGTGGACGTAGATCAAACCCTCCGTCCGCACGAGCTCCTTCGCCTTCTCATTCGCCTCGTCCCAGATCGTGCCGTGCAGCACGACCTCGGCGCCATAGCCCTTGGTGGCCGCGATCTTGGCCGGCGTGGCATTCTTAGCCATGCAGACAACGGCCCGCATCCCATGGATCTGCGCCGCGAGCGCAACACCCTGGGCGTGATTCCCCGCCGACGAGCAGACGACACCGCGTCGCTTGTCCTCCTCCGACATGAGCGCAAACTTGTTGAGCGGTCCGCGAATCTTGTACGCGCCGACGCGCTGGAACATCTCGGCCTTGAGGCGGATGTCATACCCCGTGAGCTCGTTGAGCTGACGCGACGTGAGGAGCGGCGTGCGCTTGATGTGCGGCGCGATCCGCGCGCGCACTTCCTCGAAATCACGCAGGGTGAGGGTGAGCGGCTCGGCGGCGGTGGCAGTCATGTCCGGTGGACGGTTGGCGGTTTACGGTTTGACCGCAGCGATGCACTCGATTTCGAGCAGCGCGCCCGGGAGCACCAATGCTGCCACGGCAACGGTCGATCGAGCTGGCGGATCGGTCGGGAAGAATTCGCGGTACACCTTGTTCATTGCCTGAAAGTTTGCCGCGTCGGTGAGAAAGACGGTGCACTTGGCGACGTCAGCCATGGCCGCGCCGGCGAGGGCAAGGGACGACTTGACGTTCTCGAGTGCCTGACGAGTCTGGCCCTCGATCCCGCCCTCCGCGAGCTTGCCGCCCTGCACCGTTCCCATCACGCCGGAGAGGAAGAGCGTGTTGCCGACGCGCACGGCCGGCGACAGCACCCCTGGCCGGGCGTCGGGCCGGTTATAAACTTGCTTATTTGCGGAGCCCTGCTGCTGCTGGGCACCAGCTGACCCACCCGCAAGCAGCAACGCGAACACCGCCAACCCGACTCGTCTCGTCATCGACATGATGGCTCCATTGCAGGCGTAACATGCAGATCCCTCGCTGCGCTCGGGATGACAGCAACGAGCAATGCACTATGGACTGATAGCTGCCTTTACCTTCGCCCACGTATCACGCAGCGTCACCGTGCGATTGAACACGAGCCGCCCCGGCTTCGAGTCGATCGGATCGCTCATGAAATAACCCGTCCGCTCGAACTGATATCGCGACCCCATCGCATCCGAGCCCACGCTCGGCTCGATCTTCGCGTTAGGCACGACGACGAGGGAGTTGGGATTCAGAACATCGGTGAACTCCTGGCCGTCCGGGAGATCGTCCGGATTCGGCACGGTGAAGAGCTTGTCGTACAGCCGCAGCTCCGCGTCGAGCGCGTGGCGCGCCGACACCCAGTGAATCGTGCCCTGCACCTTGCGGCCGTCGGGGGCGTCGCCGCCACGGGTCGCGGGGTCGTAGGTGCAACGCAATTCGACAATCTCGCCCGCGGAATCTTTCACGACGTCCGTGCAGGTGATGAAGTAGCCATAGCGGAGACGCACCTCGCGCCCCGGGCCAAGTCGGAAGAACTTCTTCGGCGGATTCTCCATGAAATCCTCGCGCTCGATGTATAGCTCGCGCGAGAAGGGAACGGGCCGAGATCCGGTCAGCGGCACGTCGTGCGGGTAGTACGACGCCTCGAGCTGCTCGCCGTCGCCCTCGGGATAGTTCGTGATCACGACCTTGAGGGGATTCACCACGCACATCACGCGCGGAACGCGCATGTTGAGGTCGTCGCGCACGTAGTGCTCGAACGTCGCCAGCTCCGTGCGCGCCGGCTTGCGCGCCACGCCAATCGCCTCGGCGAAGTTGCGCAGTCCTTCTGGCGTCACGCCGCGGCGGCGGAGGCCCGCGATCGTCGGCATCCGCGGATCGTCCCAGCCGCTCACGTATCGTTCGTTCACGAGACGCAGCAATTTGCGTTTGCTCAACATCGTGTAATCGAGCTCGAGACGCGCGAACTCGATCTGCGTCGGCGGATTCTCGAACCCCGCTTCGTGGACAAGCCAGTCGTAGATGTCGCGGTTGTCCTTGAACTCCAGCGTGCAGAGCGAGCGCGTGATCCCCTCGAACGCGTCGGACAGCCCGTGGGCGAAGTCGTACAGCGGGTAGATACACCACGTGTCGCCCCGCCGATAATGATCGAAATGCCGGATGCGCATGAGCAGTGTGTCGCGCATGATCATGTTCGGATGCGCCATGTCGATCTTCGCCCGCAGCACGTGCGCCCCGTCGGGAAACTCGCCTGCCTTCATGCGCCGGAGCAGATCGAGATTCTCGTCGACGCTCCGGTTTCTGTACGGGCTGTCGATCCCCGGCGTCGTTACCGTGCCTCGATTGACGCGGATCTCGTCCTCGCTCTGCGAGTCGACGTACGCCTTCCCCTTCTTCACGAGCAGCTCGGCGATGTCGTACAGCTTCTCGAAATAGTCGCTCGCGAAGAACAGCCCGTCCCACTCGAAGCCGAGCCAGCGCACGTCCTCCTGGATCGACTGGACGTAGCGCATGTCTTCCGTTGCCGGATTCGTATCGTCGAATCGCAGATTGCACCGGCCGTCGAACTCGCGCGCGATCCCGAAGTTGAGACAGATCGACTTCGCGTGGCCGATGTGCAGATAGCCGTTAGGCTCGGGCGGGAAGCGCGTCGCCGGAGCGCGGTTGAAGCGACCGGTGGCGACGTCGTCCGCGACGAGCTCGCGGATGAAGTCCCGCTTCGGTGGAGCGGCGTGGGTCACGACGGAATGGGCGGCAGGAAGTGGAAATCGCGGAAGTGGTGGTCTATTGAAAGGTTAAGAGCAGAACGGGCGGCCCGGAAGCGACTCCCGGTGAGCCAGGGGACCCAACGCGGGCCGCGCCGGCTTTGTACGTTTACTTCAGCCCTCAGCGAACTCTCCTTCACCACGATCCGATGTCGATACGTCGCAGCTGCGCCCAGCTGTTCCTGACCGTCACCCTTGTTGGCTTTGGCGCCTGCCGCTCGAGCAAGCCGCCCGCGGTCGAACCACCGCCGCCACCACTGAGCGAGGCGCAGTCCGCGGCGCTCCGCTGGGTGGAGTCGCACGCGCTCCCGATCACGATTCTCGATTCGCTGCGTCCCGCCGCAGACCGCGCACCCTTCGTCGATTTCGTCGGCGACGCGCGCATCCTTGGCGTCTCCGAGCTCACCGAAGGGACGCACCAGTTCGCAGGGATCATGCAGATGATCCTCTCGGCGTTGAGCACCCGTGCGTTTCGCGGCATCGCCATCCAGGCACCGATGGCGGAGACGATGGACCTCGATCGCTACGTCCGAACGGGTATCGGCGCTCCGCGTCAGGCGCTGCGCGCGCTCGGCCCGCACTGGCATACCCAGGAAGTACTGCAGCTCGTCGAGTGGATTCAGGCGTACAATCGGTCGCACGACGCGGCCGAGCAGATGGGATTCTACGGCTTCGAGCTGCCCACGGCGGCGCACGCGGTCCAGGTCGTGACGTCGCTTCCTGACAGCATTGCCGGCAGCGCCGTGAACGGCTTTCTCCGCCGCGAGATCGGCTGCGTCACGACGGGCGAGAGCGCAGCGTGGGGACGCGATGGTCCGGCGTCGGACAGCACGTTCTGGAATCGGTGCCGCGGCTCGACTTCAGCGATCGTCGACACACTCGTCGCCCTTCGCAGCCGGCTCGGTACGTCGCGACCGGGCGCGCAGGGGACGGTCGCCTTCGCGGAGCTGATGGCGCGCGTTGCCCAGCACGACGCTGACGTCGGCCTCAAGCATCTGCCCCGC
Organism: Gemmatimonadaceae bacterium; assembly: GCA_035273165.1. GTDB lineage: Bacteria > Gemmatimonadota > Gemmatimonadetes > Gemmatimonadales > Gemmatimonadaceae > AG2. The sequence continues at coordinate 4,179 of DATEPP010000592.1, forward strand.
CATCAGACAGTGGCCGAGCACATCCTCTGGCTCGCCGATCGGGCCGGGCACGATGGCAAGCTGCTCGTCTGGGGGCGCGACGTCGAGTCCGGCCGCCTAACGGGGGAGGGCAATGTCGTGCAGTCGGCGGTGCCGTTGGCGAGCAGGCTCGGCGAGCGGTATCGCAACATCGCCTTCACCGCTGGCGGGGGAGTTGTCCGCGCGCAGCCGATCAACGTCGGCCAGCGGGAGCCGGGCGGCGAGACGAACATGCAGCTCCGGCCGCCGCGCCCTGACTCGTATGAGTATGTTCTCAATCGCGCGACCGGGCAGACGCTCTTCCTCGACCTGCGCACGCTTCCGAAGGACAGCACGGCCAGTTGGCTCGAGGGTCCGCACCTGGCGCGACTGGTGAGCGGCGTCTACAGCGAGAACCCTCTTGGCACCTTCGAGACCTCGCTGCAATTTCCCACGTACTACGACGGCCTGCTCTTCGCCAAGCGCGTCACCCCGGCAACTCCCCTCAAACGTTAGGCGCTCCGATGTGCAGAAACATCAAGACGCTCGCGAACTTCGCCCCGCCCGCGACGGACGACGAGATCCGCGCGTCCGCGTTGCAGTTCGTGCGTAAGCTCAGCGGGACCACGCGACCGTCGCGGACAAATGAGGAAGCATTCAACATCGCCGTCGCGGAGGTCACGGCGGCTGCCGAGAAGTTGATTCGCTCCCTACAGATCAACGCGCCGCCGAGGAATCGCGAGGAAGAGGCGAGGAAGGCGAAGGAGAGGGCGCAGAAAAGGTACGCGTGACAGCATGTCGACGCCGAAACTGCGAGCGTGGTGGTTTCATCGTCAGGGCCTGGACGGATCGCTCCGCTCCGCCACGCCCGCGCAGGTTCTCGAGCGCGCAGGTTGGGCGCGCTCGGTCGGCGGAGTCGGGCCGTATCTCACCCTCTTCGCCCGCGCACGCACGACACGCCAGGCCGCGGACGAGGCCGCGGCGATGCTCCGGATTCACGAGCTGCCGTCGGCGCGCGGCTGCACATACGTCCTCCCTGCGCGTGACTTCGCGCTAGGACTCAAAGTTGGTGAAGACGCCGCCGCGGCGCCGATGAAGGTTGCGACGAAGCTCGGGGTGACGGAGAAGGAGATCGCGAAGCTCGAGCAGGCAGTGCTGGAGGCGTTGCGCGGGGGCGACGCGATGGAGCCGGAGGCGATTCGCGACGCGACCGGGAAGGCGTCGCGCAGCCTTGGCGAGGAAGGAAAGAAGAAGGGCGTGACGACGACGCTGCCCCTCGCGCTCGGCCGGCTCCAGGCGAAGGGCGAGATCCGACGCGTTCCCGTCAATGGCCGGCTCGACCAACAGCGCTACCGCTACGCACGATGGACGCCCAGTCCACTGGCGGCGTACGACAAGTCGTTAGGCGAGGCGCACACGGAGCTCGCTCGACTCTACTTCGGCTGGGTCGGCCCCGCGACCCTTGCCGAATTCCAGTGGTTCTCATCGTTAGGCGTGAAGGCGGCGAAGGACGTCGTGGCGCCGTTGCGGCTCGAGGAGCTGCCCGATGCGGACGACCGGTTGATGCTCCCGGAGGATGTCGATGCCTGGAACAGATTCGACGTCCCCGGCGATCCCTGTTATGCGCTTGTGAGCAGCCTCGACTCGATCGCCGCGGCGCGCCGGAACGTGGCGTCGCTCGTGGACGCGAAGGATCACGCGCGACCCGTCCTCGCCGACACGACTGAAAAGCCAGTCGGTGGACTCAGCGATCTGCCGTCGCACGCCATCTTCGATCGTGGCCGGCTGATCGGTCTCTGGGAGTACGACGCCGATTCGTCGCGCATTGCGTGGGGGACCTTCGGCGTGAAGAAGACGAAGCAGCTCGCCGCGGCCGTCGAGGAGACTGAAGCATTCGTGCGCGACCAACTCGGCGACGCCCGCTCGTTCTCCCTCGACAGCCCGAAGAGTCGCGTCAAACGCATCGAGGGGTTGCGACGATTGACATAGCGAACTGACAAGAACTACGGGCCGAAAACTACGGTCCGAGAACTACGGTCCGAGAACGGCGGGCCGAGAACGGCGGGCCGAAAGGGGCGTCAGAGTGACGGGCCGAGAAGGGCGCCGAGATGAGAAAGCGCGCGGTGATTATGTCATCCTGAGCGAAGCGAAGGATCTACCGTCATTCGAGTAGATCCTTCGCTTCGCTCAGGATGACAGATGCGCTTCACTGCCGCTCTTCTCGGCCCGCTCTTCTCGGCCCGCTCTCCTCGGCCCGCTCTTCTCGGCCCGCTCTTCTCGGCCCGCTCTTCTCGGCCCGTAGTTCTAGCTCGCCGGCCTAGGAGACCACTCTCAACACCCTTCTGTCCCTTGCTCACGCCGGACATTTTATTCGATATGGGTCGCTCTCCCCTTCCCAAGGTTCGCAGGCTCTGTCTCAAACTCCCTGAAGCGCACGAAGTGGAAGCGTGGGGCGAGCCGACTTTCCGTGTCCGGAACAAGCTCTTCGCGATGTACGCGTCATCGGGAACGCACCACGGGGCGGGGCGACCCGCAATCTGGATGAAGGCGCCTCCCGGCAATCAGGACATCATGGTGCGGGCGAAGCCCGAGCGCTTCTTCGTTCCGCCGTATGTCGGCCCGAGTGGTTGGATCGGAGTTCATCTCGATGAGGACGTCGACTGGAAGGAGGTCGATATGCTGCTGCGTGATTCGTATCGTCTCACGGCGCCGAAGAAGCTCGCGGCGCAGGTCATGGACGCGTGAGCCCTGCCGCGCACGACGATGGGCCATGGGCGTGGGTCTTCACACCCCGCCGGCCTAACGAGAAACGATACTGGCTGGTGAAGTCGGAGCCCGACGTCTTCTCCTTCGACGATCTCCGCGCCGCGCCAAAGCAGACCACCCAGTGGGACGGGGTGCGCAACTTCGCCGCGCGCAACTTCCTCCGCGATGGCATGAAGCGCGGCGACCAGGTCTTCTTCTACCACTCGAGCACCAACCCGCAGGCGATCGTCGGCATCTGTCAGGTCGCGCGCGAGGCGTATCCCGATCCGACGGCGCTCGACAAGAAGCATCCCGCCTTCGACGCGAAGTCCGATCCCGAGAACCCGAGCTGGTACGCGGTCGACCTCGAGGCGGTCGCCCCGCTCGCGCGACCGGTCACCCTCACCGAGATCAAGGCGAACAAGGCGCTCGCCGAGATGGCGCTCGTCCGCATCGGACGGCTGTCGGTTACACCCGTCCGACCGGCCGAGTGGGAGACGATCATGATGATGAGCAAACGCTAATGGCGATCCGCGTCGTCAAACTCGGCACGCCACGGCTGCCGTCCGAGGGTCTTCGTCTCGGCACCGTGCGTCGTCCGCCGCGAGGGGTGAAGAAGGAAGAATTCGCCTCCCGCGACTGGTTCGATCTCTGGCTTCCCGACCTCTCCCCGACGGCGGCCGTGGTGAAGTGGGCGCTCTCCGAGCCGTGGACGCCGGCTCGGTGGGAGAAGTATGCGCGCGCCTACCGCCGCGAGATGCGCGCGCCCGAACAGCAACGGCTCATCGCGCTTCTCGCGGCCCTCTCGAAGACGGCCAATTTCTCCATCGGCTGCTATTGCGAGGATGCATCGCACTGTCACCGTTCGCTGCTCGCCGAGCTGCTCGCCGACGCGGGCGCTACGTTCGCCGCCGCCTGACGCGCGTCAGCGCACGGTGACGACGATCGTCGACGTCGCACCGGTGTGCTCCGAGCGCGCGACCACCGTCGCGATGCCGCTGCGTCGCCCCGTGATCCGACCCGTCGACGAATCGAGGGCGATCAAGTCGGAATCACCCGGTTTGCGCAGACTCCAACTCGGCGAGCCGTAGGACTGATGGCCGCCGTCGCACCAACTGTCTGTCCCGTTAGGCGTGAAGGATTCGCCGACCGAGACGACGACGACTCCGGGCGCGACGACGATCGACGCGCCGCCACCTTTGCAGGTCGGGTCG
>DATEPP010000593.1:0-3132 GCA_035273165.1 Gemmatimonadaceae bacterium
CACCGTCTGGCTCCACATGGGCGCCTTCGGGCCGAAGAAGGTACGGCTCAATCCCGACGGCACCAATCCGCCGCCTCCATACAATTACGAAGACAATCAATCGACCCTGCTCGACCAGACCGATCTCGTCTTCCTCGATCCGGTCGGTACGGGCTTCAGTCGCGCGGCGCGTCCCGAGCTCGGTCCGAAGTTCTGGGGACTCGACGAGGACATCCGCGCCGTCGGCGAGTTCGTGCGGCTCTACCTCACGCGCTTCGATCGGTGGGGCTCGCCGAAATTTCTCGCCGGCGAGAGCTACGGTACGACGCGGGCCGCGCATCTCAGCGGCTACCTCACCGACCGCGGGATCGCGCTCAATGGTGTCGTGCTCATCTCGACCGTGCTGAACTTCGGTGCGTCGGCGATGGACGCGGGCAACGATCTCGGCTTCATCAACTTCATCCCGTCGTACGCGGCGACGGCGTGGTATCACAAGAAGCTCCCGCCAGATCTCCAGCGGTTGCCGGTGGATCAGGTGACGTCGCAGGCCGAGCGCTGGGCGGAGTCCGACTATGCGCGTGCGCTGATGCGCGGTGCGCGCCTCACCGATGCCGAGCGTCGCACGACCGCCGAGCAACTCGCGCGCTTCACCGGCATGACGCCGTCGTTCGCCGAGGAGAACGATCTTCGCATCACCCTCGGCCGCTTCAACGCCGAGCTGCTCCGCGACAAGCATCTCAATACCGGTCGTCTCGACAGCCGTTTTACATCGTACTCGACGGACCAGGGCGCCGAGCGAGGTCAGTTCGATCCGAGCGACGCGTCGATCCGCAACGCGTTCACGCCAGTGTTGAGCGAATACGTACGACGCGAGCTCGGCTACCGGAACGAGGATGTCTACTACATCCTCGGCGGGGGTATCGGGCGCTGGCGCTATCCACAGAACAATGGCTACGCAAACGTGGTCCCGTCGCTCGAGCGGGCGTTCGCGAAGAATCCGCAGATGAAGCTCTACGTCGCCGAGGGGTATTACGACATGGCGACGCCGTACTTTGCCGTCGAGTATACCCTGGCGCACATGTCGGTCGACCCGCGCGTTCGCGCCGGGATCATGACGGAGCGATTCGAAGCGGGACATATGGTGTACATCGATTCACCATCGATGACGAAGCTGCGCGACGGTCTGCGGCGGTTCATCGATGCTGCATTGCCCCAGGCAGAGCGGGCGCAGCGCTAGTAGCCGGTCGCCGGGAAGAGCAGGAGCGAGCGCAACGCGCCAGCGACTTCAAAGCGACCAGCACGGCGGGCAAAGCGAGCAGTGATCTGGCGCAGTGACGGACGCTGCGCCCGGTCGTTAATCTTCAGAAGCTGTAGCAGTCCAGTCCCCAGTCCCCTCTCTCATGGACGCCAAGCAGTTAGCCAAGCTCGTGCGCCAGAACGCGGCCAAGGCCGAGAAGTTGGCCAAGGCGCGCCAGAGCCGCCGGTACGACAAGACGCTGCCTCCGTCGCAGGACAACGAAGAGGACGTCGAGCGCGAGCACTTCTTCAAAGAGATGAAGAAGCGCGAGTTCTAGTCGCGACAGAAGCTGTACAATTGATGCCTTGACGTTCGACAACAAGCGCCGCACCTTGTTGTCGAACGTCAAGGCATTGTCTTTCTCGCTGCGCTCGAAAGCCAATGCGGGTTTCATCTGGAGTCGCGTGCGCTACACACGCACACTCCTGCTCCTCTCGCAACGAGAATGCGTTCCTATGGACGCTCGGGCCGATCTCCTCCAAGGCACGCTCGACCTGTTGATCCTCAAGACCCTCGCCCTGGGCCCGCTTCACGGCTGGGGGATCTCGAAGCGCATCAGTCAGCTCTCCTCCGAGGTGCTCCGCGTCGGACAGGGATCCCTCTACCCAGCGCTCTACCGGCTCGAGGATCGGGGCTGGATCGAGGCCGAGTGGGGCATCTCGCCCGAGGGGAGAAAGGCGAAGTTCTACACGCTCACAGCAGAGGGGCGGCGCCAGCTCGGGGCGGAGACCGAGACGTGGCGCGTCTTCTCCCTCGCCGTGAATCACGTCCTCCGCGCCACCTGAAGGCTCGAAGATCGAGGTGCTTATGCGCTGGCTGTCGAAGCTTCGCCGCCGCGCGCGGCTCATCGTCGACCGCGCGGCCGTCGAGCGCGAGATGCGGGACGAGATGCGCTTTCATCTCGAGATGGAGGCCGAGGAGCTGACGCGCTTCGGCGCGGAACAGAGCGAGGCGCGGCGGCTGGCACGGCGCCGGTTCGGAGGCGTCGCCCGCTACGAGGACGAAGCACGCGACGCGCGCGGTGGCCGTTGGCTCGAGCAGCTGCGCCAGGATACTCGTTATGCGTTGCGTGTGCTGGGGCGCGGCCGTGGCTTCGTCGTCGTCGCCGTGCTGACGCTCGCGTTAGGCGTCGGGGCGAACACGGCGATCTTCAGTGTCGTGCGGGGCGTACTGCTGCGCGCGCTGCCGTACCCGGACCCGGAGCGTCTCGTCGCGGTGCAGTCGGTGATCAACGGTGCACCGACGGCCGTGTCGCCGCCCGACTTCGTCGACTGGCGCGCACAGGCGAAGAGCTTCTCCGGCCTCGCCGCATACTTTCTCAGCACGACGAACCTCACCGGTGCGGGCGAGCCCGAGCGACTGACGCAGGCGCGCGTGTCCGCAAACTTCTTCGACATCCTCGGCGTGCGCCTCGCGCGGGGCCGCGGCTTCGTCGAGGGAGAGGATGCAAAAGAGGCCCCGCGCGTCGCGATCCTGAGCGACGGGCTCTGGCGGCGGCGTTTCGGCGCCGATGCCGCTATCGTCGGCCGCACCATTCGTCTCGACGATTTTCCGACGACGGTCGTCGGGATCGCGCCGCCGGAAGTGAAGCTGCCGGCCGGTGTCGATCTCTGGCTGACGACGCGCTTCGACGCACGAGACGTCGATCCCCGCGCCCGCGGCGCGCGATGGATCGAAGTCGTGGGCCGTCTCTCGAGCGGCGCGACGCTCGCCAGCGCGAGGGCAGAGATGAGCGCGATTGCCCAGCGGCTCGCGCTCGTGGACCCACGTCATGATGGTGGCGTGACGTCCCGTGTCGCGACGCTCCAGGAAGACCTCGTGGGCGGAGTGCGCGCGCCACTGCTCATCCTGCTCGG
>DATEPP010000594.1:0-6415 GCA_035273165.1 Gemmatimonadaceae bacterium
CCTCGGCGAGGTCACGGGCGCGATGCGCGGCGTCGATCAGGCAACGCAGCGCAACGCCGCCGCCGCGCAACAGCTCGCCGCCACGGCCGCCGAGATGTCGGCGCAGGCCGAAGTGCTGCAGGATCTGATCAGCACGTTCAAGGTCGCAGCGTAGGGGGGCGCGGGATGCGGGCAGGAATGTCATCCCGAGGAGCGTAGCGACGAGGGATCTGCACGGATGACACTGACAGAGCGCGTGCTGGTCAGCATTCAGCGAACTACCTGAGCTGTCGGCTTTCGGCCGGCGTGCGCTTCGAAGTGGCGCTCATGGATCACACCCGCGACGGCGAGCCCAGAGGCGAGACACAAGCTGACAGCTGACGGAGTCAAGAGAACTACTTCAGCTGTCAGCGGGCTGACCTCTCACGCCTGACGCTGATAGCTCAGGTAGTTCTCTTGATGCCGTGAGCTCTCAGCTTGCCTCTCGCGTCTGGGCTCGCCGTAAGGGGAGCGATGCCTGCGTCGCGCGCCGACGCCTCCCGAGAGCTCTAACCGATTCTTCGGTCGCGCACACATCCTGCATGTCCCCTCGGCATGACCCAGGAGACCGCCGAGATCGTTCGCGAAATGGACGCCACGCGCGCTCAGATGGCGCGCGACATCGATCAACTCCAGGCGCGCGCCGCCGAGAAGGTGCAGCGGGTGAAACAGCGCCTCGATGTGGGTCAGCTCGTGCGCGATCACCCGTGGCCAGCGCTCGGGGCTGCGGTCGTGCTCGGCGCGCTCGTCGGTGGAACTGGGGCCGACACGAAGGCGGCTGTCGCCACAGTTGCTGGCGCGAAGGCTGGCGCCAGGGCGGCCGCAGACGCGTCGAAGAGCGCGGCCAGCGCAGTCAAGGAGAAGATCCACTCGAGCGACGACGCCGAGCCCGAATCATTCGCTGCCGTCGAGAGCACGAAGCCCGGCTTGGGCGAGCGACTCTTCGATTCGCTCGGTGCGATGGTCGCGCGCGGGCTCGATGGCCTCGTTGAGGATATGCGCGTCGCGTCCCGCGACTGGGGTGCGCGGATGGCCAGCCAGTCGCGCACGCGCCAGCCGCTGACGGTGGCGACGACGGCGACGGCAGTGGTCGCGGTTGCGGAGCCCACTACTCGAGTGCCGCGGCCTAACGAGGCAGCCAGCGCGGCCGACGAAGTGCCGGTCCCACGCGAGATGATGCCGACGGAGGTCGACGCGCGCGCCGACGCCGTCGAAGCGCTGGGCGGTGGGACGCACGAGCCGCCCCTCGCGCCGGGCGCCGGCGACCTCGGCGCCCGCTGGGCCTAACGAGCGCTAGACGCCGAGCTTCTCCAGGTACTTGCGCCGGAACTTCGCGACTTTCGGCGCGATCACGACCTGGCAGTATGGCTGGTTCGGATTGTTGGCGAAGTAATCCTGGTGGTACGACTCCGCCGGATAGAACGTCGTCAGTGGTTGGACGTGCGTCACGATCGGATCGTCCCAGACGCCTTCGGCCGTCACGTCGGTGATGGCCTCGCGGGCGATGCGCGCTTGCTCATCCGAATGCGTGAGGATGATCGAACGGTACTGCGGCCCGATGTCCCCGCCCTGCCGGTCCTGCGTCGTCGGATCGTGAATCGTGAAGAACACATCGAGCAGGTCGCGATACGAGATCTGCGATGGATCGAAGGTGATCTGTACGACCTCGGCGTGACCCGTGTTGCCGCCGCACACCTCGCGATACGTCGGATTGGGCTTCGTTCCACCAGCATAGCCAGACACGACGCTCTCGACGCCCTTCAACTGCCGATAGATGCCGTCGAGGCACCAGAAGCAGCCGCCGCCGAGGGTGGCTACCTCACGCTCTCCTGTGATTGACATAAGTCTCCTGGATCTCTCTCGAGAGAAAGATACTGGGAGTGGCGAGTGGCGAGTGGCGACGTAGCTTCTTCCGACCATGAGCGCCATCACGCCCCACGAACAGAATGCCATGCCACGGCTACCCGAGCCGCGCTGGCCGGTGGCACTCGCGCTCCTGGCCGCGGCGGGGCTGCATTATGTGCTCCCCCGCTCGCTGGTCATGGGACCTCCGTGGATGGTCCTCGGCAGCGTGACCCTGCTCATCGCGATTGCGTGGTATGCGCGCAGCCGTCGGTGGTGGAAGTGGAACGAGCGGCTGAGCTATGCCGCGCTCGCGGTGCTCACCGCGGCGCTGGTGTTCGGCCTCATCGGATTGCTCTGGGCGTTGACGCACCGGCTCGAGCCGCCGGGCGCCATGCTGCGATCGGCGGCAGTGCTCTGGGCGACGAACGTGCTCGTCTTCGCCGGGTGGTACTGGCGACTCGACGCGGGCGGTCCGAACGCGCGCGACTTTCGGGACGCACACGAGCGGGGTGCGTTTCTCTTTCCGCAAATGGTCCTTCCCGGCGCCGACGCGGCGATGATGCCAGTGGATGACCGCATGCCCGAAGCGGCGTGGCGGCCGGGCTTCGTCGACTATCTCTTCCTTGCCTTCAACACGAGCACTGCCTTCTCACCGACGGACGTGCCCGTGCTCTCGCGCTGGGCGAAGCTGATGATGATGGTTCAGGCGGTGATCTCGTTCACGTCAGTCGCGGTGATCGCCGCGCGCGCCGTCAACATTCTCTAAACACTCGACGTGAGGCGCTAACGCTCACGGCGCACGGCAACCGCGAACGGCGAGGGCCGCGCCAAGTCCTGACAGCACGGGAGCCCCGATCGTGAACATCGCGCGCCATTGTGCATATCGGCCGCCGCGCGGCGCCAGGACAAGTATGCTGGGTGCGAGTCCTATCGCGGCGCCGAGGGCCGACCGCGTGACTGCTGACTCCTGAGGACATCCTCGCCGCTCGGCAGTGCGAGCCGCTCCCAACGTGGCTCCGACGACCGTGCCTCCAAACCAACCGATGGTGGACCCTGCCCCTGCATACAGAAAGCATGGGCCGAAAAGAAAGCTCGCTTCCTTCCCATGATGGCGTTGGCAGTAGAGGTCATCGATGGCGAATCCGACTCCACCCGCGATGAGAGCTCCGCCGGTTGCCATTCCGACACTGTTTGCCGCCAGCTCGAAGTCAGTAGGGACCCGTTCTATGCATCCGCCCGCAGCGACTCGATTGGATCCACTCGCGACGCGCGCCGTGCCGGGACATAGCTCGCGAGCAGCCCGATGCCGAGCATCGACACCGACATGCCGACGAAGGTCGCGGCGTCGACGGCCTTCACGCCGAAGAGCAAGCTGCCGAGCGCCCGCGTCGCCAGCACCGCCACGACAACGCCGATGACGACACCCAACGCCACGACCCGCGCGCCCTGCACCACCACCATCCTCCGCACCTCGCCGGCTTCGGCGCCTAACGCCATACGCACACCGATCTCGCGCGTGCGCTGCGCGACGATGTACGAGAGAATCCCGTAGAGTCCCACGGCGCCGAGGATCAGCGCCAGCGCCGCAGCGATACCGAGCGTCAGCATCGTGAACGAGAGGCGGAGCATCGAGTCGCGCGCCAACGCCGCCATCGTGTAGATGCGATACATCGGCGCGCTCGGCGCGACCTGTTTTACGAGCGCGCGAATCTCCGGCCCGATCGTCTCGGCGCGGCGGGTCTTCACGACGTACGCTGGTGAGTTGATCGCCCAGCTCATCGGCGTCGGCCCGACGAGCGGGAGGTAGACGAGCGGCTGCGGCTTGTCGCGGAAGTCATCCTGCAGCACGTCGTCGACGACGCCGACGACGGTGGCCCAGGTCGAATCGCCAGCCTGCTGGATGCGGCGCCCGATCGGGTCTTTGCCCGGCCAGAGCAGATTCGCGGCGGTCTTGCTGACGATGACGCTGCCGGACGCCGACAACTGCTCGCGCGTCTCGAACGTTCGGCCGCGGAGCAGTCGGATGCCCATCGCCTTGTAATAGTCGCCGGCAGTGAAGGTGAAGTGGATCACCGTGCCCGCGTCCGGATCGCTCCCCATCTCCTCAGTGCGGAATCGGGAGGTACTGGTTCCCTCGTTGAGTGGGATGTTTTCGACGAGACCGACGGTCTCGACGCCAGGCAGCGCGCGGAGCCGGTCCATGAACTCGAGATCGAATCGCGCGAATGACGGACCGTCGCGGAGGTTGGGGCCTTCGGGCGCGATCTGGAAGGTGAAGATGTTCTCGGTGGTATAGCCGGGATTCACGTGGCGCAGCGCCCAGAAGCTGCGCACGAGTAGGCCCGACCCGATCAGCAACACGAGGGCGAGCGCGGTCTGTCCGACGACGAGCGCATTGCGCGCCCACGTGCGCTGGGCGGTCGCGCCACGGCCACCGTCGCGAAGCCGGGTGAGATCTGGCTGCGACGCGCCGATCGCCGGGGCGAGCCCACACGCGACGGCGGCGACGAGTGCCGCAACGAGCGTATACAACACGGTCGCGCCGTCGAGGCGCACGTCGCCCAGGCGCGGAATTCCCTGCGGCGCCGCGCGCAGGAACGCCGGCAGACTCAATCGCGCGAGCACCACGGCCAGGACGCCGGCGATCCCCGCGACGACGAGCGCCTCCGCCATCTGCGCTCTGAGGAGCTGCGACCGTGCCGCGCCGATCGCTCGGCGAACGGCGAGGTCACGCTGACGTCCCTCGGCGCGCACGATAAACAAGTTTGCAACATTGGCGCAGGCGATGAGCATGACGATGATGACCGCGCCGAGGAGAACCCAGAGCGGCCGCGCCACGGCGCCGAGGAACTGCTCCTCGATCGTGCGGACGACGGCGTGATGCTTCTCGATCAGATGGGCGTAGTTACTGGATCCGCCGAAGCGCTCCGGCAGCGACTTCGCGAGCGTCGTCAGCTCCCGGGCGAGCTGCTCGGGTGTGACACCGGGCTTCATGCGCGCTACGAGCGGGTTGTTGAAGCGACCCGGCGTGATGCCGGCCGGCCTGATTGTAGAGGAGATCCAGAGGAGCGTACCATCTTGAGGAAACTGGAAACTCGGCCCCATGACGCCGATGATGGTGCGGTTCGCGCGGTCGATCCAGGCCGACCGGCCGATGACGCTCGAGTCGCCGCCGAACCACGACTGCCAGAGCTGATAACTGATGACGACGGCATGGTCCTCGTCGGATTCGACGGGAAGGCGTCCGAGAATTGGCTTGACGCCGAGCGTGGAGAAGAGTGAGCTCGTCGGCCACGACATGCGGACGCGCTCGACGCGATCGCCGACGCGGAGGGTGTTGGTGAACGAGTTGTACGTCGAGACGTCCTCGATGAGCTTCGAGCGCTCCCGATACTGCACGAGAAATTCACTCGAGACGCCGAATTCGTCGGGGAAGCCCGAGCCTGGCGCGGAGGCCGCGATGTGGACGAGCCGTTCGGGGTGCGCGTACGGCAACGGGGTCAGAAGCACGCGGTCGACGACGCTGAAGATCGCGGCGTTGACGCCGATCGCGAGTCCCAGCGTGCCGACGGTGACGGCCGTGAAGCTCGGCGTGCGGCGCAGGAAGCGCAGCGCGTAGCGGAGATCTCGAAGCCACTCCTGAGCGAACGATCGCATTGCCGTCTCCTCGGCGAGCGGCCGCGCGCTCGTCCATGTTGGATTCCAGTGTTCCGCGACGGCGGAGCGCGCGAGGTCCCACGCCGTCACGAGGACGAAGCCAAGCGCAGCCAGCCGGCCACGGGCAAGTGCGTCCGCGTAATCGCGCTCCGTCTGCTCGGACATCTCGGCGCCGAACTGCGCGCGGAATGGCGATGGAAAGAGCCTGAGCAGCAGCCGGAGAAGTCGTGTCATGAGCGACCTCTCACGACGCCGAGCCGCTTCTCGGCGACGAGCGCGGTCTGCATGAGGCGCCGCGCCTCGGCGCCGAGCGCGGCACGTCCGCGGGCGGTGAGCGCGTAGTAGCGGCGCGCGAGGCCGGGGTGCGCTGGCGTGTCAGCCGGTGTGGCTTCTCTGACGAGGCCTCCGGTGAGGAGCCGCGCGAGCACGCGGTAAAGCGAGCCGGCCCGCGGTACGAGGGCTCCGCTCGATTCGGCGACGATGGCGTCCTTGACGGCGTAGCCGTGAAGCGGTCCGCTCGCGAGGGCGAGGAGGACGTGGTATTCGAGGGCGCTCATGTCAGTCGGGCCTCCGCGGGCGTAATTACTCCGCAGGAGTATTTAGCCGCCGACGCCGTTCCGCAAGAGCGATCTTCCCGTAAGGCGTGCCTAACGAAAACGCGTCACGAAGCGCGCTGTCGAGGGGCCAGGTGCGGACGGTGGCGTCACGCTGGGGCGACATCCTCGGAATCCTTCCGGGTCACCTCCTTCCCCACCGATATATATCGACGACCCGGCGGCTTGCGGCAAGGTCCTCGCCTATGGTGATACTTCGCGCCTCATTCTGACCTGGAGCTGCGATGATCAGTCATGCGGTTGTGATCGTGGGCAGTGGACCGACTGGGCTCATGCTCGCG
>DATEPP010000595.1:0-13921 GCA_035273165.1 Gemmatimonadaceae bacterium
CACCAGTCACCAGCCACCAGCTTGCACACTGACGCCATCGTCGTTCTCACGACCGTTGCCTCGGAAGACGAGGCCGTGAAGCTCGTCCGCACCCTGCTGGAGCGACGGCTCATTGCGTGCGGTACGCTCTTTCCGGGGGCACGTTCGCTCTATCGCTGGCAGAGCAAGATTGCCGACGAGCGTGAGGTCGTCGTGTTCCTGAAGACGCGGTCGGCGCGCTTGGATTCCCTCCAGAGCGCGTTTGCCGAGCTGCATCCATACAAGGTACCGGAGCTTCTCGCGCTTCCGGTGTCTGCGGGCCTCGGCAAGTACCTCGAGTGGATCAATGGCGAGACATCCCTTGCGTTGACGTGACCGAATGAAGCAGTCGAAAGAGAGTCAGAAAAACGGCGATCAGCGAACGGACGGTCGTTCGGCAGGACAACCGGAACGCACATCGGATAGCGAGCGGCCAACTACGCCGAATCGAGCCCAGCTCGCCGACGCGCCTGAACCCGCGCACGATTCGGGTGGGGAGACACCACCCCTGGGGAGTGGCGATCTGCTGGCGCAGGCATCCGAGCTCGCGCGTCGCGGTGAGCTGCAGGACGCCGCCGCCGCCTACCGTGCCTATCTCACTCGACACCCCGAAGCGATAGCGGCGCGACGCGGCCTCGCGAGCGTGCTCGAGCTGAAGGGAGACATGGCTGGTGCGCTTGGTGAGCTGGGTCGTGCGATCGACGCGCAGCCGGATGACGTCTCGCTGCTCTGTGGCCGCGCGGCAGTTCTGATGGCGCTGCAGCGATACGACCAGGCAGAGGCCGATCTTCGGCGCGCCATGAAGCTCGACGCCGAGAGCGCTGAGGTGTTCTTTGGATTGGGCATGCTCTTCTGCAAAAGGGCGCGGTGGCGTGAGGCAATCGAGCCGTTACAGCGCGCCGCGGAGCTCGATCCGTCGAACTCGCAGGGGCACTATTACCTGGGCGAGGCGTACAACCAGACCGACCAGCTGAAGTTGGCGCTTGCCTCGTACGAGGAGGCGGCGAAGCTGCAGCCGGCGAACTACCGTGCCCTGAAGGGCGTCGGAATCGTCCTCGACAAGCTAGGGCGGCCGGCGGAAGCCACGGCCGCGTACCAGAGAGCCAGAGACGCCCAACGACGGTGATTCGCGTTCGTATCGATGATCTCGCGTTCTTCGACGGAGAGGCAATCGTCCGGCCGGTGAACGAGGATCTCGGTGCGACAACGCCGCTCCTCCGCCGTCTCGAGGTTGCCGCGGGAGCGCCATTGCACGATCAGCTTCGTCTTCAGGAGCCGCTGCCCGTTGGCGCCGCGGTCGTCACGGCCGCCGGTGCGCTTTCGGCTCAACTGCTCGTACATGCCGTCATCATGAGCCGCACGGAACGGGTCACCTCCGATACCGTCCGTCGAGCCCTGCTGAGCGCGTTGCAGCGTGTCGAGTCGTGGCAGATCAAACAGATCGCGATCCCGCCGTTCGGCCTCGGTGCGGGCAATCTCGAGATCGACGAGAGCGCGCGCGTGATGCTTGGCGTGATCGCGCAGCATCTCGTTGGGGCGCGATTTCCTGAAGAGATCACGCTCGTGGCCGAGACGCCGGACGAGGAGCGCGCGTTGTCCGCGGCGCTGGCGCGGAGCGGGCTGTGAAGGAGCGCAGCCACGTGAGGAATCCCCGCGTGGTGCTGGCGGGCCTGATCCTTCTGCTCTGGCTCGGCGGACTCGGCTTCCTCGTTAGGCGCGAGTACTTCCGGCCCAACACCGAGCGCCTCTCCGATGCGGCACTCCGGGTCTCGCCAGGCGCCGTCTATTACGCTGTGATGCAGGGCGACCGACAGATCGGCTTTGCGTCCTCTTCGATCGATACGGCAACGACGACGATCTCGGTCGACGATTATCTCGTCGCGGACCTTCCCGTCGGAGGACGCGTGCACCGCGCCTCGGCACGAACGCACGTCGTGCTGACGCGCAAGCTGCACACGAAAGCGTTCGCCGTCACCTTCGAGGGGGATGCCGACCCTATTGTGGCGCGCGGGCGCGTCATCGACGATTCGCTGCTCATCCTCATGCTCGCGACGGGCACTAACGCTCCGGTCGACACGCAACGCATACGTCTGAGCGGGCCGATTCTCCTCCCGACGCTGCTCCCGTTGGCCGTGGCGCTGGGGGAGAATCCCTCCGTGGGAAAGAAGTACAAGCTGCCGGTCTTCGATCCGGTCGGTCTCACGCCGCGTGAAGTTTCGCTCTCGGTCGCGTCGGAATCGAGCTTCGTCGTCAACGACAGCTCGAGCCTCGATCGCGCGTCGGGACGCTGGGTGGGCGTCCAGCCCGATACCCTGCGTGCTTTCCGCATCGTGACGGATACCGGCGCAGGCGCGGCCGGCTTCAGCGGTTGGATCGATGAACAGGGACGCGTCGTACAGACCTCCCAGCTCGGCTTCGAGCTCCGGCGCCTGCCCTATGAAGTCGCATTCGAGAACTGGCGCCTCGCGACGGCGAAAGGCGGGTCGGCGATCGTTTCGGAGGATCGTGACATCCTCGAGACGACCGCCATCGGCGCCAATCGTCGCCTCGACGACCACGTTGCCTCACTGCGCGTCACGTTAGGCAACGCGGATCTGCGCGGCCTCGATCTCACGAGTCCGCGGCAGCGGCTGCACGGCGACACCCTCGTCGTTACGCGCGAACCGGCCGCCTCGCTCGTCGCCGCGTACACGCTACCGGACGGCGGCCGGAAGATGATGCCCGAGCTCACGATGGCCGAGCCGCTCGTGCAAAGCAACCATCCCGAGATCGTGCGGCTCGCGCAGCGGCTCGCCCGCGGCCAGCGCGACCCACAGGTCGTCGCCGAGCGGATCAATCGCTGGGTTTACGATTCGCTCAAGAAACGCATCACCTTCGGCATTCCGAGCGCGCTGCAGGTGCTGCGGGCGCGCGGCGGCGACTGCAACGAACACGCGCAGCTATTCGTGGCGCTGGCACGCGCGGCCGGCATTCCTGCCCGCGTCGACGCCGGTCTGGCCTACATCGACGGGAAGTTCTACTACCACGCCTGGCCGGAGATCTTCCTCCACGACTGGGTGTCGGTCGATCCGACCTTCGGCCAGTTCCCCGCCGACGCCGCACACTTGCGTTTCACGATCGGCGGCTTGGGACGTCAGGCCGAGATGATTCGTCTGATGGGGAGACTGAGGATCGAGGTGGTCGGTGCTAGGTGATAGGTGCTAGAACTGCACACCTGCGAACTCCTGGCACCAAGCACCTAACACCTAGCACCTAACCGATGATCCACCTCTCCTCGCTCAGCAAGCGTTACGGCTCGTTCACGGCCGTCGATAATATCGAGCTCGATGTCCCCCGCGGAGAGTTGTTCGGCTTTCTGGGGCCTAACGGGGCGGGCAAGACGACGACGCTGCGGATGATCGCCGGAATCCTGCGGCCAACCGCCGGGCGCATCGAGATCGCCGGCATCGATATCGTGCGGGATCCACGCGCGGCCAAGGCGAAGCTGGGCTTCATCCCCGATCGACCGTTCATCTACGAGAAGCTGACAGGCGCGGAATTCCTCCGCTTCGTCGCGGGCCTCTACGATCAGAGCGGCAACGAGGTCGAACACAGGGCGCGCGAGCTCCTTGCCCTGTTCGATCTCGAGGAATGGCGCGACGAGCTGGTGGAGAGCTACAGCCACGGCATGCGCCAGAAACTGATCATCTCGAGCGCGTTCGTGCACCGGCCCGAAGTCATCGTCGTCGACGAGCCGATGGTGGGCCTCGACCCGAAGGCCGCCAAGATTCTGAAGGATCTCTTTCGCGAGTATACGCGTCGCGGCCACACCATCATGATGTCGACGCACACGCTCGAAGTCGCGCAGTCGTTATGCGACCGCATCGGGATCATCCAGGGTGGGAAGATCCGCGCATGCGGTACCATGGATGAGCTCCGCGAGCACGCGGAAGCTGGCGCCACGGGCCTCGAGCACATCTTCCTCAAGCTCACAGGCGAGAACGCGGCGCGAGAGCTGGTCGAGGTTCTGGATGCGTAGTTTCTCGAGCGGGGAGAGTCTTCGTCGACCCGACCCCTCCTTATTTCACCTGCTTGGTCCCAAAGTGCTCACCGCACGGACCAGAGGGTTGGGAGGAAAAGCCGGACGTAAAGCACGGTGGTTCGTCCTCGGCATATTCGGACTGCTATTCTGGGCGTTCATCTTTGGCGTCGTCTTCCGACTGCTGAAGTACTTCCGTGGCGTCCAGGAAATCGGACCGCTGCTCGCCGGGAAGCTGCTCGGATTGATCCTCATCGGCTTCTTCTCGATCCTCCTCCTCTCGAACGTCATCACCGCGCTCTCGAGCTTTTTCCTCGCGCGCGATCTCGATCTCCTCGTCGGAGGCCCCGTCGATTGGCTCAAGCTCTACGGCGCGAAACTGCTCGAGACGCTCGTGCACTCGAGCTGGATGGTGCTGCTCATGGCGGTGCCGCTCTTTGCGGCGTACGGCGTGGTGTACTCGGGCGGGGTGTTTTTCCCACTGGTGGTGATCGGGCTGCTCCTTCCCTTTCTCGTCATCCCGGCAGCGATCGGCGCGGCGGTCACGTTGCTGCTCGTGAACATCTTTCCGGCGCGGCGCACGCGCGACATCCTCAGCGTCATCGCGATACTCACAGCCGGCGGCATTGTCCTCCTCTTCCGGCTCGTGAGGCCCGAGCGCTTCGCCAAGCCCGAGGGGTTTCGCTCGCTCGTCGACTTCATAACGCTGCTGCGGACGCCGACGTCGCCGTTCCTGCCGAGCGAGTGGGTGCAACGAGCGACGATGGCGTGGCTCACGTACAGGACGGATCTCCTCCCCTGGTATCTACTCTGGTCGACCGCGTCAGCCGCCGTGGTCCTCGGGGCAATTCTCCACTGGGGGCTGTACCCACAGGGCTTCAGCAAAGCGCAGGAGAGCGCGGAGCGCTGGGCGCGCGGTGGCCACTTCACGCGGTTCGCCAATCGCCTCCTTGCCCCGTTAGGCACGTTGCGGCGCGAGCTCGTGCTCAAGGAAGTGCGGCTCTTCTTCCGCGATACGACGCAGTGGTCGCAGCTCCTGCTGCTCGCAGTACTCGTCGTCGTCTACGTCTTCAACATCAAGTTTCTTCCACTCCGTGGCGATGGAATGACGTTCTTTCTGAGAAACGTCGTTCCGTTTCTGAATCTGGTGCTGGCTGGGTTCGTGCTCGCGTCGATCGCGGCGCGCTTCATCTTCCCCGGCGTCAGCCTCGAGGGACGCACCCTCTGGCTGCTCCGATCGAGCCCGATGTCGGTCCGCGACCTCCTCTGGTCCAAGTTCTGGGTCGGGACGCTGCCGCTGCTTCTTCTCGCGCTCGTGATCGTCGGCGTGACGAACTACCTGCTCCAGGTCAGCACCTTCATGTTCCTCGTCTCGATCGTCACGATTGCGGCGATGACGCTGGCGCTCGCGGGGCTCGCGCTCGGATTCGGGACGCTGTTCCCGCAGTTCGAGACCGAGAATGCCGCGCAGATTCCGACATCATTTGGTGGACTTCTCTTCATGATGGCCGCGGTGGCCGTGATCGGCGGCGTGGTGGTGCTCGAGGCGCGTCCGGTCTATGGCTACCTGAGCGCCCGGACTTTTGGGACCCCAAAGGACATTACCGAGATGGTAGTTGGATTCGGCCTTGCCGCCACACTTTGTCTCGTGTCCACACTCGTTCCGATTCAGGTCGCGCTCCGCCGGCTGCAGACACTCGAGCGATAGCGCCGCGTGACGAGTGATGCGTGGCGCGTGGAGTGCGCCACGCTTGTGACGCGTCATGACATACCGGGGTCGGTGATGTCGGGTCGCGAATGATCGATGCGCCTATCCCACCCACCCCCTCCGGAGGAAGTTCATGAAGCGTCTCACGCTCGCCGCGGCTGTCGCGGCTCTGATGCTCGCGGTTGCTCCACGAGTGCATGCGCAGGCTGCTGCCGCTCAGCAGGCTGGCCAGGCCAAGCAGGACACGACCAAGAAGTCGGCGAAGTCCGCCACGGCGAAGTCCAGCAGCGGCAAGACCGCCAGCGCCAAGACCGCCAGCGCCAAGACTGCCAGCACCAAGTCGCGCCGCGCCAAGAAGTCGACGAAGGCAAAGAGCGACACGACCGCGAAGAAGACGGGCGAGTAACTCCCCTTCGATCTACAGGCGTCCCGGAGACCGCGATCTCCGGGACGCTTCGTTTTTTAGCAAACGCTCACGCGGCCAGGCGGTGCCCGCAGGCCGAGCAGAAGCGCGCGCCGGCCTCCTCGACCCTCTCACCGCACTGCTCGCAACGGCCTGGCAGGTACAGTCCGCAGTTCGAGCAGAAGATGGCGTCGGGCTCGGGACGTGGCCCGCACCGATTGCAGGAGGGACGTTCGGCACGGTACGCCCGAATTGTCGCTTCGAGCGCGTCATCCTCCGCGCCAGCCGCGGGGGCACGGCGCATTTCTGCGAGCGCCTGCCGCGTGTACTGCTCTTTGAGCTGGGCGTAGTCGGGTTCGGAGAGCTTCCCCGTGGCGCGGTCGAATTCGATCTCGCGGAGCGCGGCGACGGCGACGTCATCGGACCAGCTTTCGACGCGGCGCGGCGGCGCTGCCCGCGCGATCGGCTGGTCGAAGAACAACGGGTAGAGCACGAAGGCGAGCGCGCCCACGGCGAGCACAGTACCCACCACGAGCGCGACAATCGCTGCGTTCATCGGTCGTCGCGAACCGCCGCCTCGAGCCGCGCGAGCTCCGCGTCGGTCCCGTCTGGCGAGCGTACCGAGGTGGCTGTGGGTCGCGCGCTCGCCTGTGCCGGCCGTCGCCACGTGCGGAGGAGCACGGCGACGAGAACGGCGCCACCACCCAGAACGGCGAACGGAGCGATCCACCCCAACAGATTGAAGCCACTCGCCGACGGCGCCATCAGCACGCGTTCACCGTACACGCCGACGAAGGCGTCGATGATCTCCTGAGCGTTGTAGCCACCCGAGACCAGCGCCATCACGTCGCGGTGCATCGATGGAGACACCTGACAGCTGAAATCCGTCGTCCGACAGGTGTAGACGTCGAGGGTGCAGCCGCACTGACAGCGAATGCGATGCTCGAGGGCGTCGCGCTCGTCGGCGCTCACGACCGCACGCGCGCCGGGCTTCGGCGGCAGACGTACCGGTCGCGACGCCGATTGATCCATCGCGAACAGATTCGACGAGTCGACCGACGTCACGGGCGTCGGCGCCTGCGCGGCCGCGCGCCATCCGAACAGACCGAGCGACACCGCCCCCGCCGAGCCAGCGGTGAGACGCACGACGAAATCCCGGCGATTCATGAGCAGATACTCAACTCACACCGTCGCCGCCGCGGGTTCGCGCGCTGGAGCGAGGACAGAGAGGTAGCCCGCCTGCGCCGCGCGTCGGCGCTGCGCCTGCGGCCACATGACGATCAACCCGCCGACCGCCATCAAAGCGCCGCCGATCCATACCCACACCACCAGCGGATTGAACGTCACTCGCAGCTCGGCGACGTCGCCGCGCACGCCCGCGAGGACGACGTACGTGTCCAGCTTCGCGGTGCTGCGGATTCCGACTTCCGTCGACGGCTCGAAGGTCGGACGATCGGCACTGTCGAAGTACTGGCGCTTCTCGGACTTGATGAACCCCGAGGGTTTCCCGTCGCGGAATGTCTCGAGCGCGACCGACGTCACCATCCGATTGGCGCGCTTGTCCGTCGACGCGCCCTGACTCACGAAGCGCCAGTGGTGGCCGTACGGGTCGTTCGTCACGAACTCCTGCCCCGTCCGCAGCGTGACATCGTGCTCGCTGCGGAAGGCGAGTCCCGCGAACGCCGCGAAGAGCATGACGATGCCGGCGTGTACGATATAGCCACCGTATCGGCGGCGGTTCCGCGCCACGAGCCGCACGAAAGCTACCGGGACGCTCTCGCCATGGATCGTGCGCCGTGCGTTGACGCCCTTGTAGAACTCCTGCAGGATGGTCGCCGCGACGAAGCCCGAAAGAGTATAGGTCAGGAGCGCGTGACCGCTGCGCATGCCTAACGCGAAGAGGAGCACGCCGAGCGCCACGCCACTTCCAGCGGGAACTGCGAACTGGCGCTTGAGATTCGCGGTCGACGCCTTGCGCCAGGCAATGAGCGGTCCAACGCCCGTCAGGGCGAGAAGCAGGAGGCCGAGGGGAATGTTGACCGCGTTGAAGAACGGCGGCCCGACCGTGATCTTCTCGGCGCGCACCCACTCGGAGAGAATCGGGAAGAGCGTTCCCCAGAGCACGGCGAACGCGATGCCGACGAGGACGAGGTTGTTGTAGAGGAACGCTGCCTCGCGACTCACGAGGCTCTCGAGCTCCGCCTTCGCCTCGAGATTCCGCAGCCGCGTCGCGACGAGGTAGATCGTGGTGCCAGTCGCGAGGAAGAAGAACGCGCCGAACCACGACCCCACCGGCGACTGTGCGAACGAGTGAACGCTCTCGATCACACCACTTCGGGTGATGAACGTGCCGAAGATGGAAAGGAGGAACGTGACGACCACGAGTACCACGTTCCACTTCCGGAGCATGCCGCGCTTCTCCTGGATCATGATCGAATGCAGGAACGCGGTGCCGGTGAGCCAGGGAAGGAACGACGCATTCTCGACCGGATCCCAAGCCCAGTAGCCGCCCCACCCAAGCTCGACGTACGCCCACCACATGCCGAGCACGATGCCAACGGTGAGGAAGAACCAGGAGAGGAGCGACCACCGCCTCACGACTCCGAGCCACTCCGCGTCGAGACGGCGCGTGACGAGCGCCGCGATCGCGAAAGCGAACGGGATCGCCGTCGCGACGTAGCCGAGGTAGAGATTCGGGGGATGGATCGCCATGCCAGGATTCTGCAGCTGCGGATTCATCCCGCGGCCATCCATCGGCGTCCAGTCGAGTCGCGCAAACGGGTTCGCCTTGAAGCAGGTCGTGGCGAGAAAGAAGAGAAGGATCGCGCCCAGCGTGCCGGCGGCGTAGGGAATGAGAGCGCGATTGCGCTCGCGATTCGCGTGCACCGCTATGGCCGAATAGAACGACAGGATCAGCGCCCAGAAGAGCATCGAGCCGGCCTGACCACTCCAGAAGGCCGTGAAGACGTACACGTTAGGCATGTTCGCGCTGATGTGCCCTGCCACGTACTCGAGCGAGAAATCGCGCGAGAGAAGCGCGGTCCAGAGGCCAATCGAAGCGACGAGCACCATCGCGAACGTCGCGTAGATCGCGCGGCGGCCGCTGGCGATGAGGTCATCACGCCGAAGCGCGCCACCAGCAAACGAGACGGTGCACGCCCACGCCGCCATCAGCAGGCCCACCCAGAGGGCCAGCTCGCCGATGAGGATCAAGCGCGCTGCCCTCCGGACGTCGCCGACTTGTATCCCGGCGTCTGGCGGTATTTCTCCGGAGCGCTCTCGTAGCGCGATGCACACTTCGCGAGCAATGTCGTCGCGCGGAAGGTCCCGTCACGATCCATGCGCCCTTCCACCACCACGTCGACGCTGTCGGTGAAGGTGTCCGGCGCCAGGCCCCGATACACCACGGGGAAGGTCTTCGCACCATCCGTGACGCGGAACGCGTATTCACGGCCCCCCGGATCGCGCTGAATGGAGCCCGGAACGACGCGCGCGCCGACCTTCACACCGACGTCGCGGAAGGTCGAGTCGGCGGCGAGCTTCGCTGACAGCTCCGTGGGCGTGAGATAATAGACACCCGTCTGGCTAATGGAGCTCGCCATGAGATAGCCCACTGGTCCGAGAACCAGCGCGCCACCAATCAGGAATTTTGTGCGTGCCTTCATGTTGTCTTCACCGTTAGGCGTCGCGTGCTACTCCGAGCGCCGTTCACCCGCCAACCGACGGACGCGCGCCATCACCGATTCCAGATCAGCTTCCGCGCGGGCGCGCTCCTCCGGACTCCAGATCAGGACGTTCCGATTCATCTGCCGCACTCGCTCCAACATCTCCTCAATCAGCCGGCGCAGCTCCGGGTTCGACCGCCGGTCCTGCAACCCCTCCGTGCTCGACGAGGGCTGGTGGGCGGGGCCGGAAGGCTTCGTCATGAGCGGAGTCGGTTGGAGTGGCCTGCAAACGCCGAATCCGTTGATACTTCCATCTAACCCAATATAAGGCAAGCACGCCGCGTTTCGGGTGCGCGAGCTTTAGCGGACGGAGCGCCGCAACATCAGCGTCGCCGTCCCTGCACCCGCCGCGTCCCAGACGAGATCGCGCACGCTCGGCGTTCCACCGCTGTGCGCGTCCCAGAGCTCCTTGCCAATGCTGACGCCGGCGGTCACGGCCGCGGCGCCCGCGAGCGACGCGTCGTGGCGTCCGCCCGCGGCGCGGATGGCGCTGTACGCAACGCTCTGCACGAATGCACCCATGAAGAAATGCTTCACCTTGTCGACGCCAAGCCAGCTGTCGCCCGACGGGTGATCCCCGGGGCCGTGCAGCTGGAAGGCAAGCAGCAATGCGAGCATCAGGCGACGCTCCGCGCCGAGGCACTGGAAGCCACGTCCAGCTCGGCGAGGCGCTTTCGAATCGCGCGCAGCGCGCGCGAGAGAAGCTCGCCATGATCCGCTTGATGGATCCAGCTGCTTGCGCCGCTCGGATGGGGCAGAGGGATGGCAATCATCTTCACGCCACCGCACTCGATCCGATGCTCGCGGCCAATCAGATCTTCGAGGGGCAGTCGGGGCAGAAAGCGCTCGATCGCCAGTCGCCCGACGGGAATGAGAAGCCGCGGTCGGAGCAGCCGGAGCTCGTCGTCCAGCCAGCTGGCGCAGGCGGCGCGCTCCGCGGGCGAGGGCACGCGGTCCCCACGACCACTGGGACTTGGA
The DNA here is from genome assembly GCA_035273165.1 of Gemmatimonadaceae bacterium. GTDB lineage: Bacteria > Gemmatimonadota > Gemmatimonadetes > Gemmatimonadales > Gemmatimonadaceae > AG2. The sequence goes on from DATEPP010000595.1 coordinate 10,851, forward strand.
CCGGGATAACAACGCGTGATCGCCGCGATGTAGATCCGCTCGCGCGCCGTGGATTCGTCGAGGCCGATTCGCTCGAACCAGCGAAAGAGCGTTTTGCCCGCGCGGCCCGCGAATGCCTTGCCGCCGGCGCTCTCGACCTTTCCCGGTGCCTGTCCCACGAGCATGACGCGAGGTCGGCGCGCGAGCGAGACGATGGGTCGCACGTCGCTGCCGTGTCCGCATCGCTGGCAGGAGGCCAGCGCCTGGCAATGCGACTCGAGGGCACCATCCAGATCGGTGCGCCTCATCGCGACACCCCGGCGGCGAGCTCGCCTAACGATTCTGCGAACGCGAACGGCGGGCGATGAATGCCGCGATCGGTGACGATCGCCGAGACGAGCGCGGCGGGAGTGACGTCAAACGCCGGATTGTAGGCGGAGACGTCAGGTGGCGCCGTGGGCACGTCGCCGATGCGCCGCACCTCGTCCGCCTCGCGCTGCTCGATGACGATCTCATTTCCGCTGGCGGTCGCGGGATCCATCGTCGACGTTGGCGCGGCGACGACAAAGGGCACCTCGTGGTAGCGCGCCGCGATGGCGAGGCCATACGTCCCGATCTTGTTGGCGACGTCGCCGTTCGCGGCGATCCGGTCCGCGCCAACGATGCACAGATCGACGCCGTGCTCACGCATCAAGGAGGCGGCCATCCCATCGGTGAGCACGGTGACTGGCACGCCCGCGCGCTGCAGCTCCCACGCCGTTAGGCGGCTTCCCTGCAGCAGGGGCCGAGATTCATCGACAAAGATCTCGACAGTCCACCCACGCTCCTTCGCGAGGTAGATCGGCGCCAACGCGGTGCCGATGCCGCCTGTAGCGAGCGCGCCCGCATTGCAGTGCGTCAGCACGCGAGCGCCGTCGTGGAGTAGCGCGAGACCGTGCTCGCCGATGCTCCGGCACATCGCACGGTCTTCCTCGAGAATTGCATTCGCTTCCCGCCGCATCGCGTCGATCATCGCGGCGCCCGTGCCGCGCGATGCAGCCGCCGCCTTGAGAACGCGGTCGAGGGCCCACGCCAGATTCACTGCCGTCGGTCGCGTCGACGCGATCTCCGCCGCGACCCGACGTCCCTCCGCCAGGAGCTCATCGCGACTCTTCAACTCGTTAGGCCCGAGCACCGCGACGAGACCCATCGCGCCGGCAATCCCGATGGCAGGCGCGCCGCGGACGGCGAGCGTCCGGATCGCGTCGCACACCTCGGCGAGGCGTCGGAGGTCGCGCTCGACGAGCTTTCCCGGCAACAACCGTTGATCGATGATGCGTACGCCGCGACCGTCTTCAGTCCAGCGCACCGATTGGATGATGTCCACGCTCGAAAATTATCGAGCGTCCTCATGCCGCGCGCCGTTCGTTCTCGCCGTCGACCCGCCGCGGCTTCCGCCGGCGCTCAGGAAAATGGCGATCGAGGAACGCGATGAGCGCCCGTTCCTCGGGCGAGTGTGCCTGGCCGCGGTCGCTGGCCGAGCGACGAGCGGCCGGCAGCGCGATCGTATCGCCTTCGTCGATGTAGCGCGCGACTACCATCGGATGGACGTAAGACTTGCGGCAGATCGTCGGCGTGTTCCCGAGCTCCGACGACACCAGCCGCATGGCCATGGCGACGTTTCTCTTCGCTTCGCGCTCGGTCCTCGCCGGGCCGAGCTCCGCCAGAACGGTCGCGGCGCGGAGCGTGCCGCCCCACGTCCGGAAGTCCTTGGCGCTGAAATGCGGGCCGAGCCGGTCGTGCACGTAGTTGTTGACGTCGCGCGCGTTGAGGTCGCACCAGCTCCCGTCAGGATTTCGATAACGGAAGAGTCGGGTCCCCGGTGCTTTGAGCTGCCGCGCGACCAGCTTCGCCAGCTCCCGATTCACGACGACCTGCCGCTGACGCTTGTTGCTCTTGCCGAGATAGGACAGCACGACGCAGTCGCCCTCGATGGACACGTGCTTCTTGCGCAGCGTCGTTATGCCGTATGTCCCGTTCTCGCGCGCATAGCGCTCACCGCCGACGCGACAGAAGCTCTCGCTGATGAGCCGCAACACCGTTGCCGCGACGGTCTCCCGGGTAAGGTCGCGATGCGCCGCATCCTCGCGGAGGATCGTCCGCATCTTCGGCAGCGACTTGGCCAGCTCGCGGACGCGGTAATACTTTCGAAGCTCGCGGTGTTCCACCGCGCGTTCGTGATATCGATACTGTTTGCGGTCGCGCGCGTCGTAGCCCCATGCCTGGATTCGGTTGCGCGGGCTCGCCGCGATTCGCACGTCGCGCCACGCCGGTGGAACTCGCAGCGCGTCGATGCGCTCGAGCGATCGCCGGTCGCGCACGAGTCGCCCGGTCTCGTCCGCGTACCGGAATCCGGATCGTTTCGTGCCGAGGCGTCGCAGCCACCGAGTCGCCATGTTGGGTACGGATCGGCAAGAAAAAGACCGGACTGGATTAGATTCTGGGCCACGTCACTTCCCGCCTCTCTCGGAGTTCCGCCTCGCCATGCCTTACCAGCATCTCTCGGTGTCGGTCCAGGATCGGATCGCGACACTGACGGTGAATCGTCCGGACAAGCTCAACGCACTGAATGCGACACTCATTGGCGAGCTCGGAGCCGCGATCGACGAGATGCAGACGCGGGACGACGTTGGCGGGATCATCCTCACTGGAGGGGGCCGGGCATTCGTCGCCGGCGCCGACATCGCGGAGCTGTCCGGGATCAGCGCGCTGGAAGGAAAGCGCCTCGCGCGCCGCGGGCAGGAGATCTTTCGCCGCTTCGAGCTCTCGCCGAAGCCGACCGTCGCCGCCGTCAACGGCTTCGCGCTCGGCGGCGGGTGCGAGCTCGCCATGGCGTGCCAGATCCGCATCGCGTCGGATGCGGCAAAGTTCGGCCAGCCCGAGGTGAAGCTGGGACTCATTCCCGGTTATGGCGGTACGCAGCGGCTCCCGCGTCTCGTGGGACGTGGGCGGGCGCTCCAGCTGCTGCTCACCGGCGAGATGATCGACGCGCAGGAAGCGTTTCGCATCGGGCTCGTGAATCGGGTGGTTGCGCCGGAGCAGCTGCTGGCGGC
>DATEPP010000596.1:0-6243 GCA_035273165.1 Gemmatimonadaceae bacterium
TTTTCCGAGCGAATCAGCCGTCGGCGGTCGCGAGCAGGAGCCACCCGTCCGCGACGACGCGAGCAGGCTATTGAGGCTTCTGCGCCCGCTTCGTCTTGATGATGATCACGCCATTGGAGGCGCGGCTGCCGTACATGGCGAGATCGGCGGGGTCCTTGAGGACCTTGATGGATTCGATGTCGTACGGGCTCAACCCACTCAGGCTGCCGTTCGGGCCCGGCGTAATCGCCATCCCATCGAGCACATACAATGGTGCATCCTGGTCACGATAGTGTTGACCACGGATCTGGACGGAGAGTCCGCCATCCGGCGCGGTGGCGACGACGACGCCCGAGATTCGGCCTTGCAGCACTTTCTCGATCGGCTCGTTGGGCGCGGGATGGATGTTATCCGACGTGACCGTCGTACCCGGAGATGCGGGCGCGCTGGAGGTCGTCGCGGGCTTCCCGCCGCCAGACGCGCAAGCTGCGGCCGCAAACGCCATCAACGCGAACGAGAGCGGCTTGTGTACGGGATGCACCGGCATTGAGACCTCCGAGGGACAAAAGCGCGGGGACGATAATCGGCGGGGCTCGTATTACAGTGGCGATCTTACCCTCGAGGACGCAAGCTCGAAAGCACCCGCGATATTGCCTGGGCGGATGAGATCACCTTCAGGAACCCGCGCCTTGCGCAGGGCGTTCGTGCTCGCCCTCGTGACGAGCGCTGGATGCAGGCCGGAGTCGCGGGCCGAGCCACGAGCGCTTTTCGAGGCGCTGCCTCCGGCGCGGACCGGAGTGAGCTTCAGCAACCGCCTCCCCGAAGATACGACGTTCAACATCCTGAACTATCTGTATTACTACAATGGCGGCGGCGTGGCGGTCGGCGATGTCAATAACGACGGTCTGCCCGACCTGTACTTCACCGCGAACCTCGGCCCGAACCGGCTCTACATCAACAAGGGGAACTATCGCTTCGAGGACGTCACCCTGAAGGCGGGTGTCGCCGACTCCCTCGGCTGGAAGACCGGCGTCACCATGGCCGACGTCAACGGCGACGGATACATCGACATCTATGTGTCGGGCGTCGACTACCTGACGCTGCATGGCCGGAACGCGCTCTACATCAACAACGGCGATGGCACCTTCACCGAACGAGCGAGAGAGTATGGGCTCGATCATGTCGGCTACTCCACGCAGGCGCTCTTCTTCGACTATGACGGCGACGGCGACCTCGACATGTTCCTTCTCGATCACTCGACGCATCGGGAGCGCGCGATCAGCGGCGGCGGCGGAAATCCGCGGGCGAGCGACCGGCTCTTCCGGAACGATGGCGGGCACTTCGTCGACGTGAGCGAGCAGGCCGGCGTCGCCGACCGCGCCGGCGCTTTCGGGCTCGGTGTCGTCGCGAGCGATTTCAATCGCGATGGCTGTCCCGACCTGTATGTGTCCAACGACTTCCAGGAGAACGACTACCTCTACATCAACAACTGCGACGGTACGTTCACCGAATCGATCACGCGCGCGACGGGCCATACGAGCCGTTTCTCGATGGGCGTCGACGCGGCGGACTTCGACAACGACGGTTGGCCTGACTTCTTCGTCGCCGACATGCTCCCGGAGCGTCAGGACATTCGCAACACGTCAGCGAGCGCCGAGAGCTACAATCTCTTCGATCTGCAGCTCCGAGCCGGCTACCAGCCGCAGTACTCGCGCAACACGCTCCAACTGAATCGCGATGGCATTCACTTCAGCGACATCGGGTTTTTCGCCGGTGTCGCTGCCAGCGACTGGAGCTGGGCGCCGTTATTCGCGGATCTGGACAACGACGGCTACAAGGATCTTTTCGTCAGCAACGGCATCTATCGCCGCCCGAACGATCTCGACTACATCAGCGCCCTCAGCAGCGACGGCGCGCAGGCGTCGTTAGGCGACGTCATGACGCGCGAGAACATGGCCCTGCTGAAGAAGATGCCGCAGCTCCCGCTACCCAACTACGCCTTCCGCAACAATGGCGACTCGACGTTCACGAACATGGCGCCGGCGTGGGGATTGGCGACGCCGAGCTTCTCGAACGGCGCCGTCTACGTGGATCTCGACAACCGCGGCGCGCTCGACCTCGTCGTGAACAACGTCAACGCGCCCGCGACGATCTACCGGAACCGCGCCCGGGAGCTGAATGGCTCTCACTACCTCACCGTCAGGCTCCACGGCGCCGGCGCGAATACCGAGGCAGTCGGCGCCAGGGTGACGGTCGTCGCGGGTGGCAAGCGGCAGATGCTGGAAGAGTTTCCGACGCGGGGCTTTCTCTCGTCGGTTGATTCACGTCTCCATTTCGGTCTCGGGCCAGCGACGATCGCGGACAGCGTCGTGGTAGTGTGGCCCGACAGACGATCGCAAACGCTGACGCACGTCAGCGTCGATCGAATGCTCGACCTGATGGCAAAGAACGCCGAGCCCTGCGAGCGTGCTGACTGTCGTCCGACGAAAGCGCTTCGCTCGGCTCGGCCACCTTCACCAACGGAGAAGGCGCTCTTTCAGGACGTGACGGCACGGACGAAGGTCCATTTCAGGCACGAGGAGAACAACTACTACGACTACAGCCGCGAGCCGTTGATTCCGCATCTGCTTTCCACGGAAGGCCCCGCCCTCGCCATCGGTGACGTGAACGCCGACAACCTCGATGACATCTATATCGGCGGAGCGAAATGGCAGCCAGGACGCCTGTACGTTCAGCAGCGCGACGGCACGTTCAAGGAGAGCCCGCAACCGGCGCTCAGGGCAGACAGCCTGCAGGAGGACGTCGACGCCGTGTTCTTCGACGCCAATGGGGACGGCTATCCCGATCTGTACGTCGTCAGCGGCGGGAACGAGTTCTCGGGGGAAGACGACGCACTGCAGGATCGGCTGTACATCAACGACGGCAAGGGCAACTTCCATCGCGATCTGGCCGCCCTGCCCAGATTCGCGGAGAGCGGGTCGGTGGCGATTCCCGCCGACTTCAATGGCGACGGGCATATCGATCTCTTCGTGGGGCGCCGAGCCGTCGCGGGAAAATATGGCCTAACGCCGCGCAGCTACCTGCTGCAGAATGATGGCGCGGGACACTTCACCGACGTCGCGAGCGAGAAGGCGCCGGCGCTTGCCGAGGCCGGGATGGTCTCATCGGCAGCGTGGATCGATTACGACGACGATGGCCAGCTCGATCTCGTCGTCGTCGGAGAATGGATGCCGGTGCGAATCTTTCACCAGGAGAGCGGCCGCTTCGTGGACCGCACGGCGTCGGCCGGGCTGGCAGGGACAGAAGGCTGGTGGAGCACAGTCACGGCCGTGGACGTCAACGGCGACGGCCGGAAAGACCTCGTTCTCGGCAATCTCGGCCTGAACTCGTACATTCACGCGTCGGCGAAGGAGCCGGCCCGGCTGTACGTCGGTGATTTCTTCGAGACGGGGGCGCTGAAGCAGATTCTCACCACGTACCACCACGGGGTGAGCTATCCCATCGCGAGCCGCGACGAGCTCATTCGTCTGATGCCGCAGCTGCAGAGCAAATACACGACGTACGCGTCGTTCGGCGCGAGCCGCATCGAGGACATTCTGCCGACCGGGGAATTAGCAAAGGCGAAAGTGCTGGAGGCGCGACAGCTCGAGAGTGCCGTGGCGATCAATGATGGGCGTGGCGCCTTTGCCCTCGTCCCGCTTCCGGCCGCGGCGCAGTTTGCGCCCATCCGCGCTTCGGTGGCGGGTGACTTTGATGGCGATGGCCGCACGGACCTTCTTGTCGCCGGCAACTTCTTTGGTGTGCCGCCAGCGCTTGGCCGGTACGATGCGAGCTACGGGTTGCTGCTCCGAGGGCTTGGGAATGGGCACTTCGTCGCGGCGGATATGAGGGCGACGCATCTCGTGATCGAGGGACAGGTCCGACACATGGCGCGACTGCGCGGCGCCGATGGCAGGACCTTGATCGCCGTCGCGCGCAACGACAACACTCTGGAAATTCTGCAAGTTCAGCAATGACTCATTCATTTACCTGGCTGGGTGCGACCATCGTTTGTGGGACCGTTGCCTGTGGCGCAACCGCCGCACGTGCCCAGCGGGTTCCGACGACGCGCGACATCCTCCCCGTGCTGTCGCTGCCCGATCCGCGCCTCGACGACACGACGGCGTACGAGGGGTATCGCACGCGATTCTATCGCGACTCGAGAGGAAACACGCTCCAGATTTACCTCCGTCGCAACGAAGGGCGCGTCGTGAATCTCTGGGCCGACGCCGCGAATGAGAGCATCGGCTTCACGGCGCGCGACTCGGCGGGCGCGCCGGCGGCGCTTGTGTTCGCGAGCGAGATCGCGTTCACGTCCGATTCCGGCAGGATGCGCGTCGTCAACTATCGCCTCACGAGTCAGACGCCGCGAATCGTCCTCGGCTGGTTCCTCCTCGGCACGATGCGCATCGAGCGCGATTTCCAGTACTGGCGCAAACATCTCGATCCGTACACCGCGCCCGCGTTCCATGTCGCCGAGCTGGATACGCTCGTGCACCGCATGGCGACGCTGCCCGAGGCAGAGCGGCGGAGAGAGCTTGCGCTGCTTCACGCGCGCACCATCGGCGAGCTGCGTGCACGGCTCGAGCCGTCGCTCAGCATCGTGCATGCGGGGAGCCGCGACGTCGTGCGCGTCGTCCAGCACAGCTTCACCGCGAGGAACACGCTGGCCATCGAGATCGCCCTCGACACGACGCGCGCACGCGTGCGGCAAGTCGGACGCTCGGTGGACATTGCCTCCAAATCCAACGCACCGATCGAGCTCGCGGTTCGCGTCGCCACGGACGCGACGCCTCTGACGCCGCTCACGCGATCGGAGATCTTCGATCGCACCTTCCTCGCCTTTGCCGACTCTGCTGCCCGACGCGATCCGAGGGTCGAGCGGCAATTGCGCGCCGTCGAGCTCCTCAGCTCGCGCGAGAAGCTGATGGCGGGGCTGCCGAACTTCGCCACGTACTTCGGGCGCGATCAGATGATGAGTGCGCTGATGATGCAGTCGGTGTGGACGCCGGCGATGATGGAGCACGTCATCGGGAGCGTGTTGCGGAAGCTGGCGCCGAACGGCGAGGTGAGCCACGAGGAAGCGCTCGGCGGTCAGGCGATTCGTGAAGGCGCGGGGGAGTACGTACGCTTGCTCGATTCCGCGCGTGCACTCGCGCGCACCGCCCCGCGCGACACGACGGTGTTGATGTCACGCGCGCGGATCGTGCTCGGCGACATCGAGCGCGTGCGCGAGAATTATCACATGATCGACGACGAGTTCCAGCTGCCCGTGCTCGTCGCGCGGTACCTCGGTGATCGGCGTCTCACGGCCGAGGCGAAGCGCGCGTTTCTGAACGGACGCGAGAACGGACAGACGCGACTCGCGCTCCTCGTCAAAGAGCTCGAGGTCGTCGCGTCGCGCGCGGCGCCGTACGCGGCGCGTCAGGACGCGACGAATCTCGTCGGTTTCGCGCCGCGCGATGCGACCCACTGGGAGTCCGAGAGCTGGCGCGACAGCGGCGCCGGCTACGCGAATGGCCGCTTCGCGATGGACATCAACGCGATCTGGGTGCCGATGGCGCTCGACGCAATCGGCGAGATCATCGACTCGATCCATCAGATCGGGCTCGGGATGTCGGAGACAGCGCTCGGTCCAGCGTTCGCGCGCTTTCTCTCGGATCGCGGATCGCTGCAGGCCGCCGAGCGAGCATGGGGCGGCGCGGTGCGGCACTTCATCGTGCGGTTGTCGCCGTCCGAGATCGACGCGCGCATCGGCGCGAAGCTCGCGTCGCTCCCCGAGAACGAGCGGCGCTACTGGCAGGGCCTCCTCACCTCGAGCGGGGCCGCCCGCGACTCGATCTCCTTCCTCGCACTCTCACTCGACGCGGCCGGCAACCCGATACCAGTGATGAACACGGATCCGGCGACGGCACTCTTTCTCGTCGACCTCACGGGCAAGACGTTGACGCCACTGAGCGTCGAGCCGTTCCGCAATCTCGATCCGTTCGTTAGGCAGTACCCGGTCGGTCTGTTCGTGGAAGGCCTCGGCCCGGTCGTGGCGAACGATGCCTATGCGACGCCGGAGGTGTGGGGCGCCTTCGAGCGCGATCGCTACCACTCCCCGCGAGTGGTATGGGGACGCGAGGTGAACCTGATCACGCTCGGCCTCGCGCATCAGATTGCGGACGCGGTCGACGCGCGCGGCCGACCGCGCGACGCGTCGCTCGCGGGTTACGTCGCGGG
>DATEPP010000597.1:0-6649 GCA_035273165.1 Gemmatimonadaceae bacterium
GAAGGAGGAGCTGCTCTCCGAGATTCAGAGCATCGTCGAGAAGAACGACATGTCGCAGGTGCAGGTTGCCGATCAGACTGGCGAGGCACGGTCGCAGGTTTCGCTCTTGCTCAATGGCAAGCTGCGTGGTTTCTCGACCGATCGTCTCGTTCGTATCCTGCTGCGGCTCGGCCGCGACATCGAGATCGTGATCCGTCCGTCGCGCGGCAACAAGAAGGTGGGCACGGTGCGGTTGGCGCGTCGCTAGCCGATCCGCACGAGTTGTCGAGAGTATCGCGCGGGCCGAATCACCTCGGCCCGCGCGACACTCTCTTCATCGTTAGGACACCTTGCTCAGCGGCTCGACTCGGCCGCCTGCCTCGGGCGTGATGCGCGAGGAGAGCTCAGCGGGGCGCCGGTTTCCAGGTCTTCCATCATCACGATGACGCCGCGGATGGCGCGCTGCGCACTGAAGAGGGGCGAGCAGGTGACGCGGCAACGGATCGCCCGCCCGCGCCGGTTGGTGCATTCGAGCTCCAGCTCGACGTACGTCCTGGCTCCGCTGAGGCATTCGCGCATCGGCTGCGTCAGCCGCTCGAGCGGGATGCCGATGTCGAGACTCAGCAACTGGCGGCCAACGGCTTCATCGGCGCGGAGCCCCCAGAGATCCTCGGCCTGCCTGTTCCAGACGAGCACCTTGAAGTCGGCGTCGACGACGGCGACTCCACCGCGAAGGCCGGTGAGAATGCTCTCGAGGAACGCGTTGACGTCATTCAGCTCGTCGCTGTGCCGCCGCGACTCGATGTTGGTCGTTTGAAGCTCCTCGTTCGTGGACTGAAGCTCCTCGTTCATCGTCTCGAGCTCTTCGTTCGTTGACTGAAGCTCCTCGTTCGTGGTCTCGAGCTCTTCCACCGTCGATTGGAGCTCTTCATTCGTCGTCTCGAGCTCTTCGTTGGTCGATTGCAGCTCCTCGTATGCGGTCTCGAGCTCCTGATTGGCGTGCTCCAGCTCCCGCTGCAGCCGCTTGCTGACCGTGACGTCGACGAAGGTGATTGCGACGCCGATGAGGATGTTGCCAGGATCGATCAGCGGCACGATCTGGATGTCCAGCCACCGTGTCTCGCCGCTCGCCGATAACCATTCGATGTCGCGCAGGAGAATCGGGATGCGCTCCGCGCGCGCCTGATCGATGCACGAGCGGATCTCCACGGGCCGGTAGGAGATCTTGAGATCCTGGATCGGACGTCCTATGTCAGCCGGCATGAGGGGGACGAGCGCGCGGGCGCGCTCGTTCGCGAGCACGAGCATTCCCTCGAGGTCGACAACGATCTGCGCCGTCGGGACGGCGTCGAACGCCAGCTCGCGAAGTCGCACTCTCGACTCCGTGTCTACGGCGTTCTCGTCGGAGCTATCGGGTTGCGTGAGGAGCAACAGCCGGTCGCGGAGATTGAGGCTCGCGCGGGGAAGCTTGGCCGAGATGCGCCGCCGCAGATCGATCGGCTCGAACGCGCTCGCCTGATTGAGCAGCGTTTCCGCCCGGCCGAGGAGGAGAATACCGCCGTCGTTGAGCGCGAAATGAAAGCGCGTGAGGATGCGCGCCTGCGTCTCCGCGTTGAAGTACATCAACGTGTTGCGACAAGAGAGCAGGTCCACCCGGGAGATGGGCGCGTCCTGCATGAGATTGTGCCGGCCGAAGATCACGTTCCGGCGAAACTCCTGGCGAAAGACGAAGTTGCCGCCGCTCTCCTCGAGGTACTTCGTCAGCAGCGCGGGCGGAACACCTTCGACGTCTTTCGCGTCGTAGATTGCCTGACGAGCGCGCGCCAGCGCCTCCTCGTCGATGTCCGTGGCGTAGATCTTCACGCGCTCGCGGTACGCCGCGGGGCCGAGCGCTTCGGCGAAGAGCATCGCCAGGCTGTACGCCTCCTCGCCACTGGCGCAGCCTGCGCTCCAGACGCGAATGGGGCCCCCGTCGCTTCGCCGATCGAGCAACGGTGGCACCACTTCCTTCTCGAGAAACTCCCACGTCCCGGCGTCGCGAAAGAACGCCGTGACATTGATGAGAATGGTGTTGAAGAGGATCTCGTACTCTTCGGGATGAACCTCGAGATAGTCGAGGTAGTCGCCGTAGTCGACGAGGCCGAGCGACTGGATGCGCTTCAGCACGCGCCGTTCGAGGCTCGCCGGTTTGTAGCCGGTGAAATCGAAGCCGCGTCCACGCCTCAGATACTCAATGAGCGTGGCGAGACCGACGGACGGCCGTGAGGACATGCTAAACAGACCGAGTCAGGTTGCGATGTCGCAATATGGACCGCGAACCAGGCCGGAGATAGGCCAGCACTGCCTCACTCGTCCGCCGCTGGTTCTTGGCTTCATCGCGGCGTGCGCATTGCCCGCCCGGACTGTGTCGCGGGGGCCGGATCCTTGGCCTGCACGAGAACGTCGCGAATGATCTTGGCCCGACCGCTTGCAATCTTCGCGTTGTCCGTCAGCTTCTCGACGAGACGCTCGTTCCCGCGCCGGCGCGCGCGGTCGGCGAGTTGCTCGTTGAGTGATGCACTTTCCTCGAGCGCGCGGAGCGCCGTCCAGAGTGCCGCATCGAGTGTTTCCGTCTGCCGAGCGAGCAGCGCGTCCGACGTCCAGGCGTGCCCGACGCGGCAGCGGAAGCGCACGAGCTCACCCTCGCGCAGCTCCCACAGTGTTCCACCGCAGTCGGGGCAGCCGAACGGAGCCAAAACGCCTGGATGATCGGTTGGGTTCTCGATCCGGCCGAGATCGATTTCACTGTACTCGACGTCTTTTTCCGCGTCGTCGAAGGCCACGTTTTGCTCCTCCGTTGGTGGTTGTGTGGTAAGCTCGCCGAGCAGCGCAGCGAGTCGATCGAGCTTCACGACGTGGTCGACCGCAACGTGCTGGATCGCGCTTTCGGGCATCGAGGGAAAAATCGCCTCCTCGGGATCCTGCACCACGGTCATGCCGCCGCGGCGCTTGATCGCAAGCAGCCCTGAGGTGCCGTCGTCGAGGCTGCCGGAGAGAATTATGCCGACCACCCGTGAACCGTAGGCGAGGGCCGCGCTTCGAAACATCGGATCGATGGCAGGTCGGTTTCCGTTCTCGCGCGGGCCCCGATGGAGTCGCATGCGATCGCGAAAGATCAGCAGGTGATGATCGGGCGGTGCGATGTAGATCTTCCCGGCCTCGATCTGCTGGCCGTCCCTGGCGTGCACGGCGGGAAGCGGACCGGCGCGACTGAGGATTCGCGGCAGCGCACTCGCGCTCGTGGGCGGAAAGTGGATGGTGACGAAGAGCGCCGCGTCGATGTCGCTGGGAAAGCCTCCCGCGATTTGCGTGAGCGCCTCGACACCGCCCGCCGACGCGCCGATGACAATGATGCGCTGCAGAGGCATGGTGAGCGCTCGATTTGAAAATTTTGAGCCAGCTACGTCAGATCGCCCGCTCGTCCGCGAGTCGGCACGTGCTCCGCGGAAGCCGCACGGTAAACACCGTTCCCTGGTCCGGTGCGCTCGTCGCCGTGAGATCGCCCCCCATTGCGCGCGCCAGATCGCGGCTGATCGCCAGGCCCAGCCCCGAGCCAATCTCCTGATTCACCGCGGATGAACCGAGCTGAACGTAGGGCTCGAAGACGACGTCGAGCTTTTCGGCGGGGATGCCGATGCCGTTGTCACGAATGGCGATGCGGACGTTCGTCTCGTCGGCGCCGTACGATAACGACACATGACCGCCGGGCGGGGTGAACTTGATGGCGTTCGCCAGCAGGTTGAGGATGATCTGACGGAGACGCTCCTCGTCCGCGCGCACGGCGATGTCGGGATCCGAGTCGTTCACGACGACTTCGATTCCCTTGAGCGCAGCCTGCGGCCGGATGAGCGACGCGAGCGCGCTCATGGCGTCGCGAAGAAGCACGTCACCGACATCGAGGCGAAAGCGTCCTGTTTCGAGTTTGTTATACCCGACGAGGTCGTCGATGAGGCGGAGAATGTGGGACTGCGCCTGGAGGATGCGCCCGACGTCGGTTTGCTGCTGGTCGTTGAGCGGGCCGCGGACGCCGAGCGCGAGCAGCTCCGCGTAGCCCCCGATCGCAGCGAGTGGCGTGCGAAGCTCGTGACTGACGACGGCAATGAGCTCGCTCTTCTCGCGACTCGCCTGCTCGGCCTCGCGTCGAGCCGATTCGGCGGCGCGTGCCAGCATGTGCTGCTGCGCGAGTGCATCGATCAGATCGATGGTGCGCTCGGCGACGCGGCGCGTCAGCTCCTCATTCTGCGTGCGGACGCGGCGCTCGCGGCGACGCCGTTGTGTGTCGTCGAACATGAGCCAGCGCAGCTCGCTGACGCAGCCGTCGCGGCCTGACACGACGCCGACAGCGGCGCCCACGCTTCGGAGCGCGCCACCCCGTGGCGTGATACTCAAGTGCAGGCCGCTCTCGACCTCGTGCGCGCCAAATGCGTCCAGCTGATCCCGGAAGGCACCGCGGCGCGCCGGGCTAATGAAGACGGCGAGCGGCTTGCCCAGGAGGCGCGGTTTGGGGACGAGCAGGAGTTCCGAAGCAGCCTGGTTCGCGTCGGTGATCACGCCGTTCGCGGTCGTGACGAGGTAGGCGACGGGCGCGCTCTCGAAGAGACCTCGGTACCGCAGGCGCTCGGCTTCGAGCAGCTCGCGGCTGGCGCTGAGCTCCTCCGTTTGCACGCGCAGCTCTTCTTCGGCGACGTGCAATTCTTCATAGGCGACGAGCAATTCATCCAGGAAGAGCCCTCCCTCGCGGCGCATCGGCGATTCGTCGGCGATCGCGCGGATCTCGCTCGTCAGGCGGGCGCGCGCGTCGCTGATGCGACGACCCCACGCGTCGATCAATGGCCGGGACAGAACTTCCCGGTCGCGCAACTCGGGCGCGCCGTTACCCTGGGACAACGAGCTCACCTCTCATGGGAGGAAGCCGCACGCTGCATTGCGCGCTGCTCCGATCACAGTGTCAAGATATTTGTCGTTTGCGCAAGAGCGCGAGACTGGCGAGTCGAAGTCCGCGATTGCCGTAGCGGACGGTACAGAGGCGTACATCCTGCACATTCAGCGTGACGTTCAGCGGTGTCGAAACAATTGGAGCCGGAATGCCAGTTCGCGAATTCATGGATGGGGCGGGAGTGGAGTGGCGGGCATGGGAGGTGTCGCCCGACGCGCTATATCCCCCGACGCGCGGCGAGGATTATCTCGCCGAGTGCTATCAGCTCGGTTGGGTGGTCATGGAGACGCGGGAGGGCGACCGGCGAGTCCGCGTCTGTCCGATCCCGCGTGACTGGCAGCGGCTGCCCGACGAGGCGCTGGCGGCGCTGATTCCGCGCGCGGAAGTGCTGCCGGCGCGGACCGTCGCGCCGCGTGGAGCCCTCGCCGATGCCTCAGCTGTCCGCAGCTTCCGTTACCCGGGTGGGCACGCCTGGACCGTTTCGATCAGCGCGCACCCGACGACGCCCGGAGCGCGCGTGCTGCGCTTTTCCGGCGGCAGGCGGGTGATCGATCTCGAGGAGTGGCCGAGGGACTGGGTCGACCGCTCGGACGCGGAGCTCGCCGAGCTGCTGCGGAACGGCGCGCCGCCGGGCGTCCTGCCGCGCGTGCCTAACGGCGAGGATGCGTACCCTGACCCTCGGAGCTGACCTGTTACGATATGCGTTTGCTCAATGGTGCTGGTGATAGAACGCGTGCACGCACTCGTCGATCGCGAGGGCGACGAGTGCGGCCCGATCGGTCGACGTGAGAGAGCAGGCGGCGAGGATCCCGCCAAGGGTATTCCGGATCTCGGCGAGGGTCTCGTCGGCGGTGAGGCCACGGGCGTGCGCCTCGCGGCAGAGACGTGCGGTCACGTTCGCCAGCTCCTCGGGAATGCCGCCGCTCTCGAGATAGCTCCGCACGGTCGCACCGAGGAGAGCGCACGCCTCGCCGGAGAACGCCGGCAGGGCGGAGAGCGGTGCTACCGATTGTTCAGTGGAATCGAATTGCTCGGGCAAGACGGCGATCCTCGCATCCTCGCGATGGCCGTCGACGCAGCGACGTGAAGGGCTGACGGCTGCGCGCGGTCCGTCGCCAGATTCGTTCCAGTTCACTCACAATCCAACGACGAGCCGGTATCGGCCGAAGCAGTTCCGGCTCAATCGATCCAGCGCGGCTACCTGCTCTTCGAGGCCACGAGCGCGGCAATCCGCTTCTCGAGGGACCCGCGGGAGCTGCACTGCACCGACGTGGTGCCCGTCCCGGGGGCGATGGCCGTCGCCGTGACGGCAGTGCGAACGATCGTCCGTCCGACCACGGACGTATCGAGCAGCGAGCCGAAGCGGAGCGTGATCTCATATGTCGTGGCGATGTCGCCCGTCATCGTCGAGCCACACTCGAGCCAGCGTGACATCCGCTCTCCGCCAAAATTGCTGTGCGCGTGGAAGTACTGTGTCGCGATCATGTAACGCGATTGGTCGGCCCCTTGGAGCGGCACGCCGAGCGCCGCGTAGGTCTGCACGAGCGCCGGCCACGCACTCTTTGGCGAGACTGTCAGCGTATCCGAGGAGAGATACTGCTCGCGCGTGAGGAGGAGATCGTAACGGCCGCCTGGTGCGTCGACGATGACGTGCGATTGCTCGTAGGGTCCGGACGCCGTGCTGCCGCTGGTGGC
>DATEPP010000598.1:0-19980 GCA_035273165.1 Gemmatimonadaceae bacterium
CGAATGGCGTCGAATTCCGTCCCCCGGCCGAGTGGAAGCGAGGGCGAAGTTTCTCCCGAGCTCACCGCCCTTCTCCGACCGCGGGTAGCTCGAGGAGCACCGGGTAGCGCGTCGGCTGGATCTCGTGGGGCCAGGCGGAAGGGAGCGTGGCGATCACGTCATCGAGCGTGAGGCCGCGCACGCGTGCTGAATGACTTACGCGCTCCGCCGCGCGGCCATGAATCCACGCCGCAGAAGCACCGGCGGTGAGCGCATCGCCTGTCTGAGCGAGCAGCGTTCCGGCGATACCGGAGAGGAGGTCGCCGCTTCCGGCCGCGGCGAGGATCGGTGTGCCCGCGGCACTAACGAGGCTCGACCCATCCGGCGACGTCACGACCGTGGGGAGGCCTTTGAGGAGAATCGACGCGCCGGTGTCGCGGGCGAGCGCGCGGCCAACGTCGTATCGGCAATTGAGAACACTCGTAACATCCATGCTCACGAGGCGCGCGAACTCGACGGCGTGTGGCGTGAGCAGCATCGGTCGTCCCCGGCTCGCGCGCCCAAGAGCGGCGACCTCGCCGTCGAAAACGTTGAGGGCGTCCGCGTCGAGGAGCACGGGCCCGTTCCAGGCGGCGAGGACGCGGTCCACGAGCGCGCGCGACTCGCTGCCGCGACCGAGGCCGGGCCCGATAACCACCCCGTCGGCCCACGAAACGATCTCGCGCTCGAGCGCGGCATCGCTGGTGGGCCAGCTTCCCGCGAGCGCAAGCGGTTCGGCGCCCTGCACAACGGGGAGACTCTCGGGCGCGACGAGCAGTCGGACCATGCCGACACCGCTCCTGATCGCCGCACGCGCGGCGAGGACGGCGGCGCCCGCCATGCCGCCAGCGCCACCGACGATCGCCAACTTCTTCCGCGTCCCTTTGTGTGCGTCGGCCGCGATCGCGGGCAGGTGGCGCGCGACCCACGCGTCATCGACGATTGGCGGCGCGCCGTCGTCGCGAACGGCGTGCACGCCGAGGCCGATGTCGAGCACCACGATCGCGCCACATACCTGGCGCGCGACGAGGTGCCCCCGCTTCACCGTGCCGAACGTCAGCGTGAGATCAGCGGTGATCGCGCCCGTCGCATCCCCGCTCGTCGCGTCGACGCCCGTGGGGAGGTCGAGTGCGACGACGTACGCACCCTGTTGGCGCGACGACTCCATCGCGGCGACGGCATCCGCGATCGCACCGCGCGGCGCGCCCGATGAGCCGGTGCCGAGGAGCCCGTCAACGATCACGGCAGCCGGGAATGCACTGTTGAGCGAACGCTCAACCGTGACGAACGGCAGTGCGAGCTCGCGCTCGGCGACGGCGTCGGGAGTGCGGGCGGGAATCGGCTCGACGACGCTGACAGCAATCCCCGCCGCCGCCAGCGCGCGCGCCACGACCCACGCGTCACCACCGTTGTTTCCCGGTCCCGCAAAGACGCGGACGCCGCGCGTCAGTCGCTGAGGGAGTCGGCGCGCGATCTCCGCGGCCGCGGCAGCGCCGGCGCGCTGCATGAGCGCGCGCGAGGGTATGCCAGCGGCGATGGCGGCGGCATCGCGCGCCGCCGATTGCTCACTACCGACGACGAAGACCCGCGCGCCCTCGACGGGCGTGGCGTGACTGATGCCGGCGTTATTTGTGGGAGGTTCCGATCGTGCGTCCGTAGCTCAGCTCACCGTTGTCGATGCGCACGTTGAACCCACAATCAGGATTGCTGCAGGCCCATGCCTTGTACGTGATTGGCGCGCCGTCGCGACCGTAGTCGCTGAGAGGGAGCAGGACGCCATCCTTGCACTTGCGGCAGCTCGGCAGCTCGGTCGCCTTCTCCATTCACCCTCCCGTCCCGAGGCATCGCTCGTCGCGATGCCTGTCGTCAGCAGCTACTAAACTGGCTGCACCCCACACCATGGATATTCGCGCTCGAACGACTCCTCGAAATCGTACACGCCGATGAACTCTTCGCGCGAGTCGCTTGGCTGACTCATGAGCAATTCCAGATCGACGAGCGTGAAGACGATGTCGCCAATGTCCGCCGTCGTACGGACGCCCCAATGCTGGAGGACCATGCGGGCAAGGACGCCATAGTGCTCGAGCGCGAGCTCGCGGCAGGCGATCGCGAGCTCACGGCCGCTGATGTGACGTCGCTCGGTAAGGCGCTGCTGACAAAACTCGAGGGCAGTAAGCACGAAGAGATACGCGCGCTCGTCGAAGCGCGACTCCCGCACACGGATGCGGTCCATGATCCCATCGCGGAACGCCAACTCGGCCACTGATTCCTCTCGTCGATATCGTCTACGGTCGAGTCAAAAGATGTGGGCTCGTCTTCATGTCCACAACCCTGTCTGGTGACTGGTGGCTGGTGGTTGGCGACTGGTAGCTGTCAGCTACCAGCCACTAGTCACTAATCACCAGTCACGCAAACAGCCCAACCTGACCACCCGTATGCCAAAAGACGATCGTCTGATCCTTGCGGTACCGACCCGCTCGTACAAAGCCGATGAGCGCGGCCAGGGCCTTCGCAGTGTACGTATGGTCGACGAACAACGCCTCCGTGCGTGCGGCGAGGGATTGCGCCTCGCGCGACGCGGGCGTGGCGATGCCGTAACCTTCACCCACGAAGCTGTCGTCGGCAGTGACGTGCACGGCTCGCGCCAGCGCGTCGCCGTCCATGTCCAGCATCGTTCCGAGACCAACAATGATGCGGCGCACCTCGTCTTCGATCGATGATGCCGGGTCGTCGGCGCTGATGCCGACAACGCTTGTCGGCAATCCGTGCAGCGCGCACCCAGTCGTGAGACCGGCCTGCGTACCACCCGACGAGGAAGCGTGGATGATCGCGTCGGGAACGACTCCCGATGGCAGCTGCGCGATCAATTCGCCGACCGCGCGCGCGAATGCGGCGGCGCCGAGGGGGGTGGACGCGCCGAGTGGGACTTCGTATGGCACGCGCCCAGCGGCGCGCAGCTCGGCGGCGATCTGTCGCATTGTCGGTGCGCGATCTTGCCGCGATGCTACGTAGTGCAGCTCCGCCCCGAGAAGAGCGTCGAGGAGCGCATTGGCACGGGGCGCCGCCGGCGGTTCCCCGTTGGCGACGAGGATACATCGCAAGCCGAGCCGCGTGGCAGCTGCCGCTGTGGCGCGCATGTGATTCGACTGGACGCCACCGACCGTGATGAGCGTATCCGCCCCGCACGCGCGCGCCTCCGCCGCGACGAGGCAGAGCTTTCGCACCTTGTTGCCGCCGAATCCGAACGGAATGGCGTCATCACGCTTGACGAGGATACGCGGCGCGTTGGGACCGAGCGCATCGCGCAGTCGATGTGCTTCGTCGAGCGCGGTTACACCGGCGAAGAGCGGCTCGGCGGATAGAGCGTCGAGCCGCGCTAGCGCCGCGCCTCCGTTCACCGGCCCGCCGTGGCCGGAACGGGATACAGCGGAAACGCGTTGGCGAGCTCGCGAACCTCGCCGCGCACGGTGTTCAGCACATTCTGATCTTCGGGAGCACGGAGAACGCGGTCGATGAACTCCGAGATGCGCTGCATCTCGGATTCCCGCATGCCGCGGGTCGTCACCGCCGGTGTCCCGATGCGCACTCCACTCGTCACGAACGGCGACTGGGTCTCCTTCGGCACCGTATTCTTGTTCACCGTGATGCCGGCCAGGTCCAGCGCGGACTGGGCAATCTTTCCCGTCAGGCCGCGATTGCGCAGGTCGACGAGCATGAGGTGATTGTCGGTACCGCCGGAAACGATGTGAAAGCCACGCTCGGTGAGAGCGCCGGCAAGCGCCCTGGCATTGGCGACGATCTGCGACGCGTAGCGCTTGAACGACGGATCGAGCGCCTCCCTGAAGCAGACAGCCTTCGCGGCGATCACGTGCTCGAGTGGACCACCCTGCGAACCGGGGAAGAGCGACTTGTCGATCGCTTTGGCGTGTTCGGTGCGGCAGAGAATGAGACCGCCCCGAGGACCACGAAGTGTCTTGTGGGTCGTGGTGGTGACGACGTCCGCGTGTGGCACCGGCGACGGATGCACGCCCGCCGCGACGAGCCCGGCGAAGTGCGCCATGTCCACCATGAAGATGGCGCCGATCTCGTTCGCGATGTCGGCGAACGCTGCAAAATCGATGATGCGCGAGTACGCGCTGTAACCAGCAAGGACCAACCGGGGCCGATGCTCACGCGCCTTCTTGCGCATGTCGTCGTAGTTGAGCAAACCATCATCAGTGACGCCGTACGAGATTGCCTTGAAGAGCATTCCCGAAAAGTTCACCGGCGACCCGTGCGTCAGATGGCCACCGTTCGACAGATCCATGCCGAGGAACGTGTCGCCCGGCTTGAGGAACGCAGTCATCGCGGCATAGTTCGCCTGCGCGCCCGAGTGAGGCTGGACGTTGGCGTGATCGGCGCCGAACAGCTCCTTGGCGCGATCGATCGCCAGCTGCTCGACTTCGTCGACGACCTCACAGCCACCGTAATAGCGCTTACCGGGAAGGCCTTCCGCGTACTTGTTCGTGAGCGGAGATCCCATCGCTTCGAGAACCGCCGGCGAGACGAAGTTCTCGCTGGCGATGAGCTCGAGGCCTTCGTTCTGGCGCTGAATCTCCTTCTCGATGAGATCCGCAATCTCCGGATCGCCCGCGCGCAGCGCCTCGCCCGGCGGACAGCGATCCCAGTTCGACCACATCATCGTCATTAGCGCGTCTCCGTCGGCTGCGATCGTCCGTCATGAGAAGCAGACGTCACGTTCGCGTCTTCGCGTTCGATCTTCTCGATGCGGCGCTCGTGCCGGCCGCCCTCGAACGGCGTGTCGAGCCACCGCTCCAGAATCTGGCGTGCCTCCTCCTCGGAAAGGAAGCGGGCAGGCAGCGCGAGCACATTCGCGTCGTTGTGCCGTCGGGCGAGCTCCGCGATCTCAGGTGACCAGGCGACCGCGGCGCGGACGTGTGGGTACCGGTTGGCGACGTAGCTCATGCCAAGCCCAGTGCCGCAGAGTAATACGCCGCGCTGCGCGATACCGTCCGACACCTGCTGCGCCAACGGATGCGCGTAGTCCGCGTAATCGGTGGATGCGTCGCTGTTGGTGCCGAGGTCGGTGACGGCATAGCCGCGGTCCCGAAGCCACGCCTCGAGGCGCTCCTTCAGGGCAAAGCCTGCGTGGTCTGATGCGATGAGAATGGGTTCTGTCATTCGTTTGCGGGGCGGCGGGACGGGGGAAGCGGGACGCGGGCGAGGTGCGGAAGAGCAGATCCCTCGTCGCTACGCTTACGCTCCGCTCCTCGGGATGACATTGCGCGCCGCGCGTCCCTCTTCCCGCGTCGCGCTACTTGTTGGGCCATTGCGGCCAGGTGCGGACCATGGCGTTCACGGCGTGAATGCGCTGCTCGGCGAGCCGGTCGGCGGCGAGGTACGTCGGGATCCGCTCTTCGCTCGCGATCGCGAAGACGCGAAGCACCGTGTCGTAGATCTCGTCGGCCTTACGGAACGAACGCGCCGAAGTCCAGCCGGCAAGCTCACTGTAGACGTTGATGACGCCGCCGGCATTGGCGACGTAATCCGGAGCGTAGAGAATCTCGCGCTCCTCGAGCTCCTCGCCGTGCCGTTCCTCGTGCAGTTGGTTGTTGGCCGCGCCCGCGACGATCTCGACTTTGAGCTGCGGGATCGTCTTGTCGTTGATGATCGCGCCTAACGCGCACGGCGCGAAGATGTCTGCCTGCACGCCATAGATCTCTTCGGTCGCCACAGGACGCGCGCCGAATTCGTTCGTCACGCGCTTGACGCGCTCAGGGTCGATGTCGGTGACGACGAGCTTCGCGCCGGCCTCGTGCAGCTCTTTCGCGAGATAGTAGCCGACGTGGCCGCACCCCTGCAGCGCGACCGTGCGCGACGACACGTCGTCGGAATTCCACCGCTCCTTCGCCGCTGCTTGGATGGCGCGGAAAACGCCGTGCGCCGTCACTGGCGACGGATCGCCGGAGCGGCCCGCCAAGCCGGTGACGTAATCGGTCTCCATGTGGACGAAGTCCATGTCGGCGGTGCTCGTCCCCACGTCTTCGGCCGTGATGTAGCGGCCGCCGAGGCTCTCGACGAACCGGCCGTGCGCGCGGAAGAGCAGCTCACGACTTGTGGTCTTGTTGTCGCCGATGATGACGGACTTGCCGCCGCCGAGGTTGAGACCGGCGACCGCGTTCTTGTACGTCATGCCGCGAGCGAGACGCAGTGCGTCGACGATCGCCTCGTCATCGGTGCCGTAATTCCAGAAGCGGGTGCCGCCTAACGCGGGTCCGAGCACGGTGCTGTGGATCGCGATGATGCCGCGGTATCCCGACGCCGCATCCTGGCAGAGGACGAGCTGCTCGTGTCCCATGCTCGCGATTGTCTCGAAGAGCTGCATCCCCTGCATTGTCGCGGGGTGAACGGGGCCTTCCAAGGTGGATGTTTCCATGTGAGGTGTTAGGTGCTAGGTGTTAGGTGCTAGGTGTTAGGTGTTAGGTGCTAAGACTGAGCAGGTGTGCAGGTCTAGCACCTAGCACCTAGCACCTAACCCCTAGTTCGTTCTTCTCGAATACAGCTCCCTCGCGATGACAATTCGCTGAATTTCGGACGTGCCTTCGTAGATCTCGGTCACCTTGGCGTCGCGGAAGAGGCGCTCGACCGGATAGTCCTTTACGTAGCCGTAGCCGCCGAAGATCTGGATTGCCTCCTGCGTCGCCGCCATCGCCGTCTCGCTGGCGAAGAGCTTGGCCATCGCGCTGAACTGCGTCACGTGCTCTCCACGATCCTTCGCCGTTGCGGCGGCGTGGAGCAGCGCTCGACCCGCGCTCACTCGCATCGCGATGTCGGCGAGCTTGAATTGAATGGCCTGATACTCCTTGATCGGTTTACCGAACTGCCGCCGCTCACCTGCATAACGAGAGGCGCACCGGAGCGCCGCCTCGGCGATGCCGATCGCCTGGGCCGCGATGCCGAGTCGCCCATTGTCGAGCGATTGCATCGCATAAATGAAACCGCTCCCCTCGCCACCGAGCAGATTTCCCGCCGGCACGCGAAGGTTGTCGAACACCAGCTGCACGGTTGGCGAGGCCCGGAGGCCCATCTTGTCTTCCTTCTTCCCGACGTGAAAGCCAGGCAGGTCGGGCGTGAGAATGAACGCGCTGATCCCGCGCGCCCCACGGCGATCGCCGGGCGAATCGGTGCGCGCCATCGCGACGATCACCCCAGCCGCCGGACCGCTCGAGACCCACGCCTTGGTACCGTTCAACACCCAGCAATCCCCGTCGCGCACGGCCTGAGTGCGGAGTGAAGCCGCATCGGAGCCCGCGTCCGGCTCCGAGAGCGCAAAGGCCCCGAGTAGCTCCCCGCGAGCCATCGGACGGAGAAAGCGCTCCTTCTGCGCGTCGGTTCCCCAGCGCAGGATCATCTGCGTCGGGAGCGAGTTGTGAACGCTCATCATCACCGCGACCGACGCGTCGACGGTCGCGATCTCCTCGAGCGCCACGAGGTACGTGAGCATGTCGAGACCCAGACCATCGTATCGCTCGGGGAGAAGCATCCCGAGAAAGCCAAGCTCTCCGAGCTTCGCGACGATCGAGGGCTCGAAGTGCTGCTCGCGATCCCACTGATCCGCGAACGGCGCAATCTCGCGCTCGGCGAAATCGCGAGCGACGCGCTGGATCTCGCGCTGTTCTTCGGTGAGTGGGGTTAGGGCCCAGGCCACGGGAGGAGGTGTTAGGTGCTAGGTGTTAGGTGTTAGGAGGGCGCTGCTGTGCATGTCTAGCACCTAGCACCCAGCACCTAGCACCTTCAGTACGCATAGAATCCGCGCTTCGACTTCCGTCCCAGCCATCCAGCCGCAACATACTTCTTGAGTAACGGACAAGGCCGGTATTTCGGGTCGCCAAGTCCGTCGTGCAGTACCTCGAGAATCGCGAGGCATGTGTCGAGACCGATCAGGTCCGCGAGCGCGAGCGGGCCCATTGGATGGTTCATGCCGAGCTTCATCACCGTGTCGATCGCTTCGGCGGTGCCCACGCCCTCCATGAGGCAGTAGACGGCCTCGTTGATCATCGGCATGAGGACGCGGTTGGCCACGAAGCCGGGGAAGTCCTGCACCTCGACGGGCGTCTTTCCCACGGCCTTGCTCAGCTCGAGCACGCGCTTCGTCGTTTCATCTGACGTCGCGAGCCCGCGGATCACCTCGACGAGCTGCATTACCGGCACAGGATTCATGAAGTGCATGCCGACGACGAGCTGCGCGCGTCGCGTGCGCGCGGCAATGTCGGTGATGGAGATCGAGCTCGTGTTCGACGCGAGAATCGCGTCGGGCTTGGCCTGTCGGTCGAGATCGGTGAAGATCTTGAACTTGAGATCGCGGTTCTCGGTGACCGCCTCGATGACGATCGTCGCGTCCCCGACCGCCTCGGTCGACGTCGCGATCTGGATGCGCCCGAGGATCGAGTCCTTCTGTTCCGCCGGCAGTGATCCTTTTTTTATCTGGCGGTCGAGGTTCGCCGCGATAGTCGAGCGACCCTTCGCGAGCGCATCGCTCGAGATGTCGATCATCGTCACGTCGAAGCCATTCTGCGCGAAGACGTGGGCGATGCCATTCCCCATCTGTCCCGCGCCCAGCACGGCAATCTTTTCAGTCATGATTCGGGAAGTCGTCTGCGTCCGTTGCGTCGCGCATAAAGGTAGGCGAGTCCACCCAACATCCCGAGCCCACCAGCCGCGCCGCCCTCCGGACCCCAGACCCCGCCGGTGATCCAGTCGGGACCCGCGTCCACCACGCGATACTCCGGAGACTCGAGCGGGAGACCGCTGACGGCCGCGTGAAAGACCACGGCCATCGTCCAGTTCCACGCGAAGTGCGCCATCCACGCGGCGTAAAGGCTTTGCGTCGCGATGACGACGACGCCCAGAAAGACACCTGCGAGGACGACGAGACTCACGGACTCGACGCTCGCGCCCGGATTCTTGAGGTGCAAGAGACCGAAAACGAGGCTCATCGCGAGCAATGCGCTGCGCCAGCCGATGGCGTCCCGGAGCGCGGCAAAGATGTAGCCGCGGGTTGCAAGCTCCTCGTACAGAGCCGCGGGCAGGAGGAGCAACGTGACGCGCGCTGCCGCGGTCAGCAGCGACGCGTCAACGCCAGCACTGATCCGCAGCCAGCCGATTGCCATGAGCAGAAGAATCGGAATCGCAATCGCGAGTCCACCAAGAAGAAAGCCCCGCGCAAGGAGCGCGGGGCGGGCGGCATTGCGGTCGAGCCAGACGTCGGACCAGGGTCGGCGATCCACGTAGCGTAGTGATATCACGTGACCACCGAGAAGCGCCGCGACGATGACCCAGCCGTCACTGGTGACGCGCAGTCCCGAGATTCCGTAGAGCCAGCCGATGACCGGCGCGAGAAAAGTCGACGCGACGAGGCCGCAGCAGTAGGTCGCCCCGAGAAAGATGAGGATTCGCCAGGGCGCGCGGAGTCGCCCGTCGGCGGCGTACACCCACGCGCGAGCGTTCAATCTCGCGAGCGACGATTGCCGATGGCGACTCCGCGGCCCGCGATGACCGCGGCGAAAAAGGCCTTGACCACGTCGAGCAACGCGAACGGCGTGAGACCGATCGCGAGCGCTCTCGTTAGGCTTCCGTTGAGAATCGTGAGCTCGGCGACGCCACCGAGGAGAATGACGACCGAACCAGCGGTTGCGGCGAGCCAACGGCCGATCAGGGTCGGCACGCGTTGTCCGAGCGCGCCCGCGACGAACGCCGCCGCCGGGTAGGCGATCAGGTACCCACCCGTGGGACCGAAGAAACGCGCAACGCCCGGCGCACCCATCGGCGCGAAGACCGGCAGCCCGACGGCGCCGGCCGCGAGATACAACACCATACTCGCGACCCCGGCAACGGGCCCGAGCATCAGCCCGGCCAGCACGACGATCATCGGCTGAAGAGTGATCGGCACTGGCGTGAACGGCAGCGGGAACGCGACCTGCGATGCCGCTGCGAGCGCGAGGGCAAAGCCAACGACGCCGACGATCGTGAGACGGCTGTCACGCGAGCGCGCGATGGATGTCGAGAGAGTGCTCATGTCCATGAGATCGAGTTTAGACGTTGCTCAATCAACGCGCTCGACGCTCAGCGCCACGGCGTCACCGCCGCCGAGGCAGAGCGTGGCGAGGCCCGTCCGGGCGCCGCGGTCGCGCAACGCGTACAATAGCGTAGTCAGCACGCGTGCGCCGCTGGCCCCGATGGGATGCCCGAGCGCGATCGCCCCGCCATTGACGTTCACCCGGCTCCAATCCCAGCCGAGCTCCTGGCCATCCGCCAACGCCTGGGAAGCGAATGCCTCGTTGGCCTCGATGAGGTCGTAGTCGCCAATCTGGGTGCCGGACTTTCGCATCAGATTGCGGACGGCGAAGATCGGCGCGAAGAAGAGGTCTTCGGGATTGGTGGCACCAGTCGCATATCCGGTGATGCGCGCGAGGATCGGCAGCCCGTGGGCCTTCGCGAACTCCTCGCTCGCGACCACGGTCGCGGCGCCGCCGTCGTTCAGGCTCGACGCATTTCCGGCCGTGACGGTGAGCTGGTCGGCGGCCGTTCCCTGCTGTGGGAAGGCGGGTCGCAGCTTACCGAGCGAGTCGCGCGTCGTGTCCTTGCGCGGGCCCTCATCGGTATCCACGACCGTGGGTCCCTTTCGTCCGGGCACGGAAACCGGCGCGATCTCGTCCTTGAACTTCCCCTTTTCCATCGCCGTTACGGCCCGGCGGTGCGACTCGACCGCGAACTCGTCCTGCATCTCGCGCGTGACCTGAGCCTTTCGCGCCGTGTACTCGGCGTGGCCGCCCATGTGGACGTCACAGAACGCGCACCAGAGGCCGTCCTTGATCATGCCGTCGACCATCTGCTGGTCGCCGAGCTTCACGCCGTTGCGCATGCCGTAGACGTAGTACGGCGCGTTGGACATCGACTCCTGGCCGCCAGCGACGATGACCTCGGCGTCTCCAGCGCGAATCGCCTGCGCGGCGAGCATCACGGCCTTGAGTCCCGAGCCGCAGACTTTGTTGACGGTCAGGGCCGAGATGGTCGCGGGCAGCCCAGCTTTGAGCGCTGCCTGGCGAGCGGGTGCCTGTCCGACGCCGCCCTGGATGACATTACCCATGATGACCTCGTCGATCTCGTCGACGGGGACGCGAGAGCGCTCGACGGCCGCGCGAATGGCGGCGGCGCCAAGCTCTGGCGCGGACAGCGGCGCGAGTCCGCCGAGGAACTTGCCAATCGGCGTCCGGGCGGCGGAAAGAATGACGGCAGTAGTATCTGGCATATCCAAGAAATTAATGCGGTTCGCGGAGGGAGAGCGGGAACCACGTAAACGGCGAGAACGCCGTGAACGGCGACTGCTGGAAAGGCGACTGCTGGAAGGGCGACTGCTGGAAGGGCGACTACTGAAAGGGCGACTACTGAAAGGGCGACTACTGAAAGGGCGACGTCAGGAACGGCGACGGCGGGGAGGGCGACGGCAGGAAGGGCGATGTCTAACTGCGATGCGAAAAAAAGGCGGGCGCTGCGCGCCCGCCCATCCGAATTCGTAACGCCGTTTATGCGGTCTCCGCTATTCATGCGGTCTCCGCCTTCTACGCGGTTCCCGCTTCATACGCGGTTCCCGCTTCATACGCGGTTCCCGCCGTTCACGCGGTTTCCGGTCTTAGATATCGAGGCTCAACGTGCGTGTATCTGCCTGTTTCTTCACCCGCTCGATGAACTCTGCGACGGGAATGATTTCCTGCTTCCTCCCCGCCCCGCGCATACGTACCGCGACCGTTCCTGCCTCGGCCTCGCGCTTTCCGACGACGGCCATATACGGGACCTTCATCACCTCGCCCTCGCGGATACGATAGTTGAGCGTCTCGGAGCGATCGTCGAGCGTCACGCGAAGACCGGCCGCGCGCATCTCGTCGGCCATCGCCGCGGCCACGCCGCGGACGTCATCGGAGATCGGGAGCACGCGGATTTGCTCGGGGGCCAGCCAGACCGGGAAGGCGCCAGCGAAGTGCTCAATGAGAATGGCGATGAAACGCTCGAGCGAGCCGCTCACGGCGCGGTGGATGACGACCGGCACATGCTCGGCATTGTCCTCACCGACGTACCTGAGCTGGAAGCGCTCGGGCGCGTTGTAGTCGAGCTGGATCGTACCGAGCTGCCAGGCTCTGCCTAACGAATCGGTGACGTCGAAGTCGACCTTGGGGCCGTAGAACGCACCGTCACCAGGCTTGAGCTCGTATGGCTTACCAGTCGCCTCGAGCGCGGCGCGGAGCGCGCCTTCGGCGCGATCCCAGAGTGCGTCGTCGCCGAGCCGAGTGGGAGGACGGGTTGCGAACCGGATCGTGGCCTGGAGACCGAATGTCTCGTAGTACTCGAGGATGAAGTTCATGAGGAACTTCACCTCCTCCGCAATCTGGTCCTCGCGGAGGAAAACGTGGCAGTCGTCCTGCTGGAACTGCCTAACGCGAGTGAGCCCCGAGAGGGCGCCGGTCACCTCGTTCCGGTGGAGGACGTCGAAGGTGACGTAGCGAAGCGGCAGCTCGCGGTAGGAGTGGCGCTTCGACAGATAGAGGATGTAGTGCGAGGGGCAGTTCATGGGCTTGAGGCCCATGTCATGCTGCCCCGTCTCGTTGTCGAGGACGAGGAACATGTTCTCGCGGTACTTGCCCCAGTGGCCGGACTGTTCCCAGAGAGTCTTGTTATACAGGAGCGGTGTCTTGATCTCCTGAAAGTGGCCGCGCTGCCGCTCGCGGATGAAGTCCACGAGGGTGTTGTAGAGAAAGGTCCCGCGCTCCGTCCAGAAGACCGCTCCGGGAGAGACGGGACTCATCATGAACAGATCGAGCTCGCGCCCGAGCTTGCGGTGGTCGCGGCGCTTCGCTTCCTCGATGCGGAAGAGATACGCGTCG
Organism: Gemmatimonadaceae bacterium; assembly: GCA_035273165.1. Classification (GTDB taxonomy): domain Bacteria; phylum Gemmatimonadota; class Gemmatimonadetes; order Gemmatimonadales; family Gemmatimonadaceae; genus AG2. Next base: position 12,954 of record DATEPP010000598.1, read on the forward strand.
AGATCCTCCTGCTTCCACCAGGCAGTGCCGTATATGCGCTGCAGCTGTTGCCGCCTCTCGTCGCCGCGCCAGTAGGCCGATGCGACGGATGTCAGCTTGGTGGCCTTCACGTACGAGGTGTCCGGAACGTGCGGACCGCGACAGAGATCGACGAACGGCCCGTCGGTGTAGGTCGAGATGACCTCGTCCTCGCCGAGCTCACTCAAGCGCTCGAGCTTGAGCGGATCGTCGACAAAGACCTTCTCAGCTTCTGGACGCGGCAACTCCGCGCGGAGGAACGGATATTTCTCGGCCGCCACCTTCTTCATCTCGGCCTCGAACGCATCGAGATCGTCCGGGGTGAACGGCCTGTCGACCTCGAAGTCGTAATAAAACCCGTCCTCGATCGCGGGACCGAAGCCGATCTTGGCCTCGGGGCGGATCCGACGGACCGCGGTCGCGAGCACGTGCGCGGCGGAATGACGAAGCACGTCGAGCGATCGGGGATCCTTCTGCGTGAGCACACGAAACGATCCGCTCGCCCGAAGCGGTGTCACGAGGTCCTGAATCTGGCCGTCCACCTCGACCGCGATCGCGTCGCGCAGCAGGCGCTCACCGATTGTCCGCACGACGTCCCGCGGCAAGGTGCCGTAGGGGACGGTCCGCGTCGAACCGTCGGGCAGCGTGAGCGTGATTGTGTCGGCGCGCTCCAAGGTCGCTGAATCAGATCGATCGATCATGTGGGTGACTGGTTCCTGGTGATTCGTGGTTGGTGATTCGGGCCACACCAACCACTAGCCACCGACCACCAACCACACAGATCAGAGCAAGGGCGTCATCAGTCGCGTGTAGCGAAAGAACATCACGAGACCGACGATGAGCGCGATGGCGACAGCGGCCCAGAGCACCACGCGCATGACCGACGTACGCTCCGCTTTTGCGGAACCCGAGCTGCTCATTTGCGGGTCGGTCATCGTGTAGAAATGGCGGAGAGATGAGATCGGTAGGTGGCCTTCTTCTTGCACCGAAGTCGCCATACTGTCTCGCGTAAGTTATCATTGCCCAACACCCTCCGCCACAGGGACACTCCACGATGTCACCATTCCGCTATCGCGACGACGAGTCCTCGACCGGCACGATTGTAGGCGTTTTGGTCGGCGCGCTCGCCGGTTTCGCCGCGGGAATGTTCGTCGCGCAGCGCGTTGGTGGGTTCGGCGGGCTGACGTCCCGCATTCGCGAACGCGCCGGTGGTCGCTTCGGTCTCGGTCAAGCCGAAGAGGTCGAGGATCAGGATCTCGACGACTACGAGGAAGACGAGATCGAGGCCGGTGAAGAGTACGACGAGTCCCTCGAGGAGCGCGTACTCGAAGCATTCCGCAACGATCCGATTCTGAGCGAGCGCGCGGTCGACATTGGCTCCATCGGCGATGGGATCATCGAGCTCGCGGGCTGGGTAGAGACGGAAGAGGAAGCCGAGCATGCGGTGACGATCGCGCGGGGTGTGCCCGACGTCGACACGGTTGTGAACCGGATGTCGATCGGCGACGAGGAGGAGCGATTTCGCGATGCGGCACGCCGCGTCAAGGAAGGCGACCCCGCGTTGACAGAAGCGCGCTGGGAAGGACGCACCGTTGGAACGGGACGCCGCCGGCAAGGCACGTCACAGGACGCGGATCGGCACGCCGATCCCAAAGTGCCCCTGGAGAATCGCTGGATGAGCAAAGACGTGGAGCTGCGCAACGCAGCGGAGGAGACGGAAGGGATCGCGGAGCGCCGCCGTTCGGCGGCGAAGAAGACGCCGCGCGGCGACCGCACGGGCGGCTCACCCGTCGCGCCGACGGGCGTACCCAAGGCCGATCACGTAGCGCAACCACGCGAAGCGGACGTACAAGCCGCACGCGTGGACGCGGCCCGCGATACCGGCGGAGAGCGAACCAGCTTTGGCGACACCGGTCGCCCTTAGCGAATCGGTCGATCTCCCCCGAGTCCAAACAGCGAGCCGCGAGTGATTGCGGCTCGCTTAGTTTTTATGAGCTTCTATTCCGCCAATGTCTGAACTTCCCGATCGATACGACCCGGCCGCGACCGAACCGGCCATTTACGAGGAGTGGCTCGAGGCCGGTTGCTTCACTGCTGAAGCCCCGCGCTCGACGCGCGTCGGCGGGGATCGCGAGCCGTACACCATCGTGATGCCGCCGCCTAACGTGACCGGTATCCTTCACGTTGGCCACGGCCTCAACAACACCGTTCAGGATGTGCTCATCCGCTGGGCGCGCATGAGCGGCACCGAGGCGCTCTGGCTGCCCGGGACCGACCACGCGGGCATCGCGACCCAGAACGTCGTGGAGCGCCTCATCGCCCAGGAAGGCAAGACGCGCTTCGACCTCGGCCGCGAGGCCTTCGTGCGCCGCACGGAATCCTTCGTCGAGGAAAAGGGCGGCGTCATCCTCAAACAGCTGCGGGCAATCGGTGCGTCGGCGGACTGGACTCGCACAGCCTACACGTTGTCGCCGGAGCTCTCGCTCGCGGTGCGTGAGGCGTTCGTGCGCCTCTACGAGAGGGGTCTGATCTACAAGGGCCATCGCGTGATCCACTGGTGCCCGCGCTGCCTAACGTCGCTCAGCGACGAGGAAGCGGAGTTCCAGGACGAGCCCGGGTCGCTGTACCACATCGCTTATCCTCTCTCCGACGACCCATCGCGCAGCGTGACGATCGCGACCACGCGTCCGGAGACGATGCTCGCCGATGTGGCGGTTGCCGTGAATCCGGAGGATGACCGTTACGGCGCGCTCGTCGGGAAGACGGTGCGGCTGCCGATCGTCCACATCGACATTCCGATCATCGCGGACGCCTACGCCGATCCGGCGTTCGGCACCGGCGTCGTGAAGATCACGCCCGCGCACGACGCGAATGATTTCGAGGTCGGCAAGCGACACTCGCTGGCCGCGCCCGTCGTGATCGACGAGACGGGCACGATGCGTGAGGAGCGCGACGCAGCCGGGCGTGTGCCCGCGGCCGTGCAGGGACTCGACCGGTTCGCGGCGCGAGAGCGGATCGTCGCCCTGCTTCGTGAGGAGAAGGCGCTCGTGCGCGTGGAGCAGCATCAGCATGCCGTGAGGCACTGCTATCGCTGCGACACGGTGGTCGAGCCGCGTCTCTCCGACCAATGGTTCGTGAAGATGGCGCCGCTCGCCGAACCGGCGCTCGCGGCCGTGCACGCGGGAGCAATTCGCATCCTGCCGGAGCGGTGGGAAGCGGTGTACGTGAACTGGTTGACGAACATCCGCGACTGGAACATCTCGCGCCAGCTCTGGTGGGGTCATCGCATTCCGGTCTGGTACTGCGACGACTGCGATCCGCCGCAGAACGTGATCGCGAGCCGTGAGGACCTCACCGAGTGTCCCTACTGCGGCGGCCCCGTGCGCCAGGACGAAGACGTGCTCGACACCTGGTTCTCCTCCTGGCTCTGGCCGATGTCCACGCTGGGCTGGCCTAACGAGGACGCGCGTGATCTCGCGGCGTTCTATCCGACGGACGTCCTCGTTACCGCGCCGGAGATCCTCTTCTTCTGGGTGGCGCGGATGATCATGGCAGGCTACGCCTTTCTCGGCCGCGCGCCATACCACTCCGTGTACCTGCACGGCACGGCCCGGGACACCCAGCATCGGCGGATGTCCAAGTCGTTAGGCAACGGCGTCGACCCGCTGGACGTGGTCGCGCTCTACGGAGCCGACGCCTTCCGCTGGATGCTCATCGCCGGCCTCGGACTTGGCGCGGACGTGATTCTCGACCCGGCCGACCTCGAGAAATCGTTCTCTCCCGGACGGAACTTCGCGACGAAGCTCTGGAACATCGGGCGGTTTCTGCTCAGCAACCTCGGCGACGCGCCCGTGCGTCCGCTGGCGGAGATCGACGCGCGCCGCTTCGACATCGCCGACGCGTGGATACTCGACCGTCTCGACGCGGCCGTCGCGGAATGTGACGGCGCGCTCGGTCCACTGCGGCCGACGAAGCCGTCGGACACCGTGGATGGCCGCGTGTGGCGCGCTGACGAGCGCTACGCCGGGCTTCGGCTCAACGAGTATGCCGAGTCGGCGCGACGATTCGTGTGGAACGAGCTCGCCGATTGGTATCTCGAATCGGTGAAGGGACGACTCGCCGGCGACGCGCCGGTCGAGGATCGCGAGATCGCGCGCTCGGTGTTGCTCCATGTGTTCGACCGCGCCCTGCGACTGCTGCACCCCATCGTGCCCTTCATCACCGAAGCGCTCTGGCAGAAGCTGCCGGGGCGAACGGCCGGTGAGTTTCTCGTGCGAGCGTCATGGCCGCGAGTCGTGTCTCGCGCCGGGGCGCCGCACGGCGAGGATTTCGAGCTCGTGCGCGAAGCCGTGCTCGCCGTGCGCCAGATCCGCAGCGACTATAACGTGGCGCCCGGCAAGACGCTCGACGTGATCGTGCTCGCCATCAAGGATCGCGCGATTTATGAAGCAAATGCAGCCACGATTGGCCGTCTCGCGCGGGCGCGCGTGAATGTCGAAGGCGGTCCGGCGCCGCAGGGTGCGGCGCATGTCGTGCTGCGCGGTGGCAACGAAGTCGTCGTGCCATTGGCTGGCCTGGTCGACGTCGACAAGGAGTGTCAGCGCCTGCGCGGCGAGCTGGAAGCTCTCGCGAAGCAGATCGTGTCGCGCGAGCAGAGGTTGAACAACCCGAAGTACGTGGAACGCGCCCCGGAGCACGTGGTGCGCAGCGACCGTGCAACGCTCGAGGAAATGATCGCGAAGCGAGGACTGCTCACCGACAAAGTACGCTCGCTGTGCGGTACCTGACGCGTCCTTTCACGGCGGCGGCGGTCATCGGCGCGGCCGCCGGGATCGTGCTCGCTTGCGCCAACCGCGGCATGCAGCCTCCCGGCGGCCCGGTCGATCCTACGCCGCCGCGGGTCGAGACGGTCACGCCGGAATCCGGCAGCGTGAGCCAGCGCGCGGGCGCGGTCCGGTTCGTCTTCAACAAGGTCATGAGCGACAACCCTTCGAGGGGCGCGCTCAATCAGTATTTTCTCATCTCGCCGACGGACGGCGAGCCGCGCGTCAACTGGCATCGGAATTACATCGACGTCCGGCCGCGCCATGGCTTCCGGCGCAATACCGCATACGCGATAACGCTCCTTCCGGGCCTTGCCGATGTCCGCGGCAATCAGATGACGACGTCCACCACGACCGTCTTCTCGACCGGAGCGGCGATCCCGCAGTTCGGCATCCTCGGCAGCATCTTCGACTGGGCGGCCGAACGGCCAGCGACAGGCGCCTTCGTCGAAGCGATCGCCCGCCCCGACAGCAGCGCCGTCTACGTCGCCTCACCAGATTCGTTAGGCCAGTTCGTGCTCGGCCCCTTTGGCCCGGGTCGCTACACTCTTTTGGGCTTCATCGATCGCAACTCCAATCACGTGCTCGATCCTGGCGAGGCCTGGGACAGCTCAACGGTAGTCATCACCACCAGCCGGCCCGTGATGGAGTTGTTGGCTATTCAGCGCGACACGAACCCGCCGCGCATGACAGCACTCGCGCGCGAGGACAGCGCGACGCTGCGCGTGATCTTCGATCGCGGCATCGACCCCGCGCAGGAGCTGTCGCCCGCGCTGTTCCGGTTGCAGCGCGCCGATTCGACCGAGATCCCAATCGCACTTGTGATCGGCGCCCGCGCCGCCACGGACAGCGCGGCCCGCCGCGACTCGACGCGGCGCGACAGCGTCGCCCGCCGCGACACGAGCGCGCGGCGTGACACCACCGCGGCGCCGGCGCCTGCGGCAAATCCGAATGCGCCCACGTCAGTCGTTCCGGTGCCCACGCCTCGGCCCGCCGCACCGCGAGTGACGGGACGGCCGTCGAACATCGCGCCGCCTCCGCCGCGACCGTCTCGTCCTGCTCCGGAGACGGCGGTATTACTCAAGCTCACTGCACCCACTGTCTTCGATACCGGCGCGACTTATCGCGTCACGGCGCGCGGCATCCGCAGCGTCATGGGGCGACCGGGAACGAGCTCACGAACCATCACGATTCCGAAACCGCCTCCTCCGACGCGAACGGATTCACTCCGCCGGCGGCCGCTGACGCGTCAGGATTCGATCCGACTTCGCGATTCGACGCGCACGCTCCCGCGACCTCCATCACGACCATGATTCGGAGCGGCGCGGGAGTCGATGTCCGACGTGCCCTGCCGAGCGTGAACGCGCTCCTCGAGCTGCCGGGCGTCGTACGCCTTCTCGACAGAGCGCCGCGAATAGCGGTCGTCGACGCCGCGCGGGCCGTGCTGGAATCGGCGAGGAAAGGCCAGCTCATGGCCAAGGACAACGACGCGTGGACCGCGGCGATCGAGCAGACATTGGAGCATGCCGTACGGCCATCGCTCCGGCCGGTCATCAACGGAACCGGTGTCGTCCTGCACACGAATCTCGGGCGCGCCCCGCTCGCAAAGGTGGCGATCGCAGCGATGACTCGCGTCGGCAGCGGCTACTCGAATCTCGAGTACGACATCGACGCCGGAGCGCGCGGTTCTCGTTATGCACACTGCGCGTCGCTGCTGCGCGAGCTCACTGGCGCGGAGGACGCGCTCGTCGTCAACAACTGCGCGGCGGCGCTCGTGCTTGCGCTCAACACGCTCGCCAACGGCCGCGGCGCGGTCATTTCGCGCGGTGAACTGGTGGAGATCGGCGGCAGCTTCCGCATCCCCGATATCATGGAGAGGAGCGGCGCGCGGCTGATCGAGATCGGCACGACCAACCGGACGCATCTCGACGACTACGAACGCGCGTTGGCCGACGCGCCATCCGCCGCCGTCGTCATGAAGGTGCACCGCAGCAACTTCACCATCGAGGGCTTCGTCGCCGAAGCGAGCGTCGCGCAATTGCGGCCGGTTGCCGCGAAGGCGAACGCGCCGATCATTCACGATCTCGGCAGCGGACTGCTCATTCCACTCGATGCGCTCGGACTCACGGGTGAGCCGACGGCGCGCGACGCCCTCCGTGACGGTGCGACGATCGTGACGATGAGCG
>DATEPP010000599.1:0-1073 GCA_035273165.1 Gemmatimonadaceae bacterium
CCACATCAAGGACGTCTTCATGGCGAACGTGGATCCGAGCCGCGACCGCTCGATCTCCTCGCTGATGCGCGAGCCTTTGTTTGTTCCGGAGTCGATGGGCGTCATCGAGCTGCTCGCGCGCATGCGCCAGCAACGGATTCATCTCGCCATCGTCGTCGACGAATTCGGCGGCACCGAAGGACTCGTGACCATCGAGGACGTCGTCGAGGAGATCGTCGGGGATATCGAGGACGAGCATGACGAGGCCGAGGCCGGCATGCTCACCATGCTCGACGACGGCCTCTGGGAGGCTGACGCTCGGATTGAGCTGGAGGAGCTGGCGCGCGCCGTGGACCCGCGCCTCACCTGGGAAGAGGATGAGGTTGATACGCTCGGCGGCCTGGTGTTCCTCCTTGCCGGACACATTCCGGCCAAGGGCGAGTGCATCGCCCATCCATCGGGCTGGACATTGGAAGCTTTGGACTCCGATCCGCGCCGGATCATCCGCGTCCGCCTCCACGCGCCGGAGCGGGAAACGACGGGCGCGTAGTGTCATTGCGAGCGTAGCGAAGCAATCCAGGTTGCGGATTGCCGCGTCGCTGCGCTCCTCGCAATGGCGCTACTGTTTCGCGAACAGGTTGGCCGGATTCGCCATCGCCTTGAACTCGAGCGCATTGCCGGCCGGGTCGAGCAGGAACATGGTCGCCTGCTCGCCGGGCTGACCAGCAAACCGCACCGTCGGCGCAATCACGAACTCGACGCCTGCGCCCTCGAGCCTCCGAGCGAGCGCCTTCCACTGGGCGATCGCGAGCACGAGCCCGAAATGCGGCACCGGCACATGCTCGCCGTCGACCTCGTTGGTGACGCGCCGCGGCGCGGATTCGGGCGCGAGATGCGCGACGATCTGGTGACCGAAGAGATCGAAATCGACCCATTCGTCAGCGCTCCGCCCTTCCGGGCAGCCCAGCAGCTCGCCGTAAAAGCGGCGCGCGGCGCTGAGGTCGTCCACGGGGAAGGCGAGATGAAACGGCGGAAGGCTCATGCGCCCGCCATGTCATTGCGAGCGGAGCGAAGCAATCCAACCGTTTATGCAT
>DATEPP010000600.1:0-9852 GCA_035273165.1 Gemmatimonadaceae bacterium
TGCTCCGCGGTGGTGATGCCGAGCTTGTGATCGCGCACCCGTGCCGTGTCGATCGAGATCTTCTGGATCTGATACGGCTCCGCATTGGGCCTGGCGATGCCGAACGAGCCATGCGGAAAGTGCGAAGGATACGTCATCGGCAGGAGCACGTCCGTCACGGGCGCGAGCTTCTCCCACCACTGACCTACCTCGAGCGGTCCGTGCACCGTGGCGACGAAGCCAAAGATGTCCGCCGTCGAACGAACACCGAGCTTGTTCAACCGCTCCCGCGCCGTCTTGAGGAACGCTGCCAGCAGGTCGGGCTTCGACATGCCATTGCTCGCCGGAAAGACCTGCGGCGGAAGACTCTTGTACGGCTCCGGAAATCGAATGTAGTCGAACTGGATCTCGTCGAAGCCAAGATGCACCAGCTCCTCGGCGATACCAATGTTGTAATCCCAGAGCGCGTGGTTGTACGGATCGACCCACGACGTGTTCTTCTTGTCCTGCCAGATCGTCCCGTCGGGACGATGTATTGTCCATTCGGGATGGACCTGCGCCGTCGTCGGATCCTTGAACACGACGATGCGCGCGATCGCGAAGATGTTGTGCGCGTGCAGTGTGTCGAGCAGCGCGCGGACGTCGCGCACCATGCCGTGGCCCATGCCCTCGTTCTTCCGAAACTCGGCGTTCTCCGAGCGGAAGTTGAGTCCGAACTCGTCCTTCATGTCGATCACGAACCCGTTGATCTCGGTCGAATCCGCGATGCCGATCAGCCACCGCATTTTCCGCGCGCTCTGCGCCGCGAAACGGTTGACGTACAACCCGCGAATTACCGGCGTCGCCGCAGGATCGCGAAGTGCCGCGAGGCGTGACGAGATCGGCGCGCCGACTGCGCCGTTCGCGACGGCGACCGTGCCGGGCGACGCTGCCTCACGAGTCGGCGCTGGCGAAGCGGCGGCGGCCGGCTTGTCGCTGTGCTCCGATGCGGCCGTGCAGCCGATCACAAGGGGAAGCAGGGCGACGACGAACGAACCTCGACGAATATGACCCATATCACGTGGCGAAAAATGATTCGAGCAGAATGACTCCGAGGATGACGACCTGCGCGTGCCGATCGTTTCTCTACTACACCACTCCGCGAGCGCTGTCGCCAGTCACCTATATTTACCGACCGATGGCACCTCACTCATCGACGAAGACTATAGGACTCGGCCTCGTCCTCCTCGCTGCCGGCAGCGCATGCGCCTCGCCGCGCGATAAGGGCACCGTGCCATCGGCCGCGCCGCCGCAGGCGGAGTTTCTCGTTGCCACTCCGGATTCGACCTTCTGGATCTCCACCGCCGGCGCAAAGGTCCGGACGCGCGGAGCGCCGCTGGTCCTCGCGCGGTACGACGGCCGGTTCTACGAGATCTTCGTCGCGGACGACGATCGGTCATACGCCGACGCCTTGCTCGTTGGGCTTCGCCTCTACCGGCGTGATCTCGAGCGCGGTGATTCCGCCGTGGTGTTCGAGGACTCCATCGTGCCGCGCGTCGCCCGCGAGTACAGTCTCGCACATCCCGGCGCGCATCCGCTGGCACCCGACGAAGATGGCGACGAGGATCCACCGACTCAGGCGATGGCCGACCTTCAGGTCGTGGACGTGCACGGTCCCTATCTGTCGTTCGAGTACCATGTGGACATCACCAGGATCGGAACACCGCCCTGGCACGTGACGCGGCGCGGTGTCATCGATCTTCGCTCGGGCAAACCGGCGCGCATCGCCGATCTCTTTCCGCCAGCCGTGGCAAGCGCACTCATCGACAGCGGGAAGCGCGAGCTCACCTCGGCGATCGACTCCGTGCGCGGCGACTCACGCGAGACGTCGCGCCGAGCTCTCGCCGCGCTTGCGCGCGCGCGATTCGACCCAGTCAGCTTCGTGCTTTCCGTTCCTGACAGCGAAGTCGCCGTAGAGTTCGACGTCCCGCAACGCGGGTCGGACGTTCCCGACGAGGTGCTTCCATTGAGTATCCTGCGTCCACCAACACCGAGCTGGTGGGCAGACATCGAGCACGAGTTCGCGCATGCCGAAAACGACCTCGACCGGTGGAACCGCTCGGCATCGACCGGCTATGACCTGCTCGCCAGGTACGACTCCGCGGCGGAAACGGCTCGGCTGTTTCTCGTTGTGGGAGCTCAGGAATGGCCGGTGCGCGCAGTTACCGCGCCCGTACTTCATGCTTTCTGGATAGACCGACCGGCGATCGATAGCGCGCAGCGGCGCGCCCTGACTCGGGCCTTCGACGAAGCATCGCTCTACGACGAGAGCACGCGCACGGTGCGCGATACCCAATCGGGCTCCCGCCCCCGTCCCCGGCACCACGTATGAGCGATCGACCCCGCGCGGCAAAAACCGTCAAGGAAAGTCAGCACGAAACGTCCGAGCTGATGATGCCCCAGGATGCGAACAACCTCGGGCACATCTTCGGCGGCGTCATCCTCTCGATGATGGACAAGACCGCGGCAATCGCTGCCTTCCGCCACTCACGCGCCAGCGTCGTCACTGCATCGATTGACCGCGTGGATTTCCGCGAGCCTATCCACCTCGGCGACCTGGTCGTCATGAAGGCGAGCGTGAACTACGTCGGCCGCACATCGATGGAGGTCGGCGTCCGTGTCGAGGCCGAGGAGCTCCTCACGGGCCGCCGTCGCCACACGAACTCATGCTACCTGACTTTCGTCGCCGTCGATCGCGCGGGTCGGCCAATCGAGGTGCCCGGGCTGATTCCCGAGACGCCTGACGAGCAGCGCCGGTTCGAGGCCGCCAAGGAACGTCGTGCCCGGCGTCTCGAGGAGCGCGAGCAGGAGGCACGGCAGCGCGAGCGCGGCGGAGCCGGTGACGTGACGCGGGTTCGGTAGTGTTAGTCTCGTGAGTAGGGAGATCGCACACTAACTTCCCCATCATGACGTTGTTCACCGTCGAACGCGCGAACCGCACACTGCCACTCGTTCGAAAGATCGTCGAGGATGTCGTCCGCCAGCATCGGCTCTGGCGCGAGAAGATCCTCGAGCTCGATCTCGTTGCGTCGACGGCGCGCGCCGGTGAGCCTCGCGAGCGCGCCGAGGAGCTCGAGCGGGATGCGCTGGCGCTCGCGAAGGAGATCGACGGCTTTCAGCAGGAGCTGGAGCAGCTCGGCATTCAGCTCAAGGACCGCCGCCTCGGCCTCGTCGACTTCCCGAGCGAGATGAACGGCCGCCAGATCCTTCTCTGCTGGCGACTCGGTGAGCCTGAGATCCAGTTCTGGCATGACGTGGACGCCGGGTACGCTGGCCGCCAGCCGCTGTCGCCATCGTTGGTCGGCTGATCAGCATTTACTGAACGAGGAATGAGAAGCTTCAGATCTCCAGACGGCATCGTGTGGAAGGTCGACGTCGACCTGCCGGGTTCGAGCAACGCGATGATCCTCTTCCGCCATCCCAATGGCCAGAGCTCGCGCCTCGATCGCTACAACTGGTTCCTGAGCAACGGTCCCGAGGCTCGCAGCGTCACGGCGCGCCTCTCCCCGAAGAACGTCCTCGACTCGCTGAGCGAGGCTGACATCGCGCGCTACTTTCGTCGCTCGATGTCCGTTTCTCGCCCCGATCGACTGCTCCCAGCTCAGGGTTCGGACGGCTAATCTCGCTGGGGCGAGTGCGGGCCGCGGATACCACTGACAAGACGCTGAAACCACTGACTCGCTCCGTGTGCTCAGACAGCTCCGCGCACGCGGGAAGCCTGTTTCTTGATTTGTTAATGCCTCGGGAAACTTCTATGAGCTGTAAAGGATCCCGAAGCACTCACAAGTAAACAGCGGCTCTCGGTGACTGGAATCATCGCTGCTGAGAGGCAGTCAGTGGTTTCAGCGCTCCGTCAGTGGTATCAGCGGCCTTTCTCAATCTGTCGCCGGGGCCAGAACCCGCTCCGCATAAGGCACATCGATCTCCATGCCGTCACGCGCGGCGCTGACGTTAGGGAAGACCTGACGCGCTTCGCGCTCCAGCTCGGACGCGTCGTAGGAGTAGCGCGCCGAAAAATGCGTGAGCACCAGTCGCCGCACGTCGGCGTCGCGAGCCACCATTGCCGCCTCGCGCGCCGTCGAATGACCCGTCTCGATCGCACGCTCAGCCTCCTCGTCACCGAACGTGGACTCGTGCACCAGCAGATCCGCGTTCCGTGCCATCTCGACCGTCGTTGCACATGGACGCGTGTCGCCAGTGATCACGACGCGCCGGCCAGGTCGGGTCGGCCCGACGAGCTGCGACGGATCGATCACCCGTCCGTCGGGGAGCGTCACGGCAACACCGCGATGGATCTGCCCCCAGAGCGGACCCTCGGGAATTCCCAGCTCGCGCGCGAGGTCGGGATTGAAACGTCCCTTTCGCGTTTCCTCGACGAGCGCATAGCCGAGGGAGGCGGCTCCGCGATGATCGACCTCGAATGGCACGAGGTCATAGCCCTTTCGGCGTAGTGGTTGATTCGCCTCGAGCTCCGTAATCTCCACGGGAAAGCCGAGCCGGTCGAAGCCAAACTGCTCGGCGCGTCGTAACACACGCGTCGCTCCGCGCGGACCCCAGAGTGTGAGACGTTCGGTACGACCCTGGAGGGCCATGGTCCGCATCAACCCGATGATGCCAATGATGTGATCTGCGTGGAAATGCGTGAAGAAGACGTCGGCGACGGCGAACGAGATGTGATAGCGCATCATCTGCCGCTGCGTGCCCTCGCCGCAATCGAACAGCAGCGTCTCGCCCTCGCGCATGAGGGCGAGCGCGGCAACGTTGCGCTCGACCGTAGGACGCGAGGCCGCGGTTCCGAGGAATCGTACGCTGAGCGACATGGCCGTGAATATAAGGAAGGGGCACAGTCGGCGGCCCCAGACTTGCGGCAGTGCGCGAGACAATTCCTGGAGCAGAATGCCGAGTCAGAAAACATCTCGTGGCACGCGCGCGAAGAAGACAGCCGCGCGGAGTGGACGCAAACCGAAGCCGCCGTTTCCAGCACAGCACCAGCGAAAGCCTGGCCTCGAGGCGGAGATGCAGCCGCGGCCCCGCTACGAGGCGCCTCGTTATCGAGGTTCAGAGAAATTGAACGGTCGTGTCGCGCTCATCACCGGAGGAGACTCCGGGATTGGCCGCGCGGTGGCGGTGCTGTACGCGCGCGAGGGCGCCGACGTTGCCATCGTCTACCTGAGCGAGGAACAGCGTGACGCCGACGAGACGCGCGCCGCCGTGGAAGCGGAAGGTCAGCGATGTCTCCTCATTCCTGGCGACGTGCGTGACGCGACGTTCTGCGATCAGGCCGTGCAGCGCACGGTGCGCGAGCTGGGCCGACTGGACATTCTCGTGAACAACGCGGCCTTCCAGCAGCACCAGTCCTCGATCGAGGAGATCTCCGAGGAGCAGCTCGAGCGCACGTTTCGGACGAACATCTTCGGCTACTTTTTCATGGCGCGTGCCGCGATCCCGCATCTCCACAAGGGAAGCGCGATCGTGAATACCGGCTCGATCACCGGGATGCAGGGGAGTAAGGAACTACTCGATTACTCGGCGACGAAAGGCGCCATTCATGCTTTCACGAAATCGCTCGCGCAGAATCTCGTCGAGAAGGGCATTCGCGTGAATTGCGTTGCGCCGGGCCCGATCTGGACCCCGCTCAACGTCGCCGACAAGGAACCGAAGAAGGCCGCGGAGCACGGGAAGAAGACACCGATGGAGCGCCCGGGTCAGCCCGAGGAGGTCGCACCCGCGTACGTCTTCTTCGCGTCGAACGCCGACTCGAGCTACATCACGGGTGAGGTACTCACCCTGCTCGGTGGCGAGACCACAGCCGCGTGATGGCACGCGCAGTGTGACTCGTGCCACGACGCACATTGGTGCTGGGGGTCCGCAGTTTGCATTTTGCGATGTAGCTGTGGCCCGGGGGGGCCTCAAGACAGGTGGCGATGCTTCGAGCACGCGTTGTGCTGGGAATCGTCAGTGTTTGCAAACCGTGTTAGAGAATTCTTGGGAGGAGCAGGATGCCGAACAGACTAGGCAACGACGATCGCAATGACGACGCGGTCGACCGCGACCGGCAGCGCGAGGTGGGTGGCGACACGGGCAGCGACATGCAGGGAAGCGCCAGTCGGCGCAGCAATCGTGGCTTCGCGTCGATGGATCGGAGTAAGCAGAAGGAGATCGCGAGCAAAGGCGGCAAGGCCGCTCATGCCAAGGGTACGGCGCACGAATTCGATTCCGACGAAGCGCGCAACGCTGGCCGCAAGGGCGGTCAGGCCGTGAGCCGGAATCGCGAGCACATGGCGATGATCGGACGTCGTGGCGGCGAGGCTCGGGGTCATTCGCGCTCGCGCACGCCGGGACAGCAGACGAACACGCAGGGCAACACGAGTGGCGACGGCACTGGTCAGAACTCGCGTGGTACGCTCACCGATCGCGAGGTCGGCCTGCATGGCGCCGGCTCTGGGCCGGCCAACGGTGTCAGCACCAACACGCAGGGCGTGCGCGGCACCAACAGCTCCCTCGGCGGCGAATCGCGCGCGTCGTCATCGGGCGCGGCGGACCGCAGCGTGAACCACTAGTTCGCGTTCACGCGTTAGGCGTGGGGCGTGATCATACGCTCAACGCCTGACGCGCGGAACGCCTAACGCGTCGCCGGCGCGGGCGCACCGTCGTGCCCCGCCAACTGCTCGAAGCGCGACGCGTCGATGTTCCCGCCGCTGACGATGATGGCGGCGGGCGTGGCCATGGGGGCAAAGCCGCCTCCCAGCACCGCGGCCGTGCCGGCGGCGCCGGCGCCTTCGGCGCGTGCCCCATGCTCGCGCCAGAGCCACGCAATCGCGGCGCCGATCTCCTCCTCGCTCACCGCGAGAATCGTATCGAGCGCGTGTTGGCCGATCTCGAGCCCCGCTTCGTCGATCTGGCCGGCTAGCCCCTCCGCAATCGTCGGCTCGTCCTCGATCTCCACCACCTGTCCCGCGGCCATCGAGCGAGCCATCGCCGCGGTCTTCACGCTCTGAGCTCCAGCGATTCTCGTCCGCGGTGAAAGCGGACGCACGATACTCGCGCAACCAGCGAGCAACCCACCGCCGCCGACGTTCACGACGAGGGTCGCGAGATCGGGGAGCTCGCTCAGGATCTCGAGCGCGACGGTGCCCTGGCCGGCGATGAGCGCGTTGCCGAAGCACGGATTGATGAAGGTCGCCCCACGCTCCTCCGCGAACGCCATCGCTGCCGCCATCGCCGCGTCGTAGTGCGGCTGCGTGGCATCGAGCGTCGCGCCGAAGGCAGCGATCCCGTCGCGCTTCACCTGGGCCGCCGTCCGCGGCACGAAGATCGTCGCCGGCACGCTGAAGTGGCGAGCGGCGTATGCGATGCCGAGTCCATGATTGCCCGCGGACGAAGCGACGATGCCGCGCGCGCGCGTCTCGGTTGGCAGCGACGCGATAGCGTTGATCGCACCGCGAAGCTTGAACGAGCCGGTGATCTGCTCGTTCTCGAGCTTGAGGTAGACGTCGCCGCCGGCGACGTCGCTCAGTGCCGCGCTGTGAACGAGTGGTGTGCGCCGCACGAGCCCATCGATCCGGCGGCTGGCGGCGAGGACATCCGTCGGGCGCAGGTCCGAGAACTTGAAGTTCGCCGTCGCAGGGTCGCGAACGTAGGAGGGTGTTGGCATGGACCAAAGGTGCTAGGGAAAGGTGCTAGGGAAAGGTGCTAGGTGTTAGGTGCTAGGTGCTAGAACTGACAGCTGTCAGTTGCCTAGCACCTATCACCTATCACCTATCACCTATCACCTATCACCTATCACCTAGCACCTAGCACCTAGCACCTCAAGCATCTAGCACCGTACGTGTTACGACCCTCGAGGCACGTCGTCCAACTTGCTAGATTGGGGCACGATCCGTAGATTGCAGTGCAATCACGGCGGCCCCGCTCGCGGGGCCGTTTCCGTGTGCGGGGCTGTAGCTCAGTTGGGAGAGCGCTGCAATCGCACTGCAGAGGTCAGGGGTTCGACTCCCCTCAGCTCCATCGTTACCGGTTACTTTGGCATGGAATTGGCCAAAAAGAAGGTTGCCCGCCGCTGCTCGGTAGGACGGAGAGTTCCAATGACAGCGCGCGTGGCAAGTTCCGGCTAAGCCGGCGCTCATGGCGCGGTACGTCGGAACGCACAGAGGTAGGAAGATGCAGGACAGAGCGCCGCTGACCATCAAGGGTCAGCGGCGCTCGTCTTTTCCGTCTCCGGCGCCGCCATCGGCGCGTTGCCGAGCGAGGGGGCGAGCGCCCGCGCATCGCCAAGGAGGGCGACGAATAGCTCGCGGAGGAACGCTTCCTCCTCGCGCTCGGTGCGGTCGGCGAGATCGCTCATCGCGCCGGAGCCAAGCGAGTTGAGGAAACGCAGAATCGCGCTCTCCTGGACGGTAGCATGGGCGCGTCGCTCGAGGAGCGTCTGTGCGTCGGCGCTGTCGCGGACCCCGAGGTGGAAGATGACGCCGGTCCCCTCGAAGGGGCGTCGCAGCGGCGTGCGGATGAGATGCTCGGTGATGAACGGCAGGCTCCACTCCGGCTCCCGCCGCGCCACGAACGTCCAGGCGCGCTCGTGAGGCTTGTCGGTGACGACGAGCTCAGTGACGAGATTGTGCATTCCGACGGTGAAGACCTTGAGCTTCGTCGTGAAATCGAGGTGCAGCTCCATCGTGTCCGGGCGCGTCCGCGCCGCGCCGTAGAGCGGCGCGAGTCGGCCCTCGGATGCCCGATAGTGAATGCTCAACAGGCGGTCCGCGCCCGTGACGTCGAACCAGATCGCGCCGCTCCGATCCGTGACCGCGAGGTGGTAGCGCGCGGGATTCATATACTTCGCGAGATAGTCCGCGAACGCCGGGTAGCGCGGCTTGAGCCCGTCGGTATGAAGGCCGAGGCTCAGACTGACATCGCTCGTGCCGTCGCTGAACGCGGTAACGTGGATCGAGTCGATGGAGAAGAGCGATCCGAGCACCGCCGTCGCGCGGGGTGTCGCCGCGCGATAGTCGGCGCGGAGCGCCGTCTCGTTCCCGTGCTCGGCGGATCCGAGGAGCGCGGTGATGAGCGATCCCACATCACTCGCCGGGACGGACCCAAGAGAGAAGTCGACGGCGGTATCCCAGACGTACTCGTTAGGCGAGAGGCGGGCGAGGGTGATGATGTGGCGCGATTCGGCCAGGCGGCTCGGTCGCGTGACGGTGGTGCGGGCCGCCAGCGCGTACCGGCCGTCCTCGGGAACGCCCTGGACGAAGAGCGCGCGGAGCACGGGGCTCGGCATGCTCGACCAGATGGTGCTGTCGTCGAAGACGTGGGAGGGGACGAGGGCGCTGCGATTGAGGCGATTGCGGGCGAGCTCGTACTTCGCGTCGCGGGTGACGCCGCTATACCGGACGACCATGGCGCCGAAGAGCTGGTCGGCGTTGTGCTCGAGGGCGGCGGCTCCAGGCCCGAGGCCACGGAGCGCCTCGCGGCAAGCCGGTGGTAGGAGGAGGAGGAGGAGGGCGAGTAGAGGAGCGAATCGGGCACCGCGGACGCGACAGTGCAAGACTAATTCGTGCCAGCGTTTGCGGAGCTCGGACACTCGCGTCGGCGTGAGTGGGGGAGGGGACGAACAGGGTTGTAGGGGTGCTCAAATCGCGCTATTTTGCGTGAGTTCCGCAAGGCCCTGGCCGCATCCGTGTGGTGCGGACGGGAAAGCGATTGCCCCTTGGTGTAACTGGCAACACGTCTGACTCTGGATCAGAAGAGTCCTGGTTCGAGCCCAGGAGGGGCAATTCGAATGTTGAGCCCGATCTAGCGTCAGTGGATCGGGCTCTTCTCTTTTTCTGCGGTCCTTCG
>DATEPP010000601.1:0-1774 GCA_035273165.1 Gemmatimonadaceae bacterium
TGTCTATGGCATTATATGGCTCGCGTCGTGCTGGGTCAACAGCGTTGGCGCGGGCTCACGCTGGCACTCGCGGACACGACGCGGACCCCTCCTCGGCTGTGACGATGCCATTCGCAACGAGCCCGGACGAAGGCTTTGACAACAGCACACCGCTCGAGCTCGGAGCGCCGAAGCTGAACGGCGTCGTTCCAAAAAGTATCGTCCCGGCTCGTGGCGATTGGGGATCTGATGGGACGAGGAGCGGTCCGCGTGGTGTCTGTAAGTGGTCGCGTGAGTCCGCGCCAACGCTGTTGGAGTCTCCACGAGTGGTACGTCAGCGGTTACCCTTGCAATCTGAGGGGAACATCCATATTCTCCCCTCGAACTCTGAGGGTAGCACTCAAATGGCCGCTCGCGCTCCCGCCGTCGCTGACGCTTCGAACGACCTCGACCTCCTCAAGGGAACCGTCGAGGTCATGATCCTCAAAGCCCTCTCCTGGGGCCCGATGCACGGCTTCGGCGTCGCAAAGTGGATTCGCCAGACCACCGACGATGTCCTCCAGGTCGAGGACAGCGCGCTCTATCCCGCGCTCCATCGCATGGAGCACCGCGGCCTCATCGCCGCCGACTGGCGACTCACCGAGAACAAGCGCCGCGCCAAGTACTACATCCTCACGACGACCGGCCGCCAGCAGCTCCGCGCGCGCGTCTCGACGTGGGATCGGTATTCGCGCGCCGTGAGCCAGGTCGTTCACGCTACCGTTCAACCGTCGTGAGGCAGAGATGAGCGCCGGCGACACCCCGAAGTGGCACCGCTACCTGCGATTCTGGCGCTCGAACGTCGGCGCCGACGTCGACGACGAGCTCGCGTTTCACGTCGACGCGCGAGCGCAGGAGCTGCGCGAGGCTGGCATGGACAGCGCCGCCGCGCGCGGTCGAGCGCTCGCCGAGTTCGGTGACGTCGAGCGGACGCGTCAGACGCTGCGCGCGATGGACGAGCGCCATCTCACCCAGGCGCGCCGCGTCGACATCGTCACTGACCTGCTGCGCGACGTGCGCGTCGCCGTGCGTGGGCTGCGCCGGAGCCCGGCGCTCGTCGCGGTCGTGGCCCTCACCTTCGCGTTAGGCATCGGCGTCACGACGGCGATCTACAGTCTCGTCGACGCATTTCTCTTTCGCCCGCTGCCGGGCGCGTATGGTGCCGAGCTCGTCGCCCTCGGCCGCACCGACGCGGACATTCCGCTCCCGCACGTCCTCTCCTTCCCGGACTTTCGAGAGTATCGTGCCGACACCGCAACCTTCGCGGCGCTGATGGCGTTCACGAGCCGAGTGGCGACGCTCGACAATGGACGTAGCGCCGATCGCCTCTGGATCGACGAAGGAACGGCGAACTACTTCTCCACCCTCGGCCTGCGGCCAATGCTCGGCCGAACCTTTCTCCCGGGCGACGACGACGGCGTGCTCGCGCATCCGAATCTCGTCCTCACGTACAAGGCGTGGCAGGCGCACTTCGGCGGCGATTCGTCGGTGATTGGACGCGTTGTGCGCATCAACGATCATCCGATGACGGTCATCGGCGTGACGCCGCCAGAATTTCACGGCGTGCTTCCGGTGATCGATATCGACGGCGTGGTCGCCCTCAATCAGCTCTGGCCAGCCACCCCGCAGGTGCTCGAGGATCGCCGTGTCTTCAACATGAACGTCGTTGGCCGCCTTCGCCCCGGCGTCTCACGCGAACAGGCGCGGCGCGCCGTGGTGCTCGAAGGGAAGCGGCTCGAACGCGCGTATCCGACGA
>DATEPP010000602.1:0-6603 GCA_035273165.1 Gemmatimonadaceae bacterium
CGCCGAACGCGGCGGCGGAGCTCTTCCAATCCCTCGCCGATCTGCTCGCCGAGTCGGGTTGGATGACGCGACGCGCCGCGCGCGACCAGCAGCTCCGATTCCCGGAGCAGATCGTCCTCCGCCGGATCCAGCTCGCGCACACCGCCAAGCAGGATGTGGCGCTCCGCTACGGGCCGAAAGCCGGGGATGCCGCGGCCAAGAGTGTACCAGCAGCGGCCGGTGAGCATCGCCAGCGACATTCCGTCGAGGAAGCCGCTGCGGGTCGTCTCCGGTGTGTTGAAATCGCCGTGCGCGTCCAGCCAGAGCACGCCGACGTCCTCGAGCTCGGGATAATTCGCCTCGCCATCGCCGACCGACAGAATCTGCCGGCGCGAGACGAGCGATGCCACCGCGCCTAACGATACACCGCAGTTGCCGCCGAGAATGATCGGCAGCGCACCGTTCTCCCGAGCGGTGCGGGTGCGCTCCGCGACCTCGCGATAGAGCGAGAAGCTCGTCGCGATCTCGGTCGATGCTGGCGGGTTCGGCGCCTGCACACCACCCGGCTCGACGTACTCGGCGTCGACCTCATGGCCGAGCGCGCGAATGCTGCTTCCCACACCGTGGCGCAGGAGATACGACGGTCCGCGACCCATGCGCCATTCGCGACGGCCCGAGTCGTATGGAACGAGCAGGAACTGGATCTTCATTCGATGTGCGCGACCCCGTGCCCGGGCTTTGGAAAGCGCGTGAAGACTTCGACGTCGTGACCTGGCACGATGAGCCGCGGATCCGACGCGAGACGTCGCATGCGATCCTGCGCACGCAGATTCGAGAGGGTGTCGAGCGACTGCGTGATCGGCCGATGCTGCTCGAGGTTTTCGTAGAGATAGACGTTGTCGCTCGCGAGCACGATTGTTCCGATGAGGTCATTGCCGAGATCTGCCTTCACCGCGGCGTACTGCGAAGCGAACGTGTGCTTTCCCCCGGTGAAGACCGTGATCCCTGGCATGATCGTCACCGAGTCGCCATCGATGAGTCGCACGCGACCAGCGGCGCGAAGTGACGCGAGCATCTTCGCGTCATCAGGATCGATCGCGCGATCGAGCACGGCGCCACTGTCGTTCGTGTAGTGCTCGAATTCGGCACGCTGCAGCCAGATGCGTGCGCGTGGAAAGAGGTCGACGCCATCGAGGTGATCCCAGTGGATGTGCGAGATCACGATATCGCTGACCTGCTCCGGCTTGATTCCATTCGCCTCGAGCGCCTCGCTCGGCCGGACGTAATTCGCCGGCTTCCAGCGATCGATGAACTTCTGGCGGTAGAAGCCGGCGTCCATGAGAATGACGCGGTCGCCGCCCTGCAAGAGCCAGACGGTGAACGCGAGCGGAGTGCGGCGGGTCGAGTCCGCGCCGGCGACGAGGAAGCGCGTCGGATAGCTGGGCTCAGTCGCGAATCGCACTGCCGTTACCTGATAGACTCCGGCTGGCAGCCGGTTCATCCGTGGGAAGCAGTCGAACTGCGCCACCGAGGTCACTGCAACGAGCGCGGCAAAGACACGTACGGTCGTCATGTCCCCGAAGAAGCAGATGTCTCGCGCCCCGCGCAAGCGACCGGCCACTTCCCGCACGCCGTCGCACTGTCCAGAATTCCGAAGTAGAGGGGCGTCGAACCAGCGATCGGCCATTCACCCGCAATCAACCGCCCATGCCCTGCCTCCTCGCTCTGCTCGCGCTCGCGACGCCACGGCTCCTGATCGTGTGTCTGTACTTTCTCACGACCTGGTTCAACGGACTGTTCCCGTCGCTGCTGTATCCGGTCCTCGGCTTCATCTTTCTGCCGACGACGTTGCTCTGGTATACGGCCGTAATCCACTGGTTCGGGGGACAGTGGACGCTGTGGCCGGTGATCGGGTTGGTGATCGCGCTGGCAATCGATGTCTCACCAGCGAGCCACCGGCGCCGTCGCGAGCGCGTGGACTGATGCCGATTCTCGCCGTGCCATTCTTCCTCGTCCAGCCGAAGGAGACGAACATCGAGCGCGGGCGGGTACAGTCGAAGGAATTCCAGGTGCGTGGCATCGCGAGGCTGGAAGGCGACCGGCTGACGCTCGAATGGTCTGGGAGCGTGGAGATCACGGAGATTCATGGCGGCAACGTGCGCAACCTGCGCCAGTCCGTTCCGGCGCAGCGGCTGGTGCTTCCGGTGGCACGCATCGCGCGGCTCGAGGTCCGCGGACGCTGGTGGAAGCCGTACATCGAGCTCCGGACGACGGGCATCGGGCCGCTCGATCTCGTTCCCACGGCCTCCGGCGGTCGCGTCCTGCTCCGCATAACGAGAGGCGACTGGGGCATCGCGCGGGAGCTGGTGTCGCACGTCAACCTCGAGATGGCCGATGCCGCGCTGCGCGACGCCGAGCGCGTGGAGCGGTGAGGCGTGATTTCGGGCGAGAACGCATCTGGCTGACAACCGAGAGGAATCATGGACGCTGGCGCAAATTTTATCTCCTGGTCCCGCGGCTACCTGAATGAGGAATACCGGATCAAGCTGCGGAAGACGGTCCGCGCCCTTCCCCCCGAGCTCCTCTGGTGGCGGCCTAACGAGCAGGCGAACAGCGTCGGCAATCTGCTGATGCATCTCGAGGGCAATGTGCGCCAGTGGATCGTCGGCGGGGTCGGCGGCGCGATGGACGTGCGGAATCGGGCTGGCGAGTTTGCGGCGCGCGAGAGTGCGTCGGCCGAAGAGCTGCTCGGTCGTCTCGAGCAGACGCTCGATGAGGCTGACGCGGTGCTGGTTCGGCTTCGTCCCGAGCAGCTCACCGACCGGCGGCGAGTCCAGGCGCGCGATGTGACCGTGCTCGAGGCGATCTATCAGGTGGTGCAACACTTCGCCCTTCACCTGGGCCAGATCATTCTCGTGGCGAAGGCAGAGGTCCCGGGCGCGATCAAGTTCTACGAGGACGCGGGCGGCGCAGCGCGACCGATCTGGCGCGAGTAGACGGCGCCGGCTGCTGAATCGCGATATATGAATGGCTACAACTTCACGGAGCGAGTACGACATACGCTCGCCGCTGCACGAGAACGCGCCTGGGCGTTGGGCCACGAGTACGTCTGCACCGAACACATTCTGCTCGCTCTGATGAAGAGCGATGGCGTGGGCGCCGTGGTGCTCACGAACCTGTATGTCGATCTCGGGCATGCCGCCGAGTTGGTGATGAGCACCATCGAGAGCAGCCCAGCCGAGCCGACGCGCGGTCCGGATGCGCCGTATTCCACTCGGTCAAAGAAGGTCCTCGAGCTCTCCATGAGAGAGGCCCGCGAGATGAACCACTCGTATGTGGGAACGGAACACTTGCTGCTGGGTCTCCTTGGCGAGGGAGAGGGCGTCGCTGCAAAGGTACTTCACCAGCTCGGCGTGACTCTCCAGGACGCGCGGCAGCAGGTGCTGGCCATAGTCGGCCAGGGGCGAGCGCGAATCGTGCAAGACGTTGACGTTGCGCAACGACGAGTTCATGAAACGACCGCACCGCCGAAGGATCAATTGCCCACCGCTATCGAAGTGACCCTTCGCTACAGCAACGGCGCAGTCGTGAAACGCACCTTCACGAACCGACGCGACACGGCGCAGTTCCTCGCCGGGATATGACGAGTTTAGTGTACTTTAACTCTGCGGGCGGACTGCGAATGCGGATAGACGGCTACAACGTCACGAAGCGGATGCAGGCCACGTTGTGGGCCGCCCACGCGCTGCATCATCCTCTTATCGGCACTGAGCATTTGCTGCTCGGGATGATCGCCGAGTCACGGGGGATAGCCGCACAGGTGCTGGCGGATTCGGGCATCGATCTCGACAAGGCGCGGAAACAGGTCGTCGCGGTCCGTGAAAGGATGTCGGACGACGAGGACAACGAGGTGCCTGTCGGGGAACAACCGGCGATCGTCCGGGTCATGTTGGAGTACATGAACGGCGCGACCCTCTCGAAACGCTTCACCACGACGCGCGAGGCGAGTGCCTTCCTCGAAGGAGCGGGGCGTGTTTAGCGTATTGAAAACCTTTCTTCGCCGCGCGGGCGCCGAGCTGCCCGAGGACCGCGTCATCCGCGGTCTGCCGGTGACGCTCATCAACACGCGGCCCGACATCGACAGCGAGCACGTCTTCGCTCGACTGGACGCTGCACTCGCGCTCATCGAGCAATACCAACCCTGGCACTTTCGCCGCCTGCCGCGCGATTTCGCGCGAATTCAGGTGCGGCGCTTTCCCTGCCGCGGCGCGTACTTTCCCGACACGCGCATCTGCCTCGTCGAGCTGACGTTCATCGTGAACCCCGATTTCACGCCAACCCAGGTGGCGGCGACGATTCTCCACGAAGCGATGCACGCGCGGCTCGACAACGCCGGCGTGAAGTACGAGACGACGAGCGCGGCGAAGCACGAGCGCTTCTGTCGGCGGGCGGAGGTGGAGTTCGGAATGGCCGCCCCGGATGGAGGGCCCGTGGTCGACCGCGCGCTCGCGAGTCTGGAGATCACTGACGAGGAGGTCGCGCCAGTGATCGACTGGGAGATTGCCGGTCGTCGCGTTGAGGAGGCAGACCTCGCGGCGCTCAAGGCTCTGGACGCCCCCGACTGGATGAAGCGCGCCATCGCCGGCCGCGGCGCGCGACCGAGCAAGTGAGACGATCCTACTCGTCAGGCACGCGCATCGTGGCGTTCGCCACGGCCCTGACGTTCGTCGGTTGTGGCCGCGAGGACTCGGCGTCCACACGCTCGGATAGTGCACTTCGACCGGCGGCAGCACCGGCGCCGGACACCACAGGCGGCAGCATCATCGGAACCGTCGAGCCAACGAGTCGCCAGGCGTCCGAAGCTGGCAGCATGCCAGCGACACTGAGTGAGGTTCGCACGGCGTTGCAAGGAGACAGCGCCGTGCGGGTCGTCTTTCAGTTCGCGGAGTCGCGGGTGCCCGGCTACACGGTCGCGTACACGAACCAACCGCCTACGTCGTGCGGCTCCGGCAACCGTGTCGACGTCGCGGGGAAGGCCTACCTCGCGGTTCGTCTGAGTCCCGCGCAGGCCCACGCGGCACGCGGTTCGGATCAGGTAGCCACCGCTGGGCCGCCCGACCGCCGGCTGGCGCTCGGACCACTCCACCAGCTCACGCAGACCTGCGACTTCGAGGGTGTCGTGCAGTGGGTGCTGGGCCTGCGGGCACAGCTTCCATATCGCGCGTTCACTCTGACGGCCCCGAGCCGTCTCGTTATCGACGTGCTAACGGGTGGGAAGGCGCGGCGCTTGGACTCGACGCCAGCGCCTAACGACGAATCCGATTCCGACGCAGCACCGTAGTGCTCGTCAGCGCGCCGAGTCGAGCGCGCTCCCACACGGAGGAAATCATGTCGGGTCGAGGCTCGGCTGGAAACGTCATTGCCGCGCTGTGCAGCTTCTTCGTCCCTGGTCTCGGGCAGTTGCTCCAGGGGCGTCTCCTGATGGCGATCTTTCAGTTCTGTCTCGCGGCGGTGCTATGGTTCTTCCTGCTCGGATGGCTGGTGCATCTCTGGTCGATCCTCGATGCCGCGTGGTGGAAGCCGAAGACGGCCTGACGCGCGGCGCGTCAGCGGGAAAGCGCTGATCTCGCCCGCGGACGCGCTGCCGGCGCGCGTTCGGGCGCACGGGCCAGGTTCGTGACGCCGACGAGCACTCCGTAGATCACACCCCCGATGACTGCGCCCGATTGGCTCATCCCTGGGATCGAGTCCGAGAGCACGGCCGCGAGCCAGCCCACGCAGGCGCCCAGCGTCGCCGAGACAATCGGCCCCCGAACGGGGAGCTTCCACATCGCGAGCCAGTGCAGCGTGCTCAGAAGCCACGCTCCGCCCATCACCTGAGCGACACCCACAATCGCCATGGCGCCCTTCCAATCTTGCGGCGACGCGATCGCCGCGAGGGTCAACCACACGCAGCCGATGGTGGTCGCGACGGCCCAGCCACCAATCAGCGGAAGCACGCGCCCGTCGCTCGCCGGCAATTGCGGATCGGTGTACGGATCATCCGGTCCGATGAGCGCTTCGCGCCACGTCAGCGTTCCGAAGCGACGACGCAGGACCAGTAGGGCGACCAGCGCCGCCCCGCTCATGATGATGAACGCAAGTTGCCACACGTCCGCGGTCACGGACCGCGTGAGCAGCATCGGCGCTGTCGCCTCGCGCTCTCGATGTTGCTCGGCGCTTCGCACCTCCCAGCGGTCATCATCGCGCTGGCGGAGATAAACGAAGGTCTCGCGCACGCGCGCCTGCTCGCGGCCGTCCATCATGCGCTTGCATGCACGGGTGAGCACGAAGGCGCCCCGATCGACCTCGTGGAGCTCGGGGCCGACGACCAATCGATAGCCGGCGGCGCCGCCTGCGCTCGCATGCCCCGGGCACCAGGGGAGCGACCCGACCGAGTGATCCGGGGTGAACGGCTTGTCCATCTCTTTCGAGAGGAAGAAAGTCATCGGCGGCGCATTGACGTCGTAGCCGTCGAGATAGCCGACCTCCACGATCTGCGAGCTCGGTACGCGCGCCAGCCCTTCCCGGAACACGGCGCGATAGTCCCACGGGAACGCGCGCAGCGGAAGCGCGAACGCAACG
>DATEPP010000603.1:0-13028 GCA_035273165.1 Gemmatimonadaceae bacterium
AGTGCGGTTATCGGGGACCTGACAGGCATCCGAGAGAGTTGCACCGGTCTTCGTGTTCAGCGTCACGAGATCACCAACCGTCGGAGCAGATGCGACCGTCGAGAAGGACGGGCGAAGACCCGTGCCGCTCTGCGAGCTGTACCGGTTCTGATACCAGCGCCGCGCCGCCGGAATGAGCGGCGTCAAGACTCGGCGCTCGCTCTCACGCAGCCGCAGCTCGAAGTCGCTCCCGGACCCGAGAGCCGTTGAAGCCTGGTCGCTCGTGGTGAGCGACATCGACGGAGCCATCGCGAAAGTTCGGCTCGCCAGCGGCGAGGTCGGCGCGGAGGCGCCCTGCGAAGTGAAGGAGATCGAGGCGCTGTGCGCGTAGACTGTGTCTGCGTTGAAAGGCACCAGAGCGAACTCACCGCCACCAGTTCCACCGGAGACGTAGACGCAAGCGTCCGAGATCGGCGTCTGCACCTGGCCGGGGCTCAGGGAGAGCGGGTTCGACGCGTCGCAAAGCGGCTTGGTCGGTTCGGTTCCGTTCGAGCACGCCGAGGCGAACGCGAGCAGCGCGAGAGTTACGGGAACGAACGCTCCGCGAGTGCGGCGAGCGAGCATTGGCTTACTCCTAATGCTGGGGACTCACGCCCGACGATCCAGGCCTGGGTCTCGTAAATGGTGATCGAGCTGTTCACTGCCCCTGGCCATGCTCGATGGCCAAGGGAGCAGAGTTCGTACCCGGCGCTGCGCCGAGAGATCGCTGTGAGCCGGCAAAGAATCTATCTGGAATATGGAGTCCGAGTTCTCCTCGCTCTGTGCTGTTGCGACGCGCCGAAGGTGAGAAAGCTCACATCACCCATTTTCGTCCTCCTCGATCGATCGAACTGTCCGACCAGGAGGAGAGACACGCGGCGGCGAGTTTACACCTACGCGGCGGGCGCGGCTTCGGTACTCGGCTTGGGCCGGATACTCTCCTCCATGCCCAGCCCAAGATAGATCGTCCCCGCGACCAGCCCAGCGGAAACCAGAAAGGGAAGCTCGACGAAGCGGTCGAACGCGACACCGGCGAGAATGGGGAAGAGCGACCGCGCCGTGCCCCCGAAGGTCTGCTGCACTCCCATGTAGAGCCCGCGATCACTACTGGGAGTCACCCGCGACAGGAGCGCTGTGACGCATGGAAAGGTGAAGGCTGTGCCGAGAGGCAGGAGCGCCACGGCAATGGCTAACGGCAGATAGGGCAGGATCCCCACGAACCATACGGAGAGTCGAAGCGTGTGCGCGAGCGCTGCTGGGTCCTTCAATGGATGCATGAACGCGATCGCCGCCAAGCCGATGGCCAGCAACGCGGAGCCAAATCGCGAGAGCCGCGCTTCACCGTATTTGTCGACAGCCCAACCGAGGATGACAGCGCGCGTGAGGACCGACATCGTCCCGATGTAGGCATAGAAGAATCCGATCGTGTTCTCGGTGACGCCGAACCGAACGGAGAGAAACAGCGCGAGCATCGAGTTCGCGCCCGTGAACGCTCCCATGGCGATCGCGTAGATCCAGATCAGTCGGGAAGGCGTCTCTCCCGAGTGCGTGACGACGCGCCGGACCGCGTCCCGCGATCGAATCTGCTTCCTGCCAACAGCCTTCGCCTCCACCATATCGCGCGACTCGGAGAGGAAGAAGAAGGCGAAGACGATGTTGCAGACGCACAGCGCGGCGGCGAGGAGTCCGGGACCGCTCCGCTGCCAGTGACTCGCGAAGGAGCCGAACAGCGGCCCGAGCGCCACCCCAGCATTGGTAGCGGCCGAGAGCCAGCCGAGTCCCTTCGCGCGATCCTCGGGTCGCAGCGCGTCGGCGACGTAAGCTTGGATGACGCTCACCGTACCGCCGCCAGCGCCCTGCACGAGCCGCGACAGGAATAACAGCCAGAGCGCATTGGCAAAGCCGAACACGACGTAGGCGATTGCCGAGGCGCTCAGCCCAACGAGCAAGGCGGGGCGTCGGCCGTAGCGATCTGAAAACCGACCCCAGATGGGCGCCGTGATCAGCTGCGCGATGGCGAACGACGAGACGAGCACGCCAACGACGAATCCGTTGGCGCCGAGATGCTTGGCGTAGAAGGGCAGGAGGGGGATGATCATCAGCAGCCCCACCATGTCCACGAACGCCGTGATCATCAAAACGACGAGCTTACCCATGCAGATAACTAAGCTGGCGCGGTTGAACCGGGCGGCGACGACTGGGCTGAACTTACGGAACGCTGACAGCCCTACTCGGGTGCTCGTCCGAGCGCGGCTGGTGGCACCGCGCGTCCGACGACACCCGCGAGCGCGATGATTGTCAGCAGATAAGGAATCATCTCAACGAATTGGGATGGAACGAGCTGAGCGCCCTGAAGCTGAATCTGCAGCGTCTCAGCGGCGGCGAAGAGGAGACATGCGAAGCCGACGCGCACCGGATCCCATCGGCCGAAGATCGTTGCCGCGAGGGCGATGAAGCCGCGACCGGCCGTCATCTGATCGGTGAACTGATGCTGATCGAGCACGAGATACACGCCCCCGAGACCGGCCAGCACGCCTGAGAGAATGACAGCGAGGTACCGCACCCGAGTGACGGGTACGCCGACCGATATCGCCGCGGCCGGATGCTCTCCGACCGCTCGCAGTCGTAAACCGAATGGTGTTCGATACAACATCCACGCGATGAGCGGAATGACGATGATGCCGAGCCAGATCATCGGATTGCTGACGAGCGCGTTGAACCCGCTCCCCGACTGCTCGCCGCCGAAGCCCGGAACGCGCGGCGAATTGGACGAGCTCCCAAATGCGAGTCGGAGAAAGAAACGCGTCACACCAATCGCAAGCAGGTTGATTGCGATCCCGACGACCACCTGGTCGGCGCGGAAGCGGATCGCGCTCACGCCATACACAATGGCGAGCAGCGCCCCGCCGACTACGCCGGCGAGCACCCCGGCCCAGGCGCTCTGTCCATAGTAACTTCCCAACGCCGCCGCGAACGCGCCGCCCAGCATGTAGCCCTCGAGCGTGAGTCCGATGAGGCCCGCGCGCTCCGACACCACGCCGCCGGCCGCGGCGAACAGATACGGAACGGCGATGCGCAACGTCTGCGCGAGAAAGAGGAGAACGGCCATTACCCCACCCTGCGACGGATGCGGAGCAGGCGTCGCACCTCAGGCACCGAGACCGCGACGGCGATGATGACGACCGCCTGAAGGACCTCGACGAACTGCTTCGGCACGAGCGCGTTCACCGCGAGACCACCCTGCGAGATCGTCGCGAACAGTAACGCCGCGAGCGCGACGCCTAACGGGTGTGTTCCACCAACGAGCGCGACGGCGATGCCGAGAAAGCCGGAGCCGCCGGCGAAACCTTCCTCGTAGTAGTGCTTGTACCCGAGTACGAAGTTCAGTCCACCGAGGCCCGCGATCGCGCCGGATATCGCCATCGCGCGCGTCCACACCGCGCCCGGCCTTACGCCGGCATACTCCGCCGCGGCGGGTTGCAGACCAACGGCGCGCAGCTCGAATCCTCGCCGCGTCCGGAACAGATACCACCACGCGATCGCGCAGCTGAGCGCGGCAATGACAATCACGAGGTTCGCCGCCGAGCCATGGAACGGTTCGAGAAAATCGGCGAGGCGCGGCACGGCGCCGCTCCGGATCTCCGTCGTATGAAGGGTCTCCGGCACCTTGAGATAGGTAGACGTCAGATAGCTGAGGAACGCGAGCACGATGAAGTTGAGCATGATCGTCGTGATCACCTCGTGCGCGCCGAAGCGTGCCTTCAGCTCGCCGGCAACGCCGCCGACGACGCCTCCGCCTAACGCCGCGGCGGCGACGTACACCGGCAGCATCACTATCCAGGGCAACCCTGGCGGAAGCGAAAGACCAACCACTGCCGCGGCGAAGCCACCGGCGGCCAACTGACTTTCCGCGCCGATATTGAACAATCCCGCGCGGAGTGCGAACGCGATCGCCAAGCCGGTAAAGGTGAGCGTCGTCGCCTTGTAGAGCACCTGACCAAAGCCGTAACTATTGCCCCACGTGCCGTCGAGCAGGAGACGGAATACCGCTGCCGGCGCCTGACCGAAGGTGATGATCAGCACGTCGCCCACGATCGCGGCGACGAGCAGGGCGACCAATGACGGAAGCAATGCCTCCTCGAGGCGTGCGCGTGCCGCGATGCGAGACGTCGGTACTGGGCGCGGCGCGCCGTCGTCGTCGGGCGAGATCTCCGGTGAGGCCATCGTCACGCTGCGTGCTCCGCCCCGGTCATGTACGGTCCGAGCACCTCCTCAGTCGCGCGCGCGCGTGGCAGCACGACGACGAAGCGTCCGCCGTACATCACCGCGATTCGGTCCGAGAGCGCGAGCACCTCGGCGAGATCTGCTGAGACGAGAAGGATCGCCTTGCCGGCGGCGCGTGCGGCGCGCAGCTGCCCGTGAATGAACTCGATCGCCCCGACGTCGACGCCGCGCGTCGGCTGGGCCGCGAGGAGCACGCGGAAGTCGCGACCCATCTCACGGGCGACGACGATCTTCTGCTGATTGCCGCCCGAGAGCGCCCGGGCCGGCAACGTCGGATCAGCGGGGCGGATATCGAACGCGCTGATCTGCCGGCGCGCGTTGCCGGCGATGCGGCCGATGTCCAGCGTATTGAGAAATCCACCTCGCGCGAAATGATGTTGCTGGCCGAGGATGAGATTGTCGGCAATCGAGTAGTCCAGTACGAGGCCACGCGCGTGGCGGTCCTCGGGAATGTGCGAGAGTCCCGCGTCGCCACGCGCGCCTACGCTCGCGCCCGTGATGTCCCGATGATCGAGCAGAATCGACCCCGATTGCACATGCCGCAAACCGGCGATGGCCTCGATCAGCTCGGTCTGCCCGTTTCCCTCGACGCCAGCGATGCCCAGGATCTCTCCCGGCGAGATGGTGAAGCTGACATCGCGCACCGCGTCCGCCCGCCGCGCATTGGCCACGACGAGCCCTCTCACCTCGAGCGCAGGCAGCGGAAAGGCGGCACTGCCTAACGATTCGCCCGCGGTCGCGTCCCGCGACGTCGCCGCGGCCCAGGCCTCATCCCCGTGCACGGCGTCGCGTCGCATGTCACCGGCGAGCTGAACGTCGCGGCCCACCATCTCACGCGCGATCTCCTGCGGTGTCGTCTCCGCCGTGCGCAGCCGCGAGATCGTGCGCCCGTGCCGCATCACCGTCACGGTGTCGGAGATGCTCATTACCTCGTCGAGCTTGTGCGTGATGAGAACAATTGTCTCGCCGCGCGACCGCATCTGACGCAAGACGTCCCAGAGCTCGGAGACTTCCGGCGGCGACAGGACAGCCGTCGGCTCGTCGAGTATCAGTGTGCGCGCGCCACGGTAGAGCGCCTTGAGAATCTCCACGCGCTGCGCCTCGCCGACCGACAATTCGGCAACGCGCCGGGCTGGATTCACACGCAAGCCGGTGCGTGTACTCAACGCCTCGACCTGCTCGGCTGCACGCGCACGATCGAGAATCCGCAGCGGGCCATCTCGTGTGAGCTCGGCGCCAAGCATGAGATTCTCCGCTACGGTCAGCGTCGGCACGAGCATGAAATGCTGGTGGACCATCCCGACGCCAGCGTCGATCGCGGCTGCGGTGCTCCATCCGGTGACGTCTTTCAGCGCGCCCGCGGCGTCCGCCACCTCCATCCGGCCACTGTCGGGAGCGTACATCCCGCTCAGCACGCGCATCAATGTCGACTTGCCAGCGCCATTCTCGCCGACGAGCGCGTGGATCTCGCCGCGGGCCACCTCGAGCGACGCGCCGCGATTCGCGAGCACGGGACCAAATGATTTGTGGATGTCGGTGAGCCGAATGGCCGGCGTGCTTGCGTTCGGCGTCATCTCGTCGACGGTACGTTGATGCGTCCGGCGACGATGTCTGCCCTCAGCGCCTCGACGCGAGCGCGAACGCTGTCCGGAATCAGCGCCTTGTTGTTCGCGTCGTAGACGTAGCCGACGCCTTTCTCCGCGAGGCCGAGCTGATAGATCCCGCCTTTGAAACGGTGCTCCTTCACCAGCTTGATGATATCGTACACGGCTTCATCCACGCCCTTCACCATCGACGTCAACACGTGGCCCGGCGCCTCGGCGTACTGGTCGGCGTCGACGCCGATGGCGAGATGGCCCGTCTGACGCGCCGCCTCGAACACGCCGAGGCCCGTCGAGCCCGACGCGTGGTAGATGATGTCCGCACCCTGACCGTATTGGCTGAGCGCTAATTCCTTCCCCTTGCCGGGATTTCTAAATGCCTCCGGGGTCACGCCGGCGTACCCGACCAGAACCGTACAGCGCGGGCAGACCTGCTTCACACCCGCGCGATATCCGACTTCGAACTTCTGGATCAGCGGCGAGTCCATGCCACCAACGAAGCCGACTTTTTTCGTCTTGCTCTCGAGCGCGGCGAGCGCGCCGACGAGGAACGACCCCTGCTCTTCGCGGAACTTCAATGCTGCCACGTTAGGCGGAGGCGGAATTGGATTGCCGTTGCGGTCGGTGCTGACAGCAAAGTCGATTCCCGCGAAGTCCGTCTTGGGGTAGTCTTTGGCGAGCTGCGTGATGTCGTCGGTGAAGATGAAACCCACACCGATGACGAGGTCCATCCCCTCGGCCGCGAGCAAGCGAAGGCCCGATTCTCGATCGGAGCCGTCGCCGGGCTCGATGAAGCGCACGTGCGCGCCCAGCTCGCGCTCGGCGCGCATGCCGCCGACGTAAGCACCATCGTTGAACGACTTGTCGCCGCGCCCACCGACGTCGAAGACGATCCCGACGTTCACGTCCGCATGCGTTCGCGCTGCGCTCGCACCGCTCGGGCGAACGAAGAGGAACCCAACGTGAATGACCGCCAGAACAAGCAGCAGCACCAGCAGCTTTCGCATGGGTGCAAAGCTCGTTGCGATGCGGGGCGGGGGGAAGAGGCCTGGCAGTGGCGAGTGGCGAGTGGAGAGTAGTGCTCACCACTGAGTAGGCACCGACCTCGCGACCAAGCACCCGCCACCAGTCACTATCCACTCGCCACTATCTTTTCCCCATGACCGATCGACTACGAACGCGAGTTCTCGTTGTCGGGAGCGGCGTCGCTGGGCTGCATACCGCATGGCGTGCCTCGGAGCAAGCGGACGTGCTTCTCCTGACGAAGCGGTCGCTCTTCGACAGCGCAACGGCCTACGCGCAAGGTGGCATTGCCGCCGCGCTCGGCGCTGGTGACTCGCCCGAGCTCCATCGTCAGGATACGCTCGCCGCCGGCGCCGCCCTGTGTGATGCGGCCGCGGTCGAGGTCCTCGTCGAGGAAGGGCCGGCTCGCGTTCGGGAGCTGCAGACCGCGGGAGCGCGGTTCGATCTCGATCCCGCCGGTCATCTCAAGCTCGGACGTGAAGCCGCGCACTCGAAGAATCGCATCGTGCACGCCCACGGCGATCAGACCGGAGCCGAGGTCGCGCGCACCCTCATCGAACGCGTGCACGCGAGCGACCGCGTTGGCGTCATCGAGAAGGCACGCGTGCTCGACCTCCGCGTCGAGCGCGGACAGTGCGTCGGCGTGCGCGCCAGCATCGCCGGCCGCGCCGTGGAGATCATCGCCGACGTCACCGTGCTTGCGACCGGTGGCTGCGGTCAGGTCTACCGCTACACGACGAATCCCGTCGTCGCCACCGGCGACGGTTTTGCAATTGCTCATCGCGCCGGCGCGCGGCTCGCCGACATGGAGTTCGTGCAGTTTCATCCGACCGCGCTCGACAC
The DNA here is from genome assembly GCA_035273165.1 of Gemmatimonadaceae bacterium. Lineage (GTDB taxonomy): Bacteria > Gemmatimonadota > Gemmatimonadetes > Gemmatimonadales > Gemmatimonadaceae > AG2. The sequence continues at coordinate 7,770 of DATEPP010000603.1, forward strand.
GCCGGAGAATCCCCTCCAGCTCATCTCCGAGGCCGTGCGGGGTGAAGGCGCGATTCTCCTCAACGGCGCTGGCGAGCGGTTCATGGTCAAGCGACACCGCCTCGCCGAGCTGGCGCCGCGCGACGTCGTCGCGCGCGCGATCTTCCGCGAGCAGCGACATGGTAAGGTGCACCTCGATGCGCGTAAACTCGGCAGCGGATTCGCCAAACGATTCCCCGGTATCTTCGCCATCTGTCGGGCGCGGGGGATCGATCCGCGACGCGATCTCATCCCCGTGACGCCGGCGGCGCACTACATGATGGGCGGCATCGTCACTGATCTCTGCGGTCGGTCGACGTTGAAGCGGCTCTACGGTGTGGGCGAGGTTGCGCGTACCGGTGTGCACGGCGCGAACCGGCTCGCGTCCAACTCCCTGCTGGAGGGATTGGTTTTCGCCGAGCGGGTCGCTCGCGACGTCACGACGATCCAGCCGCTTCGCGCCGAGCCCGCGGTTGGTGATTGGGAGGTTCCTGTACTCACCGATCGCGGCGCCGCGCAGGTGAGTGCCGACGCGGTACGTGCGTTGATGTGGCAGTACGCTGGCATTGCCCGCACGGCCAAGGGACTTCGCACCGCGCGCACGATGCTCGCCGACATCGAGAAGCGTCTGCCGCCGGGCGCGACGGAAGAGCAGAATCTCGTCGAGACCGCGCGACTCATCGTCGAGGCGGCAATGCAGCGCAAGGAATCGCGAGGCGGCCACTATCGCTCCGACTTCCCGAAGCCGCAGAGGTCCTGGCAGGGCAGGCATATCGAGCAATAATCTCGTTGCGCATCACTACTTTCGCGCCCAACGGAAAGCTCGAACCAGGAGACTCAAGAAGATCTGATCACGAATTACGCGAATGATCGCGAATCGCTCCTCGGGAGAGAAAGCTCCTCGCTCGACGACAGGGATTTTTTGGAACTGCCTCGGGATGCTTCTATCGCGGGCTCGACTGGTGTGCAGTTCACAAGAGTCTCGGACACTACCGAGGCCGCAGGAGTCTTTTTCGTCCTCGGAGAAATTCGCGTTCATTCGCGTAATTCGTGATCAGATTTTCCTTAGTTTGGCGGTCGAGACCTCGACGGGCGAGAAAAAGCAGATTCCTCGCTTTGCTCGGGATGACACAGCCTGGCTCCGGATGACAGAGCGCGCGCGAACCTTGCAGCTTCTCCGGGTTTTTCCCCGGCCCGGCCTTGCGAATTACATTCAGCGAATATGACTAGTGCTTCGACGTCCCATGCCGATCGGGACGAGCTCATCGCTGAATTGCAGGCGGAGATCAAGCAGCTCGCGCGCGAGCGCCACGCCGTGATCCTGGCGCATAACTACGAGCGGGCGGAAGTGCAGGACGTCGCCGATTTCGTCGGCGACTCGCTCGGCCTCTCTCGTGAGGCGGCCAAGACCTCCGCGGACGTCATCGTCTTCTGCGGCGTGCATTTCATGGCCGAGACGGCGGCGATTCTCTCGCCGTCCAAGACTGTACTGCTCCCTGATCTCGCAGCCGGCTGCTCGCTCGCGTCGACCATCGACGCCGCCCAGCTACGTGCGTGGAAAGCCGAGCATCCGGGCGCCGTCGTCGTCGCTTACGTGAATACGACCGCCGAGGTCAAAGCGGAAAGCGACTACTGCTGTACTTCCGGGAACGCCGTCGAGGTCGTCAATTCCATCCCCGCGGATCAGGAGATCCTTTTTCTGCCTGACATGTTCCTTGGGGCCCATGTGCGCCGCATGACCAATCGTGAGAACATCCACGTATGGATGGGCGAGTGTCACGTGCACGCGGGAATCGATCCGGAGAACATTCGGCTTCAGCGACGGCTCCATCCCGACGCGGAGTTCCTCATTCATCCGGAGTGTGGTTGCTCGACGAGCGTCCTCGAGGCAATGTCGGCGGGCGACATCGATCCAGAGGGTGTGCAGATCCTCTCCACGGAAGGGATGATCAAACGTCCCGCTCTCTCCAGCGCCGACGAGTTCATCGTTGCGACGGAGGTCGGCATCCTCCATCGTCTGCGTCGCGAGAACCCGAGCAAGCGGTTTCATGCGGCCAACGAGCGCGCATCGTGTGCCTACATGAAAGTCACCACGCTGCCCAAGGTGCGTACCGCACTCGTGCACCTGCAGCACCAGATCACCGTGCCGCCAGCAATCGCCGATCGCGCGCGCCGCGCGATCGAGCGCATGGTGGCAATTGGCGGGAATGCAAAGCAACCGCTCTCGCCAGTACCCGACGGCGTCGACCCGGGCGAGTGAAGCGGTAACCGCCACAACTCGCGCAACGTCGCCAGCCGTCTTCGAGAGGGCTCAATGGAGAATCCCACGCCGATGTCAGAGTCGCAGTCTCAGCGCCGGTCCGTGCCTCGCACCGTAACCCCGCTCAGCGTACCCGCAATCGACAGCGCAGGCGCCTTGCGGTTCCCGCTCAAGCAACAGGCACTCGATGCCCTCGTGCGCGAGGCACTCGACGAGGACGGCGCATTCAACGACCTGACGACGATCGCGACCGTCGTCTCCGAGCGCCGCGCGCGGGCGGCACTCGTGGCGCGCGAGTCAGGCGTCATATGTGGCGTCGCCCTCGCTGTGGACGCGTTCCGCCTCCTCGATCCCAAGGTTGCAATCCGCATCGACGCCGAGGACGGAATGAAGGTGTCCGCCGGCTCCTCGGTGCTCTTCGTCAATGGCAACGCGCGCGCGCTTCTCTCCGCCGAGCGCGTGGCGCTCAACTTCCTGCAGCGACTCTCGGGCATCGCGTCGCTCACCGCGCAGTTCGTTGCTGCCGTCGAAGGCACGGGCGCAAAGATTCTCGACACCCGCAAGACGACACCGGGGTGGAGGCGCCTCGAGAAGTACGCGGTCGTCGCCGGGGGCGGCTTCAATCACCGCGTGGACCTGTCGTCCGCTGTGCTCATCAAGGACAACCACCTCTCCGCTCTCGACGGCGACATCGCGATGGCGGTGCATCGCGCCCGTGAGCTCGCGCCCGGCGTGAAGATCGAGGTCGAGTGCGACAACCTCGAGCAGGTCGAGCACGCCATTGGCGCCGGTGCCGACATCATCATGCTCGATAACATGCCGATCGAGGACATGAAGGTAGCGGTGAAGTTCGTTCGACACCGCGCCATTCTCGAGGCATCGGGCGGCGTGACCCTAACGACGGTCCGCGCGATTGCCGAGACGGGAGTCGACTGGATCTCCGTCGGAGCGCTCACACACTCCGCCCCGGCGATGGACCTCGGATTGGATTTCGACTAGCGAGCCAGGAGCTCCTCGAATCGCCTCACGTCCTTGACCCGCGGGATGTTGTTGAAGAGGACGTAAGTGTCGATCCGCGGATCGTCAGGCAGCCAGTCGATGAGCTGTCGGAGCTCGTCGTCCGTGTAGCGGGCGTAGTGGCTCTTGTTGCCATGCAATCGCCAGTACAGCAGATCGGGCGTCAACGACGGTCGCACGAAGGGGTCGACGGCGTGGACGAGCTCGAGCTCGCGGCAGAGTGCCGTGACGACGTCGTTAGGCCACTTGCCGCGCGGTTCCCAGAGCAGCCGAACGCCAGCCGGACGGTCGATACACGTCAGAAAGCTTCGCATCGCGGCGACGTTCTCCTCGGTCGGCCGGAAGCTCGCCGGACACTGAAAGAGAATCGCAGTCGCTGCGAGCGCGTCGCGTGCCTCGAGGGTCGTACGCCACGCCGCGAGCGTCGTCTCGTTGGTTTGAAAGCCGCCTGCTTCGGCGCGCTCACGATCGCTCATCGGTCGCCGCAGGCGGCGATACGTAGGGCTCGCGCCGAGGTGGGTGATCACCTGCCAGGCCTTCATCGTGAACTCGAAGTCTGCCGGCGCTTGCCGGCGCCACTTCTCGAGCGTTGCGAGCGGAGGGGGATCGTAGAAGGTCTGCTGCACTTCGACGACCGGAAACTGCCTGAAGTACGCAGCGGCACCGATGGTGAAACCGCACATTCCGAGCTTCATCACCGTGCCTCACCTCCCGCGCGGCAGCGCGACCTTGAATATCCTTCCTCACGTCTGGAAGTCTGATGCCCACGGCCCTGCCATCTCCCCGACAACGATGCGACGCATCTTCTATCTCGTTACGGCATTCACCCTCGGTTGCCACATGCAATCGACCACCACAGCGGGCGCGCCTAACGCCACCCTGGGCTCCGCTCACGAGCTCGATCTCCGCGGAGACTTCAAGGGTCCGCTCGGCGTGCAGCTCTACAGTGTGCGCAATGCCATCAGCACGGACGTTCCCGGGACGCTGGCGCGAGTGCGCTCGCTCGGCTTTCAGGAAGTGGAGCTGGCCGGCACCTATGGACTCTCAGCGGCGCAGTTCCGATCGGAGCTCGATCGGGCCGGCCTCCGCGCAACGTCCATGCACGTCGGCTACGAGCGCTTCCGCGACAGCCTCCCGGCGGTGCTGGACGAGGCTCGCACGCTCGGCGTCAGGTATGTCGGGACAGCCTGGATTCCGCATGCGGACGGCCCGCTCACGGAGGAGGGCGCACACCGTGCCGCCATCGATTTCAACGCATGGGGTCGTGCCGCGCAGGAGCGCGGACTGCAGTTCTTCTATCACGTTCACGGCTACGAATTCCAGCCAGGATCGAATGGCACATTGCCGATGGACATCCTCATGCGGGAGACCGCGGACGATGCTGTGAAGTTCGAGATGGACGTCTTCTGGATCTCCCGCCCAGGTGCCGATCCCGTCGCCTGGTTACGGAAATATCCGACCCGCTGGCGGCTTCTCCATCTCAAGGACATGAAGAAGGGGACGCCGACGAACGTCAATACAGGCTCGGCCAACCCCGACGAGACAGAGGTGCCAGTAGGGACGGGTCAGATCGATTACCGCGGCGTGTTGCGTACGGCGCGCGAGATTGGCGTGGAGAAATACTATGTCGAGGACGAGACAGCGCAGCCCTTCGCGACGATGCCGCTAACGATCCGTTGGTTGGAGACTGTGCGCTACTGATAGCCGCTCCGTTTCTCCGACGAATCCCGACACTCCCTAGCCGATTCGGGCGAGCTCGGCGCGAGCTTTGTCGAGGGTGACGCCGAAGTCGAGAAGAACCTGCGCGGCGATGCCGCGTTCTTCACGCACGAGACCAAGGAGAAGATGCTGCGTATCTACGGTACCGGCACGCGCCATCCTCGCCTCGGCCATCGCGAGCTCGAGGACGGCTCGCGCCCGCGACGTGTACGACAGCTGTTCCTCGACGCCCTTCGGCCGGCCGC